>JBKJTP010000155.1:0-7238 GCA_046590195.1 Kapaibacterium sp. (SeqCode) | reverse complement strand
TATAGTTGATCGAGTCCTGCGTTGGATAATATGCAAATCCATCTCCCATGGACCAAATGTACTTGCAGACCGAATCATAGTGCTGAAGCTTCGCCTCGAGCTTGACCGGCATCAGCGTAGAGGCTGTCGGAGGTGCCGTGATGGTTAGCGATGGCCGGGATCTCCCCTTCAGCCATGCAGTGTCCGCGATGACCACTACACCATCGTGGAAGATAGCGAAGACGATCGCGTATGAGATCGGTTCGTTGGGTGCAAAACGTAGATTGGTCGAAGTCTCCGGATCCCGTATCCCATTCACGAACCAAGAGTACTGGACTTGAGCAAGTTCTTCCTTCGTGATGTTGATCGTCGCGGTGACAGAGTCGTTAACGATCACGCTGTCTCTGCTCAAGCTAACATTGAGTGAGTCGAAGCGAGTCAGATCGATGGTCGGTACCGTTGGCTGCTCGCATGATGCGATCGCGAGCGTCAGGAGCGCAAGGATGAATAGCCTCATAGTTTAAGTCGGTTATCGACCCGCAACATACGGCAGAAAGGCCGCGCACCCGCGATTATTGCGTCACGCTATGCTTCTTTTTCATCCTTCGGACGATATAGCCCGCGGTCAACGCCACCGCGACGAATCCTGCTAGAGACAGTAGTATCATGAAAGGGCTGGCTTGAAGCAGGCTTTGTCCCGCTGAGACGATCAGCCAGGCGTAGAGCGCTTCGACGATCACCATCGCAGCCATGTACTTGAGGAAGTTGTAATGCAATCCGCCGAAGAGATAACCTGAAAGCTCGGATTGCGCAGCGATGCAGATGAGCAGCACCGTCCAGAATTTCATCCGCGTGTTAGCGAACTCCTTGTATTCAAGCAGCTTCTTTTCGTATCCGAGCTTGACGACGAGTGGATGCGCCAGGCGCCCAATGCCATACGCGATGACCGCGCCGAAAATGTATCCGCCCCACAGTAGCAGGAACGTGATCGTGCGGCCCCATGCGAGATTTGCTGGTGGTACGAGTATCGCGCTCGTTGTGAAGTTGAGCGTCGCCGATAGCATCGATAGCAAGAAGAAGAGCGCGGCGCCGAGCACGGGATTGTCGTGCATGCGCTGCTCGGTCCATGCGATCGCTGCGTCCATCGGCCCTTTGAGCACAGGCGATGTGATGAGAAACACAAAGCCGATGACGGCTAGTGCAACGACTAACCAGAGCCATCGCTTGTTGTGATTGGGCGTTCCTTCTGTTGTCTTCAATGTATATGCACCTCATGTCCGCAGTTCTCGCAGACGTGATGCTCGCGCTTGTGAAGTTGCTCGATGAAGCCGGAGACGATGATGCCTGGAGGGATCGCGACGATCGAGATGCCGAGCATACTTATAATAGATGCGCAGATCTTGCCGAGTGCGGTGATCGGGTAGATGTCGCCATAGCCGATCGTCAGCAGCGTTGCTACTCCCCACCACATCGCACGCGGTATGCTCATGAATGCCTGGGGCTGAGCTTCGTGCTCGACGAAATACATGATCGAGGAACTGATGACAAGCAGCACCGTCACGATGAACATCGACATCACGATGTCCTTGCGCTTGTTGCGAAGCACGCGCAGTATCATCCCCATCGATTTCGAGTACTGTCCGAACTTCAGTATCCGCACAATACGCAAGAGCATCAATGCACGGAATGAGAGGAAGACCTCGAGCCCCGAGTGCACCAGGAAGAACGGCACGATCGCGATGAGATCGACGATCGCGAAGAACGACATCGCGTAGCGGAAGCGTCCATGCCAGGCATCTGCATATTTTGGTAGCTCGACGCAGCACCAGAGCTTGAGTAAGTACTCGATCGTGAAGACGATCGCAGCAGTGTACTCGATTATGCGAAACGCATGGTGGAACTGCTTGAAGTAGGGCTCCGTATCGAGAATGACTGCGGTGACGCTCAGCACGATCAACGCACCGATCAATGTGCGCACGAAGAACTCCATGCGCGATTCGATCGCATGTGTAAGCAGCAGGTTGCTGACGTATTTGCGCGCAGTTACACGCTCGCTCGGGTGCTTGATTGGAACAGACAAGGACATAACACAGGGCGGAAAGAGAACACGCTAAGGCGCGGGCCATAGGCCGAGCGCAATACGCTCGGCGACCTTTTTTAAGGCCATCCCCTGCCCTTTCGTTCTTTCTACCCTGTTACCGAATGATCGTCTGCGTGTATGCCTTGCCCGCACATCCCCTTCGATCAATTTCGTATCTTTGTAGAGAATTGACACAACTCAACTTCCGTGTTCATGCCCCGAGATAAACGTATCGACGCATACATCGCGAAGGCGCAGCCATTCGCGCAACCTATTCTGACGCATCTTCGCGAGCTCATTCACGAGACGTGTCCGGATGTCGAGGAGACGCTGAAGTGGAGCTCGCCGGCATTTGATTATCTCGGCGATCCGTTCTGCCAGTTCGTGGCATTCAAGGCGCATTGCGCTTTTGGATTCTGGAAGACGAAGTTGCTCGATGATCCGAAGGGTTATCTGACCGAGGGTGGCATGGGTGGCTTCGGCAAGATCACCTCACTCGATGATCTTCCTTCCGACCGCGTGCTCGTCGCGTTTATGAAGCAGGCGATGAGGCTAAATGAGCAGGGCGTGAAGATCACTGCGGTACCGAAGAAGGAGATCAAAGTGCCGCCTACGCCGGCGTACATGACTGCTGCCTTCAAGAAGAAGGCATCAGCTAGGAAGAATTTCGATGCATTCCCGCCTGGTGCGAAGCGCGATTATATTGTGTGGCTCGAGGAGGCAAAGACGGATGCCACGCGTACGAAGCGACTCGAGACCGCGATAGAGTGGATCGGCGAGGGCAAGCACCGCCACTGGAAATATCAACAAAAAAAGTAACCGGACAGGAAGAATGCGTACTAATACGAAGTAAACACGCAATGAAGTACTCATCAAGTATCGACATCGACCGACCACTCGCCACAGTGGTCGAGAAATTTCAGGACATCGAGAGCATGCACAAGTGGCAGGAAGGGCTCATTGGCTATAAACTGCTGCAGGGCGCGCCTGGAGCCAACGGATCGACCATGGCCCTCTCCTATCAAATGGGAAAACGGAAGATCGAGATGGTCGAGACGATCCTAAATAACAGCTTGCCCGAGAGGTTCGATGTGCTCTATGATGCAAACGGGGTGAAGAACATTAATACAAACACCTTTGAAGTGCTCTCGCCCACCCGGACCCGGTACGCCATCGAGACTGAGTTCGAGTTCAGGGGATTCATGCGAGTGATCGCCTTCGTGATGCCTGGGGCGTTCAGGAAGCAGACGCTCAAGATGCTTAAGGATTTCAAGAGATTCGTCGAAGCAGGCTGATTGATTGAGCCTCAGATCCGAGATTGCCCTTCGAACGGAGGGTTTTCTATTAACGTAACGGGTAAGAATTCGCCATTTTTCGTCTTTGACTAGCTACGCTCGTTGTCGTATCTTTGTAGCCATGACATCTCCTTCCATTTATCTGATGAAGCAACACGTGAGACCTTTCATTTACCGATACCTTTTCATACTTCTTGTTTCCCCTCTCCTGCTCAGCTCCTGCGAGAAGGCTACCGAGCCCGAACCGGACGGCGGTGGAAGCGGTGGCAAGAAGGTTACCATTGCTGAGATATCAGACCTGCCAATGCTCGGTGGAAATTTCACCGATGTCGAAGTGCTGGACGATGCGATCGTTGCGATCCTCGATGGGAAGATCATGCGATACGATCTGAACTTCGAGAATGGTCAGGAGATCAATTCCGATGACGGGCATCTTGCGCTCGGTGCATTGAACGCTGATGCAGTCTACACGGTAACGCTGGATAAGGAGATCCGAACCTATGATCTGAATACGAAGACCTTTAAGACGACCCCTTACCAGATACAGTATAACATCTCGGACGCGGAGTTCAAGTTCACTTCGAAGAACGATCCGTACATTGTGATCACGCACGGTTCGTCGCGCGGCGTCACCTACTTCAGCCGCGACAACGGCGGCAGTTGGCAAATGTTGAGCAATCCGCCGGGCGCTGCGATGTCGTCGTTCGATATCACGTTCGATCAGAACGATGATCCGCTTTGGGTAGGGCCGAGCGGCGTATTCCGCACCACTGACGATGGCGCGTCGTGGACAATGGTCACTACTCAAGGGCAAAACTTTGAGGGTGTCCGAGCGTTAGCGACGAGCACTGGTGCGATCTATTCTTATGTAAAGGGCTTCGGCGGACTTAAGCGCTCAGTGGATGGCGGCGCCACATTTTCTGACGTCACTGCGAATGTATCGCTAAACGTGATCTCGTTACTAGAGGGTAATGATGGCGCGCTCTATGTGATCAGTGGACTTGGAGCGACCGGCTATTCTTTTCACACCGCGATGTCGCAGTTGATGCGCTCAACTGATGGCGGAGCAACTTGGAAGCATCTCCTCTTCTGCAATTCGTCAGCGTTCAGCATCAACGGCGGTCGCGTCGTCTTGATCGATGGTGGATTCTTCTCGGATGCAATGACCGGCACGATGGGCGGCGGATTCGTATCGAGTAACTCCGGAGCAACATGGCAATCGCGCGGCACGCTTCCCGTTGAGACCATTAGCGATATCGCGATCAACCCAGCGGGCGAGCTTTATATGCTGGCGAACCACACGCTCTTCAAGCGTACAGGGAGCACATGGGAGACCTTCGGCATGAATCGCGGGCGCTTTCAGAGCTTCGCCGTGAACAAGGACAACAAGATCCTACTGACATCCTCAACTTCTGGGGACTTCTTCGATCCGGTAGCCGGTAGAGTGGTCAGAAGCGCGTTCGATTACATTCCGGGACTCGGCACGCCTACAGTCATGAGCACGCTCGCGACCCATACGGGTGACTTCATTGTACCGATCGGCTTCTACTACAATCAACACTATCCGAGCGGCGCAACTGTCCGCCTGGATGCACAAGGTGCGCTTAAGCCAAATGGCAACTCGCCTGGTGGGATAGAGAATCTCGTTGCAAATCCGGATGGCTTGCTATACGGTACAGTCTCCACGCTAAATGGATTCACGCAACAATACCAGACGTACAGGTACCAGTCGCAGGATGGTGGTGTGACGTGGATAGATCAGATCGTCCCGGAGTTCGCCCCGATCGCGTTCTCGAACACACACGCGTTGCAGTTCAAGCAAGGCAAGCTATCTTTTGGCGAGTATGCTACGGTTCAGGGCAGCGAGATAACGCTAGATGGATTCAACTGGGCCAATGAGCGCCCGCGTGAGTGGAAACTGACAGTAGATAACAAGCTCTATTTCATCAGCCTGGAGGTGACCAATAGTAAGTCGCGCATTATGTACACCCCTTCCTCTCTAAAGTAACAAATGCCAATGGCTGATAAATAATATCGATCTGCGCAAGGCCTCCCCCACCCGGGAGGCCTTTTTTTGGAAACTATCGGGACTCGGCCGCTGTATATACTCGCGTCACTTTATTTTTCAAAGTACTTTATGGACAGAGCATCGGAAGAACTCGCGTTTCTTAAGAGGGTCATTCAGGACAGCCGAAGGTCGGTGGTCGATAATGGACTGAGCTTCATCGTGTGGGGTGTGCTGGTTACAATCGGCGTCGGCGCGATCTACATCGAACGGCTGTACGACGGCTGGAGCTGGTCCGGCTGGGTGTGGCTTGTCGCGATCGTGAGCGGCATCATCTTCTCCATCCTGTATGGCCGCAAGCGCAGTCAGAGCCCGGTGCAGACCTTCGCCGGTACTTTGCTCGGTCGCTTATGGACGGCACTCGGCATCTCGATGGCGCTCGTCGGATTTGTCGGCTCGCTATCGCACTCGATCCACCCAATGGCTATCTCACCTCTGATGGCCTGCTTCCTCGCGGTATCGTATTACGTATCCGGTATCATCTACGATCTCAAGTGGTTTCGCAATCTCGCGTTCGGCTGGTGGATCGGCGCAATCGTGATGTTCCTCTGGGATAGCCCGCATACGCTTGGCCTCTATTGCGTGCTCATGATCGCGTTGCAGATCGTTCCAGGTATACTACTCTATCGCCGATGGAAGAGCCAGACCACAGTAATGACGGCTGGCGCGCTTGCCTGATCTCACTTACTTCTTAGCATTCGTTTGAGCGATTTCAATTACCAGCACATTGACGACGTCATTCACTCGCGCATCCGGCTCGCGATCATGGCCGTGCTCATTGCAGTGGATGAAGCAGACTTCAACTTCCTCAAAGAGAAGGTACAAGCCACCGACGGCAATCTGAGCGTGCATCTCAAAAAGCTTGAGGAAGCGAAGTACATCGGAGTGAAGAAGACGTTCGTCGACCGCAAACCACAAAGCCGTTACAAGCTCACAGCGCAGGGACGAAGAGCATTCGAAGCCTATGTCGAGCAGCTCGAAAAGCTGATCAAGCCTTAGTGCGCTTTCAATATTAACCGTATCCTATTTTTTCATTATGCGTAAACTCATACTATCTCTAAGCCTACTCTCCGCGTTGTCGCTCAGCTCGTGCGCCGAAGACGCGGTCGCTCCACCAACTGAGGATCCGATGATCCGTGCAGGCAGTACTTTTACATTCGAGCACAGGACGTACAGCGATACGCTTTGGACCGGTCTCTCCTCGACTGATACATTGACGTCTACGGTGTCTTCTATCGATACCGCATACGCTGGACAACTGCATGCGCATTTCGTAGCCTCGCTCACCGACACAACTATCTACCGTTTGCTTCCAGATAGCAATCTATCACTCTATCAGCCTACGCTTGAAATACAGATGACGGGAGTGAGATATCCTGAATTCTGGTCAGTGCTCCCCATCGCTACGAAGGAATCCTCGATCACCATCCTTGAGGAGGATAGCGCTACTACGATCCAGACTCAGTCGGGACCGAGACCAGCGATCGTACATACATCGGTCAAGACCGGATATGTCGGTGCGGGCTCGGTCACTGTCAATGGCAAGAGCTACGCAACTGAGGAAACATTCATCGAGTACTATATCGGGGTCGGCGTGCAGGGGCTTGTCTCCTTCACGCGCGTTCGCATTATCTATGCCTATAGTACAGAACTCAAGGCGTTTGTTGCGCGCAAGCAAAAGATCTTTAGCAATCACGACTTTGCTCCCTTCCCGAATGGCGGCGAAACGTGGACACTAGTGAGGTTCACACTGTAACATTTGGCAGATATAAATGAGAAGGGAGCGGTGGCCACCGCTCCCTTCTCATTTATATCTGCC
>JBKJTP010000253.1:0-5643 GCA_046590195.1 Kapaibacterium sp. (SeqCode) | reverse complement strand
TAGATCTTGCCTTGGTGCAGCAGTATCACGCGCTTCGCGATGTTATCGACCGTGAAGATATCGTGCGTGATGATGATGCTTGTGACGTTCAGCCGGTCGGTCACGTCTTTGATCAGTTCGTCGATCTGATCGCTGGTGATAGGGTCGAGCCCGGTCGTCGGCTCATCGTAAAAGATGTAGCGAGGTTCTGTTGCAAGTGCGCGCGCAAGCCCAACACGCTTGCGCATACCGCCCGAGAGCTCCGACGGCATCTTGCTCTCAATGCCCTTGAGCCCAACCATGTCAAGCTTCTCAGCAACGATCGACTGCAACTTCGCCACATCACGCATCCCGTGCTCGCGTAAGCCAAGGGTGATGTTATCAGCGACATTCATCGAATCGAAGAGTGCTGCAGATTGGAAGAGAAATCCGATCTTTGAGCGGACTGCTTCGAGTTGCTTCGTCTTCGCTTCGCCCACGTTTACGCCATCGACAAACACTTCGCCTGCATCGGGCTTGAGCAGACCGATGATGTGCTTGAGTAATACGCTCTTGCCGCAGCCCGATTGCCCGATCACCGCAAGCGTCTCGCCATCCTGGACCCGAAGATCGATGCCGCGCAGCACTTGCTGCTCTCCGAATGATTTCTCCAGGCCGCGTATCTCGATCATCTAATCGTTATGCATTAAAGATGATCGTCCAGAGAATGTAATCGTGGATCAGCACCGAAGCGCTCGAAAGCACGAATGCACGGATCGTCGCTTGTCCAACGCCCTCTGCCCCACCCATCGTCTTGAATCCAACGTGCACGCCGATGAGCGCTGTGCTCATGCCAAAGACCACAGCTTTGAAGATACCGCCAAACACGTCCTTCAACGAGAACATGCTCTGCACAGAGGTGAAAAAGGTCTTCGCTGTAAGATCGAGAAAGACATTGCAGACGATGAATGCACCGATCAGCGCGATCGCGCATGCAAAGACTGTGAGGATCGGCAGCATGATCGTTGCGGCAACCACGCGAGGTGTGGCGAGGTAGCGGATGGGCGAGATCGCAAGGCTTTCTAACGCGTCGATCTGTTCGGTCACTTTCATCGTGCCGAGCTCTGCCGCGATGGATGCGCCGACGCGGCCCGCAATAACGATCGCGGTAAGCACCGGGCCAAGTTCGATGAAGATCGCACGGCTAACAGCCGAACCGATAAAGCTGAAAGGGATAAAGCCTTCGAGCTGATATGCTGCTTGCCAGGCGCTGACCATTCCGGTGAAAAAGCCGATGACGGCAACCAGCGGCAGCGAGTCGGTGCCGATGTGCGCCATCTGATCGAGCAGTAAGCGCTTATCGCGACCGATGCGCGGCACGAACGATAGCGTCTGCCCGAGCAAGCGCGAGATCTCGCCGAACTCGGCGAGTGCGTTGAGCGTACGATTACCTACTTTAGCGGCGAAGGCGAGCATTAAATATTGTCAGGCTCACTGAGTTGCAGAGAGCCATTCCTGCAAAGGCGAGACGAGTGTGTAGAGCGAGTCGAGTTTGTTCGTCGCGAGGATCGGCGGTTCGAGATTCGGCCAGCGAAGCAAGTGCGACTTCGCTCCGTACTGCAAGATCATCGTCGTCGTCATGTTGCCGGTCTCGTCGAGCTTTAGCGCGAGCAACTGATCGTGATTGAGATCGAGAAAACTGAAGATCGGGGCAACGCTGCTAAGTGGCAACGTCGTATCAGCGACGGTCCTCTCATCCTGCTTTGGGAATCGCATGGTCTTCGTCGCGTGGCCGTTCGCTTCGAGCTTGAAGCGATCTTCCAGCCCTGAGAATCCACCAGCACGAATGAATGTGACCGACATAGGCTCGCGATCGGACTTGGATGAGGCGCAAGCCGAGAGGCCCAGGAGTAGCACAAGTAATAAAAGCTTCTTCATGGCCGGTATAAACGAAGATGAGGAAGGAAGAGTCGCCGGAAGAACGCTCCATCCCTAAGCCCGCAAGTCGATCCGCCGGCGGCGTGGCGAACCAAGAGTGCCGTAGACACCACATAGTTGTAGCCCACTGCGGAAGCAGTGGGTAAAGGCAAGGATGAAAACCAGTTGAGCCCCGTCGGGGCTCAACTGGTTTGGGTCTATCCTAAAACCATCGCTTACGCGCTACAAATATATCGCCCCTCCGGGGCTGGGTTTGTTGATCAACCGCAGCGGATCCCCCATCGGACTGGAGTTCATCCCTGCACTGATGCCAACAACAACTCGCAGACGCGTGTGAGCTCAGCAAGATCCTCTGATGGCACCTTGGCCAGGATCTGAGCCTCGCGGCTCGTGATCTCTGGGTGCATCTTCTCGAGCAACGTCAGTCCTTTCTTCGTGATGCGTGTGAGCACCACACGGCGATCTTCATCGGAGCGATCTCGCTCGACGAGACCAGCTTTCACCAGCGCGTCGATCCGGCGCGTTACGTCCGGCGCACGATCGATCATTCGCTCAGCGATCTCGCCGCAGCTTCTACCGTTCGAGCCATCGGTATCAGCGCCGCGCAGGATGCGGAGGATGTTATACTGCTGCGAAGAGATCCCAAACGAAGCGCAGACCTTATCGCTGTCGCTCTGCACTTGCGACGCCGTGACCATCAAGGCCAACATTGCTTCGTGCGCAGGCGACTCGAATTTCTTCTGCTTTAACCGCTGACGTAGCACTTCACCCATAAGACAGTACACAACTTGATGGGGCCTGCCGCAATATCGCCGCAGAGTAGGCTGTGTCAGAAGTTAACAACGACTGTTGTAACAAGTTCTGAATGTGCAGATATTGGACACTGCTCTGACTAGCCGGAAATAAGAAACAAAGTGGGAAATTGTGGAGGTTTGATTTGCGAACTCTTCAATGAATTATTGCCCTCTCAATGAGTCTGTTTTAACGAATAATTATTTTACTCCATATTCGTGGCGCGAGGGCGCCTGGCAGATCATAGTTTGCTTTTTGCTTAAAGTTGTGTCTCTGTTATCAGGCCTTGATCCGCCTATAACATTATTGCTTGTATCAACGACGTCTTTGATGTTTGTACAAACTTCTGTTTTAAGGGCCTTTTGCCTGAAGGCGGTATGCCTCACGGGCCTATTCCTGATAATGGCTAGCTCGACCGCACATGCGCAATCCGCGCGTGTGAAGATCGGCAACGCATTCGGTTCAAGTGTCGAGATCAAGAGCATTGGTATTCAATGCAAAGACTGGTCTTGCACTCCCCCTGCTATCAATGGTGTCTTCGGGATTTCAGACAGTCTCGAGCTCGAATTCACGAGCGTGAGTGGCAAAGACGAACTCGTCACGATCACACTGAAGACGCGCGATGCAGTCATCGAAACGCAACAGATGCTGCGGGTTAGTGCAACCGCTGTAGTCGAAGCGGCGACATCACGCCTGTTCGTGAGCCCCGTATGGCCAAACCCTGCGAAGGACAATCTCTCCTTCAACGTGCATGGTATCGGCACCCGCCAGCTCAACGCATTCATCTACGACCTCCAGGGCAAAGAGATCCTGACACGCGTCGTCGATCACGATGGTGCGATCACGCTGAACCTCCCGTCGATGCCCGAAGGCCGTTACTACTTCATGCTCCGCGATGGCATGGAGACCCTGACAATGCAAGAGATCATGGTGTCGAAGTAAGCATCCTAACGTTTAGAATTGTTTAAAGCGAATGCAGTGCATTCGCTTTTTTTTGTGGCTAGAATTCCGGGGCTGTCAGGGACCATCTCCCTACGCCATTCAGTATGAAGACCAGTTGAACGCGTCTCCTTGGCACACCGAATGTGCACGCCTCCCCTATTACTCAAGCCAATGGGACTACGCGAATACGTAAGGAAGAGGGACTTCAAGGATACGTCTGAGCCAAAGGGCAAGGTGGCAAAGAAGGCTGCCAGCAAGGCGGCCAAGCTCAGCTTTGTCATTCAGGAGCATCACGCGACCAGGCTGCATTATGACTTTCGGCTGGAGATGGATGGCGTGCTCAGGTCATGGGCAGTGCCGAAGGGGCCGTCGATGAATCCAAACGATAAGCGGCTCGCGATGATGGTCGAGGATCACCCGATCGAGTACGGCTCATTCGCGGGCTCCATTCCCGAAGGCAATTACGGTGCTGGCGAAGTTCGGATATGGGACAAAGGTTGGTATGAAGTGCTCGGCGATGACTCGGCGGAGAAGCAAGCGAAGAACGAGAAGATCATTTTCGTCATGCACGGCAAAAAGCTCAAAGGCGAATTCCATCTCTTTCGGATGAAGGGTTCACGCGAAGAGAACGCCTGGCTGCTCTTCAAAGCAAAAGACACATTTGCCGATACCAAATGGAAGATGGAGCAGGTCCTTGACTACGGCTCACGCAAAGAGAAGCCGGATGGATTGACATCGAAGAAAGTGTGGATATCCGATCACGAGCAGAAGAATGAAGAGACAGCAGCCCCGAAGTCAAAGCGCACAAACGCAACAGGCAAGTTACTCAAGGCTTCGAAAGCACATGCGAAGCAAGCTGAAAAGCCCGCAACAAAGAAGCTAGCAGCCAAGCGTGCAACTGCAAAGAAGACTGCTTCACGGACAACCGGCCGCACGAAAGCAGTAGTCGCTCGCAAAACAACTGAGCAAGCGAAGTCGGCTGCAAAGCCTGCTGCAAAGCGCGCTATTGCAAAGAAACCGACAGCTAAGCGTACGACAAATCGCCTACTGAAGAAATGAGATCGCTCGCGCAGAGTCTGATCGCAAAGGTTGAAGGCGCGGTAAAAAAGCGGATGCCAACAGCGATCGAGCCGATGAAAGCGACACTCGTGGACAGGGCCTTCTCGCGTAAAGGCTGGATCTTCGAGAACAAGTGGGATGGCGTCCGCGCTGTCTGCTTCCTGAAGTATGGCGAGATCAAGCTCATCTCGCGCAATCAGAAGGACATGACGCTGCGCTATCCAGAGCTGGGGGATATCCCCAAGTCACTTGCAGCCAAAGAAGCGATCTTCGATGGCGAGATCGTCGTGCTCGACAAATCCGGCCGCGTCAATTTTCAATTATTGCAATCGCGCTTTGGTCTCACGAACAAGTCAGAGATCGAAAAGCTAAGGGGCGAGCAGAAGATCGTCTATTACATCTTCGACTTGATCTATCTCGATGGCTACGATCTGCACAACGTTACGCTATTGGGTCGCAAGAAACTGCTCAAGCTCGTGATGAAGCAGACGTCCCGGCTAAAATTCTCAACGCACGTCCTGACGAACGGCGAGGACTACTTCGCGAAAGCCGAGAAGGCTAAGCTCGAAGGCGTGATGGCGAAGAATGGCGATAGCTTCTATCAGGAGAAGCGCAGTAATGAGTGGCTCAAGATCAAGACGCAGATGCGTCAGGAAGTGATCATCGTTGGATATACTGATCCGAGCGGCTCTCGCGATCATTTCGGTGCGCTGCACATCGCAGCATACGCTGGTAAAAAGTTGGTGTCGCTCGGGCACGTCGGCAGTGGCTTCGATCGCAAGAAGCTCGCGGAGATCCACAAGCTCATGCAGCCGCTTCGTCAGAAAGAAATGCCATTCGATAAGCCGCCATCGGTGCCGAGTAGACGGTCATCGAAAGAGATCACGAACTGGCTCAAGCCGAAGCTCGTCTGCGAAGTATCATTCACCGAATTCACCAGCGAAGGACGATTGC
>JBKJTP010000165.1:0-31140 GCA_046590195.1 Kapaibacterium sp. (SeqCode) | reverse complement strand
TGTGTATGTCTTTCCTGTTGTGACGTTCTCAAATCGTTTGATCAAGCCATTCGGGAATCGGACCACCATGCTATCAACGCTGTTCGCGTTGCCTATGCCAAAGTTGAGGATGGAAGAATTCTGAGAGCTCGTTGTGCCGCCGCCACCACCTTGCAGCTCGCGGTAATACTGGGTGCCACTTGCATACACTCGAATACTCGTGCCGTATGCATCCATGTTGATACCTTGCGTTGGATCACCCTTGAGACGGATCGATAGATGCTTGCCTTTTTTCTCAACGTCATTGCGATAAAGGCGCACTGCATCTTTGTCGCTGGCGACAAAGAGATCCATGTCGCCGTCGTTGTCAATGTCGAGGCGCGCTGCTGTCCATGCGCCATGCACATTGCTCCCGAGATTCCAGGTCATATCACGCAGTTTGTAATCCTGCGATGGACCTTGATTCAGATACATTCGGGAGCGGCGGTATGCATCGTTGGACGCAGTATTGTAAGAATACTGGCAGTGCCACATGTCGAGATAGCCATCGAGATCAAGATCGAGCCAAACGAGCCCGGTGTTCATCTCATAGAACTTCGGCCCGTGCGTCATGTGTACATCCTCGAACGTGAAGTTCGGCGGACCGCTATTGCGATAGAGCAACGATGGATTGCTAGACTTACCGCGATAATCGGGATGACCGAGATTGCCAACCGCAAGATCAGGATAGCCGTCGTTGTTGAAGTCACCCCACTCCGTGCCGACGCCATGACCAAAGTACCCTGCATCATCAGTCGGTTCGCCGATCACTCCAGTTGCCTCAGCAACTTCAGCGAATTGAGTACCATCTACGTTGCGAAAAAGCATATCCGGTGCAAGGCGATAGGTCGCGACAAAGATATCAGGTCTTCCATCAGCGTTGTAATCCGTTACGCTTGCACCCCACGTATCATAGAATGGTTCTGGCTCCCCATCCTCAAGACCGGCTGACGTCGTGACATTCGTGAATGTGCCGTTGCCGTTGTTGCGCCAAAGTTGATCAGGGAAATATTCTTCTCCACCTGCGCCCTCGGTTCTTCCATTGGCGATGAAGATATCGAGATGACCGTCGCCATCAACATCTACCCAGATCGGTGTGACAGGTGGATTTGGATTCGAGTAACCAGTTGATGCCGTTACATCTTCCCACACACCGGGTGCTGTCGCACGATAGATCTTGTCGGCATTCATGCCGTTGACGGCGTAGACATCGAGCAAGCCATCGTTGTTGAAATCACCGAAGGCTGTAGCACCTGCGATTACGTTAGTGCTTGCGGTCACATCGGTGAACGTACCGTTCTTGTTGTTGACGAAGAATCTGCCTCCGGAGAAGACGTCATCGTAGCCGTCGTTATTCCAGTCGGCGATGCTGACACGTGCGGCTTTCAGCGTTGCGGTGCCAGTGACAAAGCCAGCAGCTTTTGCGACATCGATCATCGTGGCCTTTGGGGCAGGCAGTGATCCTGTTGCACTTGGGAAGTCGTATTCAACGAAGAGGCGCACCATGAACTTCTTTGATGCAAGCATGATCGCGCCAGGAATATCATACTGCGGAAAGAGCGGACTGAACGGATCCATCAAGAACGAGCCGGATGCGCCGCTGCCATTATCTTGTCCAAAGTACGGGCCGCCTTCCTGAATGCGATGCTGGATCACGACGCGCGAGTGTCCGTCGATATGCACATTGCTTGCGGAGACATCGATCGTGTCCCAACCTGGGGTGCCGTCATACTGAATGACGATGGGCTCCATCAGCTTATTATATCCCGCTACCCATAGCGTTGGCTGATAACCGCCTTCTGCCGGATCACCAACGACCCATAGCGTGTCTTGGCCTGCGTTCTCGCCATCCCAATACACAAGCACCTTCTTCAGCGTGCAAGGACCCGCAGGACGCAGTATTATTGACTCCTCCCACTCTGTAAGCAGGTCGCCTTTATGCGTTGATTCATTGCCGGAGAATTTATCGTTATCAGTCTTGACAAGAAATTCTTGCGCGTGCGCTACGCCTGCTGCACAAATCAGTAGTGTGCAGATGATTGATCGTATCATGTAAGTTCGGAAGACAACAACAACAGCGGCGAGTTGCCGCAGTACCTATAAGCTAAACTCGAGCGTCGGAGCGCCGCCGCTCGCAGACATCGAATCGGCTGGTGTCGGAGCAACGATCGTTGGCTGCTCCTGACCATTCGTCGACGAAACTGGCATCGGCACGATCTGCGAAGAAGCTGCCGGTAATGACAACTTCGCATCGGCCTCTAAACGCTCCATGAATGCGGCGAAGCCGGACATGAGAGCGCGCATTCGGACAAGCGTCGAGTCATACTCTGCGCGTAGCCTGAAGAGCTCGCCCTGCGCTTTATCGAGTTCTGAGTTGATGTTGTTCAGCGCCTGGTCGCGCTTGAGCTCTGCTTCGCGAATGATGAGCTCTGATTCCTTGCGAGCTTGCTCTTCCATCTTGATCGAGGTCTGCTGTGCCCCGACGAGCGTGCGTTCGAGCGTCTGCTCGAGGCTGAGGAAGTGCTCCAATCGCTTCTTCGTATCAGCAAGTTCGTGCTCTGCCTGGGCTTTCTCGATGGTCAGTGAGTCCATCTCCTGCGAGACAATATCGAGATAGGCGCGAACTTCGACGGCGTCGTATCCACGCATCTTCTGTTCGAATTCCTTCTTCTTAATGTCTAGTGCAGATAGGCGTGATTGCATAGCAGGGCAAGCGATAAAATTTGACAGAGACAAAGCAAAAGACCAGCACTCAAGACCCAGCATTCAGGACTTTTATCTCTCCCCGAAGAGAGCGCTGCCAATCCTGACGATCGTAGAACCCTCCTCGATCGCGATCTCGAAATCGTTGGTCATCCCCATTGACATCTCGGTAAATGAGGCAATGTGGGGAAAAGTGGTTCTTATCCTAGTATGTAAGAGCTTTAGGCGGCGGAATTGTTCACGCGTATTTTCAGGATCACTCTCGAAAGAGGCCATCCCCATGAGGCCGCGGAGCCGGAGGTGGTAGCCCTCGATGAGGTTGTCGATCAGCAGGATCAGTTCTGTCTCCTCAACTCCGTGCTTTTGATCCTCCTTGCTGATATTGACCTGGATCAGCACATCGAGCTCGCGCTCCTTTATTGTTGCTTGACGATCAAGCTCTTCGAGTCCGGAGATCGATTCGACCGCATGCACCAGATGCACGAACGGTACGAGATACTTCGCTTTGTTCGATTGGAGCGGGCCGATGAAGTGCCAATTAATATCACGTGGCAATTCTGGACGCTTCTCCACAAGCTCCTGCACGCGGCTTTCTCCGAAATCGCGGACGCCGAGTTCGTAGAGCTCTCGGATCGCGGAAACAGCATGGAATTTGGAGACGGCTACAAGTGTGACGTCATTGCGCAAACGACCGGCGCGTTCGCACGCTGCCAGTATCTTTGATTCAACGCTAGCAAGATTCGCTGCCAGAGACATATCCGGCAGTGTTTGCTTATTGCTTTGAGAGCGCTTCTGCGCCGCCGACGATCTCGAGGATCTCCTTTGTGATGGCTGCCTGACGTGCCTTATTATACTGGAGCTGCAGCGCCTTGACGAGGTCCTTCGCGTTCTTCGTCGCGCTATCCATTGCCGTCATGCGTGCGCCCTGCTCTGCTGCGTTCGATTCGAGCAGCGCCTTCCAGATCATCGTGTCGAGATGCTTTGGAGTTAAGCCTTCGAGCAAATCCGCTGGGCTTGGCTCATAGATGTAATCCTTCGCAGGATGGTAGGATGCCGTTCCGCCATGTTCGTCCGTGTTCGACTCGATGATCGGCAGCAACTTGTCGGCAGTAGGCTTCTGCGACATGACAGACTTGAACTCGTTATAAACCAACTCGACGCGATCGAAATCGCCTCGGCTGAACGCCTCGACCGCTGTGCGGCGAAGCTGGCGGGCTGTCTCAAACTCGAGCTTCGAGAAAATACCAACAAGCTTCTCGATCACAGTGTAATCGCGCTTAGCGAAATAATCGGTGCCGCGGCGGCCTACGGTGATCAAGCTCAAACGATTGGTGCTAAGATGCTCGCTGTAGACCTCACGAATGCGTGCTTCTGTGAAGCGTATTAGTCCCGCATTAAACGCACCTGCAAGACCGCGATCGCTCGTGATGATGATCAACAGCACGCGCTCGTTCGCTGATGCCGTAGGGCGACCGAAGAGCAATGGCGACTGGATCGACTCGGGATCGACGTTCGAAAGAAGATCCTTGAGCAACGCTTCGAGTGCGCGCGAGTACGGACGCGCCGCAATGATCGAATCCTGGGCACGGCGCAACTTTGCTGCCGCGACCATCTTCATCGCCTGCGTGATCTTGGCGGTAGAACGTACGCCAACGATTCGTCTCTTGATCTCACGTAATGTTGCCATCTTCTCTTTATGCTATGTCTAGTTATGCGATAACTAGCAAAAACTTAAACTCTATCTCTGCGGATCGTATCGGTCAATGACCTGAAAGATCCGGTTTGGGACCGTACTCGGTAAAGCTCCGGAGATCTCTCCATTCACGTTGGAATAGATCTGCCGATACTCTGAAGTGTATCCCGATTCGAAGAGGAATAACGCTCCCTGATATCCACGAACTCTGTTCTCATAGACCCACAATTCGTATGAGGCGGCGCCCGTTGCACCCTCAGCCGACTCAATGTAATTAGGCTTGCCATACACTACTGTAGCCCTGCCTCGGTCAGTGTCAACGCCCAAGCGTCTCAACTTTCCGAACTGCGCATTCGCAGAGCGAACCCGCGATTCAAATTCTTCACGCGCTTCGTTGAGTGGCGTGCGTGGGGTCAGGTCCTTCTTCTGCCAGTAGCGCTCGTACCAGATGTCGACCGACTCGTTCGAGACACCATCCAGATCCGCAAGCTCTTGCGAACTGAGGATATGACGCAGTCCAACACGCAGCGAGTCCTTACGCGTAAGCCCTTGATTGGTGCCCAAGAGCGAGAAGCTAATGCCACCTTCAAGACCGACCCAATAGAGTGGTTTGAGAGCATCCTCACGGCCCGGAGGACTTCTTCTTCCTCGATATTCTGCAGCGAGGCGCAACATCAACCCGTACGTATTTTGCGGAAAGACGCCTGCAAGCGCACCACGGAACCCGGTCTCAAACGATCGAGCATAAGCTTTATCGTCAAAGAAGAGTACGCTGAGCTCGGTATAGGTGTCAAGTCTTTCTGCGCTTAGAAAGCCCAGACGCTCCCGAATTCCGAACGAGATACCTTGCGTGAAAAAATCGGCGTAGCCTAAGTGTGCGCCGACGATGAAACCGATGCCGCCTGGCTCGAGATAAAAATCAACGTTAGCCGTTGGCTGAAACAGCTTCTTGTACTCGTCGCCTCTGAAGGTCTGATAAAGTCCTGCACCAGCGGTGATCAACATCTCAAGTTTCTTCTCACGCTTCGCCTTTTCTTGCGGAGCAGTCTCCGTACCGAAGACGAAGGTAGTATCAACCTTCACTGTCGAATCCTGTGCAGAGGCCGGTGCAGATAAGCACAGGCCTATCAGGACGTAGAGAACAAATTTCCAATGAACGATCGAACACAATGGGGTTGGGATCCTGCAGTTAGATAACATCATTCAACGGTCGAGCTGAGATTACTTTGAAAAGTAACACGCCTCATTGAGTGAGGTTGCGTAATGATCCAATACCCACAAAAATCAAGAGCCGCATTTTTTTGGAGCGGCTCTAGAAAACGTTATGCCCGCACGAAGTTCTCAGTGAAGCTAGAGAGGATGCTCTTCAGCTTTCCGGTCAGCTCTTCATCGAGTGTCTTCTTCGATACGATCGCATTAAGGACATCCTGATGGCGCAAGCGCATGAAGTCAAGAAGCTCTGTCTCATATCGGCGAACCTGCGGAACAGGGATCGTATCGATGTAGCCGTTGGTACCCGCATAGAGCACGACGACCTGCTCTTCGACCGGTACCGGTGAGTACTGTCCCTGCTTGAGGAGCTCGACGAGACGGGCGCCACGATTGAGCTGCTGCTGGGTCGACTTATCGAGATCCGATCCGAACTTCGCGAATGCTTCAAGCTCACGATACTGTGCAAGCTCGAGACGAAGGCGACCCGCAACCTGCTTCATCGCCTTGATCTGTGCGTTACCGCCTACGCGGGACACTGAGATACCGACGTTGATAGCCGGACGAACACCTGCGTTGAAAAGGTTAGGCTCGAGATAGATCTGTCCGTCAGTGATCGAGATCACATTCGTTGGAATGTAAGCCGATACGTCACCAGCCTGTGTCTCGATCATTGGAAGCGCTGTGAGCGATCCGCCACCGAGCTCTTTCGAGAGCTTTGACGAGCGTTCGAGCAAGCGTGAGTGTAGATAGAATACGTCGCCAGGATACGCCTCGCGTCCTGGTGGACGGCGAAGCAAGAGCGATACCTCGCGGTATGCAGCTGCCTGCTTTGTAAGATCATCATATACGACGAGCGCATGACGGCCCGTATCGCGGAAGTGCTCACCAAGCGTTGCGCCTGAGTAAGGAGCAATGAACTGCAATGGAGCTGGATCTGAAGCCGTAGCAACGATGATCGCAGTATAGGCCATTGCACCGTGCTCTTCGAGCTTCGAGCGAACGAGTGCTACGGTCGATGCCTTCTGACCGATAGCGACGTAGATACAATACACAGGCTCGATACCTGCTGCCTTCGCCTCTTCGGTGTGTGTCGTCTTCTGGTTAATGATCGTATCGATCGCAACCGTGGTCTTACCTGTCTGACGGTCACCAATGATCAACTCGCGCTGTCCGCGGCCGATCGGGATCATACCGTCAACTGCCTTCAGACCTGTCTGCAGCGGCTGATTAACCGGTGAACGCTGCATAACGCCGAGCGCTTTACGCTCGATCGGCAAGAATTTGTCTGCTGGGATCGGCGCACCACCATCGATCGGAATACCGAGCGGATTGATGACGCGGCCAAGCATTGCATCGCTAACAGGCATAGAAGCAACTCGGCCTGTGCGGCGCACAGTGTCGCCTTCCTTTACGAGCGTCTCATCGCCGAAGAGAACGGCACCGACGTTGTCCTCTTCGAGGTTCAGCGCCATACCGAACACACCGTTCGGGAATTCGAGAAGTTCGCCGGCCATACACTTCGAGAGGCCGTACACGCGGGAAACACCGTCACCGACCATCAGGACGGTACCGACATCATACACATCGACTTCCTTCTCGAAACCGGTAAGCTGCTGGCGAAGGATCGCGCTTACTTCATCTGGTCTTACTGATGCCATGCTATCTTAGCGTTTAATGCTTGATGTGTATCGCCAGCTCAATGAGCTCTGCGACCACAAGATCAAAAATCTATTTTGCCATCGTCGGATCGACTCGATCCGGAACGACTCGATCCGGATCAACTTGATCCGATGGTGAGCCTTCCATGTGAGAGAGCTCGTGATGGATCTCCATCAGTTCGGTCGTAACGAGGATCTTACCCATTCCGCCATTAGCGAAACCACGGAAGATCACCTTCACAATACCGTGCTGGCCAACGAAATACTTCGAGAGTTCACCGAAGCCGAGTCTTGTTGACGTCAAGACTGCGTTCTCAAACTTACCTGCAGGAGTCACGACGGTCTCATGCAAGCTCACAACCTTGGTCCCGATCGAATCTTCGAATCGCTCAGGCCAGATGTAGCCTTCGCGAAGCGGGGTCGTCAGCAACGATACGTTCTGACTGTGAGTGATCGAGTTGTTGAAGACCGCCATGATCAGCGAATCGTCAACGTAATAAGCCACTTCCTGCGCTTGTACGGAATCCTCATGCTGCCCCCTGCGGTAGCTCCTGGATTGACACTTGATCAGCGGCAGACCCTGAATGCTCGGCGCCGAGTTCGTGCTCACGACCTCTTTGTTGAACATCGTGTCCGACGCGATCAGGCTATCCTGAAGATCGTACAGCGACTTGACTGTCCGGGTCTTCCAGTAACTGCCTGGCGTCATCGGATAGAAGTAGTAGCCTACACTGCCTTTCTCGAGACTGGAAGTTGGACGTACCATCTTCCCACCCTTTGCGATCGAAATGCCTGCTGCTTTCTTTTCAACTTGCTTCTCAGAAGTTTTTGTCTTCTTCTTTGAAGTCTTCTTCGTCTGTGCATCCGCCTCACCAGCGAGACAAAGCGCACAGATCATCAACGTAACGTAACCTATCCATCTCATACCATTCCTCCTGACCTCCATCACGCCGAATGGCGCAATAGCGATACTGACTGAAATCAATTCAGGAGAGCACTTCCACTCCTGAACTGCTCGCGGAGCAACTCGAGTTGATGCTTCAAACTAGCATCGATCTGAGTATCCCCAATACGAGCAACAAAACCACCTTTGAGTGAAGGATCGAGAAAGTAAGAAGAAACCACTGTCTGTCCGGTAAGCGTAGCGAGGCGCGACTGAATCGCCTTGCGCTGATCCTCGGACAATTCGACCGCGCTTGTGACCTTTGCGCGGACAACATTCTGTTTTGTATCGACAAGCTTTCTGAACTCGACGATGGTCGAACGGAGCAACGCTCCGCGACCTTTTCGAACGAGCAGATCGAGGAAGTTCAACATCTCTTTCGAGATATGCTGAGCAAAGATCTGCTGAAGAACTGTGTGCTTCAAGTGCGGACGGATCACCGGGCTGTGCAGCATTGCACGCAGATCCTTCGACGACTCGATAACATCATCGATCGTTGTGACATCTTTGGAGAACTGCTCAATGAGATCTCTCTCGTTGGCGAGATCTATCAGAGCCTGGGCGTATCGTATGGCAACCCGTTGTTCCATTCTTTTTGGATGGGTTAGACAGTTGCCGGCATGTCAGCGATCATGCGATCTATGACCTTTGCATGACGATCGCCGGTGAGATTCTCATCGAGCAACTTGCTTGTTGCCATGATGGCGAGCTCGGCTGCCTCTTCACGTAGACGAATGAGAGCTGCTTCAGTATCGCGCTTGATCTCAGCGCGTGCCTGCTCGAGCAAATGACGTGCTTCGTTCTCAGCCTTGTGAACGAGGTCGAGTCTCATCCGCTCGGCGTACTCACGTCCTTCGCGAAGCGCCTTTTGAGTTTCCTCTTCGGCACGTACGCGCTCAAGCTTGTTCTCAGCGATGATGCGCTCGGCTTCGGTGCGCGCCTGCTCTGCCTTCGTCAGCGAGTCAGCGATAGCTGTTTCACGAGCTTTCAGGGATGAAAGAATCGGCTTCCACGCGAACTTCGAAAGAAGGACGAGAAGAATGGCGAAGATGATTATCGTCCAGATCGTTAAACCGGGATTGATCTCGAGCATGGCTTGAATGTAATGATGGCTATCCTGGAGTACCCCAGTCGATAGCTTGAACACCTAGCTAGTAAGGGCACCTAGGGGTAACTGATTCCTCCCCTAGATATACGCCAAAAGCCCCTCGGGGCTGACGTAGAAAAAACCGCTTCGGTTACACCTGTTGCACCATCAGGATCGCCCCGTTTAGAGACTCATTCCGTGGGCCGAGATAACTCGGCCCGTGCGGAACGCCTAACTTGTGCAGACAATGTCTGCGAAACTTTGATCCTCTCTGGTATTACTTACCCGAGAGAATGATGCAAATAACGAGTGCGAACAGCGTAACACCCTCAACGAGTGCTGCTGCGATGATCATCGTTGTACGAAGACCACCTGCCATTTCTGGCTGACGACCCTGCGCTTCGATTGCTGCCGTTGCGATCTTACCGATACCCATACCAGCACCGATGATCGCGAGACCTGCACCAAGACCTGCTGAAAGAAATGCAAATGCTTCGTTACCCATTTTCGTATAAGTTAGGTTAATGGTTGTATAAATCAAAAAACAATAAAAACACCTGATTGAAGAAAGAGCTTAGTGGGCTGCGTGGGCTGCCTCAGGATGGCCTTCGCCATGCTCTTCGTCATGATGCTCGTGGATCGCCATTCCGATGAACAGCGCCGAGAGCATCGTAAATACGTAGGCCTGGATGAACGCTACAAGTATCTCCAGTACCATGATGAACAGTGCGAACGGCACGGACACACCGAACCCCGCTACAACACTCTTCCACATGAACGCCAAACCGATAAGACAGACGATGATCACGTGACCTGCTGTCATGTTCGCGAATAGACGCATCGCAAGTGCGAATGGCTTCGTGAACAATCCCATGATCTCGATTGGGATCATGATGATGATGAGCACGATCTTCAGACCGATATTGAGCTCCATGTCCAGGATACCGCCTGTCAGATGCTTCATAAATCCACCGAATCCCATCGACTTGAATGCGACGTATTGAGTGATGAAGAATGTGATCAATGCGAGTGCACCTGTGACACCAAGAGCACCGGTCGCTGAACGTCCGAACGGTACCAGACCGAGGAAGTTAAGCAGAAGGATGAACATGAAGATCGTTACGAAGAACGGCACGAGCGGCTCAGCGTATTTGCGTGCGACATTAGGATACACCAGTTCATCGCGAACGAACAGCACCAGGCTCTCCATCGCGTTGCCGATACCCTTCGGTACCATCGACTTCTTCGTGCGCCTTGCTGCGGCAATTCCTGCCCAGAGCATCAGCACACCTGCGACCATAAGGAACACGACGTTAGCCGTGATCGACATATCGAACGAGATCGGATTCCCGTCGGCGCGCATCGGCTTGCCGTGAGCACCTAGCGTATATGCACCGGTATGCTCCATTGAATGGCCGCTTGCGAAAGCGTGAAAACCATCCTGATCCCAGAAGAGATACGGGAGCGGCACGTGTGCATCGAAGAAATGAAGCTCGTGTGTGTCGTCAAGGTGACTGATGAGCTCGTTGAAGAGTCCGCCGCCGCCTTGTGCGCCTTCGCCGTGAGCACCTGCTTCAGTGTGGTCGCCAGCAGCACCATGGGCGCCACTTCCTTTTTGCTCGACAGCATGCTCAGTCGAATGCCCTGTATCCTTCGCTGTAGAAGGAGCTGAGTGCGTCGATGCATCCGCGAGAAGAACGACCGGCTGTTGAGACTCTGAGTTCATCTATTCTAGGTAACCTTGAATAGTAGGATGGTAAACTTATTGACCGTCTTTCAGCGCCTTGTTATGGATGTACAACACCTCAATAACGAAGTACGAAAAGTAGCTGACGAGAAGGCTTGCTGCGAGCGCCATCGGGTTGAAATCCAGAAAGAACTGGCCTAAACCGAACGCAATAGCGAGATTGAACAATCTGACGACGACCGAACCCATGGAGACCATGAGAAAAATGCCGGTCGGCTGGTGGTATGCCCACTCGGTGAGCATGAAGCTTACGAAGCTTGTAGAAGTGCAGAGGAGAATGCCGAACCAGAGGGCGTTGGTGTGTGCCCAGGCGAGGTTGGAATAGGCAAGGTAAGCGCCAGCAAAGAGGGCGATCGTGAGCAACGCGTACTGTACGAGAAACGCCTTTCCGGCCTTAAGTGACTTGAGCTCTTCTGCGCTCAAAACACCGGCATTCTGTTGTAGATTAATCGCGTGCTCTAGATTCAATTCGCTTCTTTATTATGCTGAGGGCTTTTACGCAAGATAACCGGGCTGGTTACCCATTCTGCGCGCTCCAAATGAGATTTTCCCGGATTTGGTTTCTCCTATGGGCATTTTCTTACTGGCTATTCACGGAGGGCTTTGGGGTAACGGGTCTTTGGGTCTAGGGGTCTGCGGGTTTTTGGGTCTAGGGGTCTGCGGGTTTTTGTCGTATTTTTGAGGATGGCACCACTCAAAAGTTACCGCGATCTGGAGGTTTGGAAGCTCTCAATGGACATGGCAGTCATGGCGTACGAGATCTCCGATAAATTTCGAAAAGAGGATCGCTACGGATTAACCAGCCAGTTTACGCGTTCAGCATCATCGGTACCAGCAAATATCGCGGATAGTTATGGCAGAATGTCCAGGGCGGAGTATCTCCGATTTCTTGCAATAGCTCGCGGCTCGCTCACGGAATTCGAGACTCATCTTATTCTGGCGGTGCGAATAGGTCGAGTGCAGCGGGAAGAAACGCGCGAAATTTGGGAGTTGAGTCAAAAGGTCAGCAACTACCTTCGAAAGTTGATCATAGCATTACGCAAGAAATCAAAGCTCGATGGCGACCGAAAGACCTGAACTTCCCGAAGACCCGAAGTCCCATAGACCCATAGACCCGAAGCACGAGGCCGAACACCCGATCTCTTTCCCCGGAAGCAATCGCGGTGAAAGCGACAAGAACCAGGCAATGAAGGAAGTCGGGCCCTATCTGACCCTAGGCTTCCAGCTGGCGATGTTCGTGGCAATTGGGGCCGGAATCGGCTGGTATCTAGATAAGGATTCCGGATCTTCCTTTTGGACGGGCATTCTGGCAGGCGCTGGCGCTGTCGCAGGTCTCGCCTACTTTTTAATCTCAGTGTTAAGACTCGAGAAGAAAGGCCAGCAGAAGAAGTAATTGCCTTACTCCTCGCTCTTGCCCGGCGTCACAGCTATCATCGAGAGTTCACTCTCCTTTCGGAAGAGCAATTCGGCGGCCGCATTCACATCCTCGACCGTCAGCTTTGCGATCTTGAGCAACTCCTCCTCGATCGAGAGGTAGCGATCGTAGTAGAGTACATGTGAGCCAGTCCGCATCATGCGGTTCGAGACTGATTCGAGGCTAAGCAGCAAACCACCAATCACTTGCTCTTTTGTGCGTTCGAGTTCAACGCGTGAGATCGGACGTGTGAAGAGCCCTCTGACGATCTTCCACAATTCCTCACGCACCTTCTCGTAGTTCTCGATCGCGGAAGCTATATAGAGGCCTACCGATCCAGTGTCACCAAACGTTGAGTAGAATGCGGTTGCATCGTACGCAAGCCCCAGCTCTTCACGCAAGCGAAGATTAAGTCGGCTGCTCATACCTGCACCGATCGCTGTGACGAGTGCATTGATCGCTGTGTAGTGCTTTGAGTTGATGCCCGGTGCGCGGCGACCGAGAATGATGTGTGCTTGCTGTCCACCTGCGCGCTCATGCTTGCGATGCGCTGCTGGCTTCTTCGGAAACGGATGCGACTTCGGCGCGCGCGCAATAACTCCCTCTGCAACATGCTGAATAGCCGCATCAACAGCGGCGAAAAGCTCGTCATGCTGATGCGCGCCGCTTGCAACGATGACGAAATTGTGAGCCTTGTAATGCGCCTGATGAAACTTCAGCAGATCGTCGCGATCGAATGACTCAACGGATCTTTCCGTACCGATGATCGGCCTTCCGAGCGGATGCTTGCCGAAGATCTCCTTCTCGAAGTAATCGAATGCAAGTTCGTCGGGCTCATCTTCGATGCCGTTGATCTCTTCGATCACGACGGATTTCTCACGCTCGATATCTTTTGCTGTAAACTTCGGACGGCTTGCAAGTTCGAACAAGATCGCCGCAGCTTCACCGAGATATGGCGTACGTGTCCAAGCGTAGTAACAGGTATGCTCTTTCGTGGTGAATGCATTGAGCAGCCCACCGCGCGACTCGACCGATCGCATGATCTCACGCATCGATCTTCCGGCAGTGCCTTTGAAGACCATGTGCTCGATGAAGTGTGCGATGCCGGCCTGATCGAGAAACTCGTTACGCGAGCCGGCATTTACCCATAGTCCGATCGAGACCGATGACGAACCCGGAACATGCTCGCTGATCACACGGAGTCCATTCGGATACTTGAACTCCTTGACATCGACCTTAGCGATCTCCTCTTTACGGACATAGTCCAGCAGCGTCGGCGATTTTGCCCTGCGGGCGTGGCTGTCTGACGAGGAAATATCGGTCCGCATTCGGCCCCGTTTGCGAGCCGGTGTCGCCTTTGTCTTCGCTAGAGTCTTGCTATTCTTCTTCACCAATGCCCTGGAGTGTTAATTTTGCCGAGCTTAATTCATCGTCTCCCACACTAGCAACGTCAAACCAAGCTCCAATTGCACCTGACCATCAAAGAAATCTCGACCGAGGAGACCTATCCGCTTCGACACCGCATCCTGAGGGCTGGCAGACCGATCGAAGATTGCGTACTCCCTGGCGATGATGATCCGACAACCTATCACCTCGCCGCGATAGATGGCAACCGCATCGTCTCGATCGGCTCGTTCTACGAGGCAGGGCATCCGGACGTGCCCGGCGAGCGGCTGTTCCAGCTTCGTGGGATGGCGACTGATGAGGATTACCGCAGGCGCCAGCTAGGCACGCAGCTGCTTGATCGAGGAATGGAGATCGCCCGCGAGCGTGGTGGCGACGTCCTCTGGTGCAATGCCCGAAGCAACGTTGCCGGATTCTACCTCTCCCAGGGTTTTGTCCAGGTGGGTGAGGAATTCGATATCCCCACTGTAGGGCCCCATTTTAGGATGTTTAAGCTGCTCTAGCTCATCGATTTGGATTTGCCCGAAAAATTGCTTATCTTTGCATCCCCTTCCTGATTCTTCTTCCTAACTCAGGCTTCATTCAAGTTCAGACTTGTGGCCTTTTTTTGATCCTATTGGATCCTAAGGTTTACGTATACTATGGGAACCCTGCAAGATTATCTCTTGCCAGAAGTGCATACGCTTCAGGCCTCGTTGGGCCTTGACATGTCTTCGCGCACTGCGGAAAAATATACTCACTATCTCAGCTCGCTTCGCTACATCATTCGGCAATTGCCAGATGAGTGGTCAAGCAAGACTCGGAGCTTCGTCGCTTGCAACCCGTATTGCGGTCCGCGTGAGGTCATGGCTCAGATCGATCTGGAGATCCTGAACAAGCCTTTAGGCTCGGAAGAATATGAGATCCTTGCGACGATCCGCAGTTTCGCTTCGCAGCTGAACGGAATTCAGGAAGATCTCGCGGACACGCTCCGCTCGTAATTCCGCGCTTTATCTAGCTCCGCGCCCCATTCCCAACTTCGAACGAGCGTATCGAGTGAAGAACCACACCAAGGATCTTCACTGCACCTGTTTTGCCCATTTCGAGGATCTCAGACTCAGCTGACTCTGAAGTAAAGAGGAGGTCAGTCGGCGTTTCGCGGAATCGGCGCACGTAATGAGCGCCATAATACTCGAGCACGACAATGTCCCCAGGCATTGCAACGCGGGATGAATCAATGACGAGCAGATCCCCGTGATCTATACCGGCCAGCGTCATACCCTCCCCTTCAACCCTAAGCAAGAATGCCGTAGCCGGATCCGGGACCAGCATTTTGTGCAGGTCGACCTCGGCCTCTGCTTCGCCATTGATCGGAGACTTCTTGTTAATAGGATAGGTGCTCATATGGACACCTATCTAATCCCGAATATGGGTGGACAGTTTCGCCCAGCAGCGCAAAGTTATCCAGATGCTTTCGACACAAGCCCCTTCGCGTTCGCCTCGGCCTTCTCTTCGACGAGTGCGATCACAAGATCGACCATCTTCTTCACACCAGTGAAGATGCCGTGAAGCGGTGCGGCGTCATACATGAAGGCCGGTGTGGTAACGATGAGGTTCTCCTGATCGATGTGGGCGTCCTGCACCCCCATCGACTGGTGCTTGTGGCCAAGCTTCTCGATCTCAGCCGATTCGTTGCCTGAGGTGCCGACTGTTAACTCAAGCGGCGTTTCTTTGAATGTTAGTGCAAGGATCGCAGGCGCGATGCAAGCAGCACCGATCGGCTTCTCTGCTTGCCGGAATTGCTTCAACACATTCTCAAGCTCGGGATTTACCTTGCCCTTACTGCCATCGAATGCGAAGGTGCAAAGATTCTTCGCTGCGCCGAATCCTCCGGGCATAATGAGCGCATCGTATTCTGATTCGCGAAGCTCACTCAGCGGCTTGATCTTACCACGAGCTATACGAGCAGCCTCTTCGAGGATGTTGCGCTTCTCGCCGGTCTTCTCCTGTCCGGACAAATGATTGACTACGTGATGCTGGTCCGCATCCGGAGCGAAGCACTGAACGATCACGCCATTCTCCTGATGAAAGCTAAGAGCCCAGAGCGTTGCGACGGACTCGTTGATCTCGGCACCATCTAGATAGCCTGAACCGGAAAGGACTACTGCGATCTTCATGTTTTTCTATGATTGCAAGTTCCTATTAAACACACGATCCTCGCCAAACAACTTCTGGTTTCACTGCTCTTGAGTAGGTTCTTTAGTGCTATTCTAAAATTATCTGTGCGTTCGGCGTTATTTTTAAGGGATAACACTAACGCCAGCAATGGCAGAGTAACCTATTTCACTCATTAGCAGCGACCCTTCCAACAACCTCGTGGCCAAGCGGACTAATAAGAAAATGAAACGCCTGTTGAAGCTCTCAGCAGGGTGGTTTTTCATCATCCTTGGCATCCTTGGGCTATTTCTCCCTTTCCTTCAGGGTATCCTCTTTTTGCTGATCGGCCTGTTCATCCTGTCGCAAGAGCTCCCATGGGCTGCCCGCCTGCTCGAAAAGCTGAAGACCCGTTTCCCAAAGGTCACGAAGCTCATGACCGATGCGGAAGAGTACGTCCGGAAATTCCTGCACACCTTGATGACAAACCCTCGGGCGTTGAAGAATCATCTCTGGATGACGGCCGGTGCGGTGGTGGTCATGGTGCTCTTCTTCTACGGAGCGATCAAGCTCTGGGCCTATATCAAGACCGAATTCTTGTAGAGCCTCGACCGACAGCTCCTGGGCTTCGCAACTGGATTATGTAATAAGTCCCAGCCCATTTCGGAAGTCCGAAACCCCTCCCCAAACAGCTCTGTTTAAGGCGCGCCGACATCCGTTCGGGGCGCTCTGAGTTGATCTGACGGCCCCGCACTTCTTATTTCCCTCACTGGTCCAAGCAGCCCACTTCCGACAGATGGCATCTTTCCGTTTCCCGATCCCGACACCTATCACAGTAGCGCATGGCGATGGCATTGGTCCGGAGATCATGGACGCCACGCTCCGCATTCTCGAAGCGGCTGGCGCGCAACTCAAGATCGATACGATCGAGGTTGGAGAGAAGGTCTATCTGGGCGGTAACTCAACAGGTATCGCAGATTCGAGCTGGGACTCACTGCTCCGCAACAAAGTATTCCTGAAGGCGCCGATCACCACTCCGCAAGGTGGCGGGATGAAGAGCCTCAACGTGACGATCCGCAAGACGCTAGGGCTTTACGCGAATGTTCGTCCTTGCGTATCGTATTACCCTTTCGTCGATACGAAGCATCCGAAAATGGATATCGTCATCGTTCGCGAGAATGAAGAGGATCTCTATGCTGGCATCGAGCACCGCCAAACCGAAGATTCTTATCAAGCACTTAAGCTTATCACCCGCTCTGGTTCTGAGCGTATCGTCCGTTATGCGTTCGAGTATTGCGTTCGTAATAACCGCAAGAAGCTGAGCTGCATCACGAAGGATAATATCATGAAGTTCACCGACGGCACCTTTCATAAGGTGTTCGATGAGATCGCGAAAGATTATCCGCAGATCCAAACGGATCACCACATCCTCGATATCGCCGCTGCGCGCATTGCGAATGTACCAGAGCAGTTCGATGTCGTTGTAACACTCAATCTTTATGGCGATGTCCTGAGCGATATCGCTGCCGAGATCGCGGGCTCTGTTGGCCTCGCTGGATCTGCGAACATCGGTCCGGACTTCGCGATGTTCGAAGCGATCCATGGCTCTGCCCCAACCATCGCGGGACTAGGGATCGCTAATCCATCGGGCTTGTTGCTCGGCGCAGTAATGATGCTCGTCCACATCGGGCAAGCTGATATCGCGACAAAAGTACACAACGCATGGCTTCGCACCATCGAGGAAGGCATTCACACTGGCGAGATCTACAAAGAAGGCATCAGCAAGAAGAAGGTCGGCACGAAGGACTTTGCTGACGCAGTGATCGCGCATCTCGGTCAGGAGCCGCAGACATTCGAGAAAGTGCATTACGTCGCGTTCGATCAGCCGACGGTCCGCACAGAACCGCATACGCGGAGCAAGAAGGAGATGATCGGCGTCGATCTCTTCTTCGATCATCTGGGTGAGACGGAAGAACTTGCAGAGAAGGTGCTCACCGTGACGCCAGCAGCGATGGAGCTCAAGCTCGTGACCAGCCGTGGCGTAAAGGTGTGGCCAAAGGGATTCAAGTCTACCTTCAGGACCGACCATTACCGATGCCGCTTTCGCGGTCGGAACAATGGGACGATCTCGCATAATGATATTGTGGAATTGATCACGAAGATCGAGTCGACAGGTCTCGACTTCATCAAGATGGAAACGCTCTGTTCTTTTGACGGTGTGCCTGGCTACTCATTAGCGCAAGGCGAATAACACAAACGCAATGGCAGACTCACAGCCAGCAGCTAACCCCATAGTGGGCGTGATCATGGGGAGCACCTCCGACTGGGAGACCATGAAGCACGCTGATGATATCTTGAACGAGTTCGGTGTAGCACATGAGTGCCGCGTCGTCTCTGCGCACCGCACACCCAAGTGGTTAGCAGAGTACGCATCGACAGCGGAATCGCGAGGACTCAAGATCATCATTGCCGGTGCCGGAGGCGCTGCGCATCTTCCAGGTATGGCTGCAGCGCAGACGATACTGCCTGTGCTTGGTGTGCCTGTCGAGAGTGCAACGATGAAGGGCATCGATTCGCTCTACTCGATCGTACAGATGCCAGGTGGCATTCCTGTCGGTACTCTTGCTATTGGTAAGGCAGGTGCGAAGAACGCTGCACTTCTCGCTATCGCGATGCTCTCGAATGATGATGAAGCGCTTCGCGAAAAGCTGCGCGCGTATCGTGATGCGCAGACAGCATCGGTGATGGAGAACAATAAGCTCGGATGAATAACGAGCTCTCCCCTATTCTTCCCGGTGCGACCATCGGTATTCTTGGCAGCGGACAATTGGGCCGCATGCTCGCTATCGAAGCGCGCAAGATGGGATACCGCGTTCACACCTATTCTCCTGAGAAGAACTCCCCTACCGGACAGATCGCAGATCTCGAGATAACTGCTGCATTCGACGATCTTGAGCAGATTGCGGAGTTTGCGAAGGGTGTTGATGTGATCACGTTCGAGTTCGAGAACGTACCTTCGGTAACGAGAGATGAAGCACAAAAGCATGTGCCGGTTCGTCCAAGTGGCCGGGTGCTTCACACAACACAGAACCGCTTGCGTGAAAAGACTTTCTTAAGTGAGAACGGTATTCCTGTTACACCTTTTCGAGTCGTTCGCTCGCAAGAAGAGCTTGAGAAAGCCGTGAGCGAACTAGGACTTCCATGCGTCCTCAAGACCGCTGGCTTCGGCTACGATGGCAAAGGCCAAGTGAAGATCAAGTCGCAATCCGATGTGGCAGGAGCCTTCACATCACTCAGCTATCACGAAGCGATACTGGAAGCGTTTGTTGATTTTGAGTTAGAGATATCTGTCGTGGCTGCACGCGGCATCGATAGCAGCTTTGTGCATTACGGCGCTGTTGAGAATTCGCACAAGAATCACATTCTTGATGTGACGATCGCGCCGGCGCGCATCAGCGATGCACTTACGAAGCAAGCAATAGCACTTAGCAAGACGATACTCGAGAAACTGGACGTCGTTGGAGTGCTCTGCACAGAGTACTTTGTGACTCGAGATGGAAGGCTTCTCGTTAATGAGCTCGCTCCACGTCCTCATAATTCAGGTCATTACACGTTCGATGCGTGCAACACCAGCCAGTTCGAGCAGCAGTTGCGAGCTGTGTGTGGCTTGCCGCTTGGTTCGCCGGATCAGCCGAAGCCTGCTGTGATGATCAATCTCCTTGGCGACGAATGGGAGCGCGGCACACCACAGTGGCAGAAGGCACTTGCCATCCATGGTGTCAAACTGCATCTTTATGGCAAAGCCGAACCACGCGCAGGGCGTAAGATGGGTCACATGACAGTGATCGCTGATACTATCGAAGAAGCTCTGGCCAATGCGCAGCGCGCGAAAGCAGCACTACAAGATTTTTAACATCAGATGAAAGTACAGATCATTGCAGATGAGGAGTATCACGCAAGCTTCGAGCAGGCGTTCAGCGCATTTGATGTTGTCACATCTGATGCTGATGTCGTTGTCGATGCGCGCTTCCTTGATGTAGCGGCGAAGCTTGCTTCACCAGCGTCCGGCCCGCTCGTTGTCACGAACACGCTCACTCACTCCACTGCAGCGTATACCGCAGCGAATGTGATTGGCATTCCGATGTTTCCGAATTACTTCGCGAAACAGCCGACCGTCGAGTATTCGATTGTTAGATCTTCAGAAGCAACTGAGTTCTTTCCGGCACTCGGTAAGACCGGTGAGCAGATCAATGACTGCGTTGCAGGCGTCTTCCCTCGCGCATTGGCAATGATCATCAATGAGGGTGCATTCGCTCTGCAAGAATCCGTTGCAAGCGCTGAAGACATCGATCAGGCGATGAAGCTTGGCACAAACTATCCAAAGGGTCCGCTTGCTTGGTGCGATGAGATCGGTGCTAAAGCGATAGTTGCTGTGCTCGATGCACTCGCAAAGGAGTATGGCGGCGATCGTTACCGCGTAGCATCTCGTCTTCGTCGTAATGCGGAGGCAGGCTTTCGCTTCCACAACACACAAGTTTTAGCATAATAAGTTTACGTTTATAAGTCACATGGCAGAAGCCTATATTGTAGCCTCGTGTCGCACTCCGTTCGGTAAGTATGGCGGCGCGTTGAAGGATGTTCGTCCCGATGATCTCGCCGCGATCGTATTGCGCGATGTCGCGAAGCGCGCGAGCCTTGATCCGAACGACATCGATGACGTGCTCTTCGGTTGCGCGAACGGCGCAGGCGAAGACAATCGGAATATCGCTCGCATGGGTGTGTTGCTCGCTGGCTACCCTGAGCGTGTGCCTGCGGTGACGATCAATCGTCTTTGCGGTTCATCGCTCGATGCGATCATCCAGGCGGGACGCGCGATCAAGAATGGCGATGCCGATGTCATCATCGCTGGTGGTGTGGAGAGCATGACACGTGCGCCGTATTCGGTGCCTAAGAATGTTAGCGGTGCTGCGCTCTTCGGCAACCTCACTGCCTATGACACTGCTCTCGGCTGGCGTTATCCGAATCCAAAGATGGAAGCGATGTTCCCGCTTGAGTCCATGGGCGAAACTGCAGAGAATGTCGCAGAGCAGTGGAAGATATCGCGAGAAGATCAGGATGCGTTCGCATACGAGTCACACCAGCGTGCGATAAAGGCGCAGGAGGAAGGCTTTTATGATGCAGAGATCACTCCTGTCGAGATCCCTTCCCGCAAGGGTGATGCAATCATCGTCAGCCGCGATGAGCAACCTCGCAAAGACACTTCGATCGAAAAGCTTGCGACGCTCAAGCCGGCATTCCGCAAAGGTGGCAGTGTTACCGCCGGTAACTCCAGCTCCCTAAATGATGGCGCAAGCGCCGTCGTGATGGTAAGCGAGCGCATGCTAAGCAAACTGGGCGTAGAGCCGATGGGCCGATTCGTTGCTGGTTTGTCGGAAGGCCTCTCCCCTCGCATCATGGGTGTCGGACCGATCTATGCGGTCAATAAGCTACTCACTCGCACTGGCAAGAAGCTTAGCGATGTCGATCTGTTCGAGTTGAACGAAGCCTTTGCTTCGCAGAGTCTTGCTGTGATCGGCGAGCTTGGATTGAGTCGCGACATCGTCAATCCGAAGGGCGGCGCAATTGCGATCGGGCATCCGCTTGGTGCAAGTGGCGGACGCGTTGTCGGCACATTGCTGAATCAGATGAAGCAGGGCGGCGCCAAGCGTGGCATTGCAACGATGTGCATTGGTGTCGGTCAGGGTATCGCGGCGATGTTTGAGCGCGACTAATAAAAGGAGTCTTTACAAGTTAGATGGATATTAAGAATAAGCGGATACTGGTTCTCGGAGGTTACGGCCTTGTTGGTCAGGCTGTGATCAAGCGTTTAATGACCGAGAAGCCAGCGCATGTTATCGTCACCTCTATTCATCGGCACGAAGCGGAAGCTGCGAAGCAGTTCTTCGAGGGTTTGTACAAAGGCACTTCGACGACATGGGAAGCTGTGTGGGGTAATCTCTTCGTTCGGAACGAGTGGAAGGATGACTCACGCGAGGCGATCTTGCAAGATCCAGCTCGCCGCGATATCCTCATCGACGACATCCTTGGCGATCTTACGAATGAAGTTCTGACTGAGAGTGCGCTGTACAAGACGCTTGAGCAGACGCGCCCGGATGCGATCATCGATTGCATCAATACATCGACTGCGATCGCTTATCAGGATATCTTCACTCTCTCTCAGCGCGTTCGCGCAGCGGTGAAGGAGAAGGCGGATAATAGTTCTGAGCTCGTTGAGCGTCTGCTTGCGAGCATGTATGTGCCGCAGTTGATCCGTCACGTCCAGATCCTGCATAAGTCGCTCATCGACTTTGAGGTAACAGCATATCTCAAGGTTGGTACGAGTGGCACAGGTGGCATGGGACTCAACATCCCATTCACTCATTCGGAAGAGCGTCCATCTCGCGTGCTGCTTTCGAAGTCTTCAGTGGCTGGTGCCCATTCGCTGCTCCTCTTCCTCATGGCTCGCACGCCGAATGCTGTGACGATCGTAAAGGAGATCAAGCCAACTGCCACGATCGCATGGAAAGAAGTAAAGTACGGCCCAATCCGCAAGGGTGGCAAAGCGATCGATCTGCTTGACGTATCCGTAGCTGAGGCCGAGACGCTTGGCTCGTCGCTTAATCTCCGAAAGGACGGCGTTGGCAAGCTATCTGGCAAGCAACTCGAATCAGTTTACATCGATACTGGCGAGAACGGCATCTTCTCACGCGGTGAATTCGAGGCGATCAGCGCGCTGGGCATGATGGAGATGGTGACGCCTGAAGAGATCGCAGAGAACGTTACTCGCGAGCTCATGGGTGCTGCCACAGGCCGCGACATCATGGGTGCGTTGGATGCTTCGACGATGGGACCATCGTACCGAGCAGGTTATCTTCGCGAGTCTGCTGTCCGCATGATGGAAGCACTCGAGAAGGAACACTCGGATTCGAGCGTTGCATTCGAGATGCTCGGGCCACCACGCCTCGCGAAACTTCTTTTTGAGGCGCAACTGCTCAAGCGCGTTGCAAGTAACTTCGATGGCGTTGCCGCAACATCTGCCGAAGAACTGAGCGCAAAGTCGCAGCAGATCATTGAGTCAGACGATCACCTGCGCTCTCAGATGATCTCGATCGGTATCCCGGTGCTGATGAACGACGGCAAGCGTCTCGTCCGTGGACCAATGATCAAGATCCCACCGGCCAAGGTGAAGACCGAGGTACCGCTGAACGCTCAGCTCATCAATGACTACTCACGAGAAGGCTGGGTCGACCTCCGCACGGAGAACATGCAGATCTGGAAGGCCCGCTTCTTAGCGATCAAAGCTGAGATCGCGGGTGCTGGAGATAGCACGGGCTCCTCGCTCGATCGCTCGCCTGCCTACTGGGATAATTTCACGACGATCAACGAGGGTCGCTTGGCTGCCTGGATCTTCGCCACCGAAGAAGGCGGCGAGCGGATCAAGCGGTAAGGAATTGGCCATTTCAGTCGTCTATAAAGAGGAGCTTTTCAGGCTCCTCTTTTTTGTTGGATACTGATGAGGCTAGCCCTACAGCATAGCACAATCTTTGTTTCCTTAGATTTGCCTCGGCATAAATAATTACCCCACTATTGGGGTAACTAAAATGCGGTTCGAGGGTTGTTATTTCAGGTCGCCCGTCCAATAATGTGTTATATTTGGGTGGGTACATCCCCTGGCGCGGTCTCACTTACGCAATGGAGGCAGCCAGCCACTATTACTTTCGTGGAGTTTTGATGAAGAAATTCGCAATCATAGCTTCGGTTTTGGTCCTCACCGTCACTGGCGCAGCAGCAGTCTCAAATAGTATTTTAGACTACTTCAGCGGCAGAATGGACGGCGAAGCGATCACACTCGAATGGAAATCGGGTCTCGAGTCAGGCCTCAAGAACTACATCATCGAGCGCTCAAGCTCGAAGTCGTCCGAGTTCGAGGAGATCACGACACTTAAATCTCAAGGCAGCTACGCGACGTACCACTATAAGGACGTTCGCCCCTCGCTCATGCCTGCTGCAGACGGACAGGCGCCAGAGCCACTTGCCGATCTTTACAAGTATCGCTTGAAGCTTGTCTACGACAAGGAGATCAGCTACTCGCAGTCCATCTCAGTATCAAAGCCATCAGCGGGCGTGAAGCGCACCTGGGGTATGATCAAGGAGATGTTCCACTGATCGCGAGATAAAAAGTTTTTGAAGCCGAATGAGCGCAAGCGTCATTCGGCTTTTTATTTTTGTAGCAAGGCCTTCGACTTCGTAGCAATGCCATCCATACTTTATCTCGCATCACAGTCACCCCGCCGCGCGGCGCTCATTCGGTTGCTCGGCATCAAGTCGGTCAAGATCCAACCGAGCGCATTGCATGAGGAGATGTTGCCCGAGCTCTCGCCAGCGCAGAATGTTGCACGGCTGGCGATCGATAAGGCTCGCTACATCAAGAGCTCGCTCACCGAGCCAGGCGTCATCCTCGGTGCTGATACCACCGTGGTTCTGGGTAACGAGATGCTGGAGAAACCGCGCGACGAGCAACACGCTATCGAGATGCTCACCAAGCTCAGCGGTAATACTCATACGGTTTTTACTGGCGTTGGACTTGTTGATGTTACCTCGGACCGGGAAGAATCATTCTGGGTCGAGACCAAGGTCACGTTTCGCGAACTCGAGCGTGGAGAGATCGAGCGCTATGTCGCGACAGGTGCACCAATGGATAAAGCTGGAGCATACGGGATCCAAGAAGACTTTGGAGCGGTGTTTGTCCGTGAGATAGTCGGCGACTACTACAACGTGGTCGGGCTCCCGCTTTGCGAGCTCTACCAAAGATTGCGTAAATTTGAGCCAGCGCTATTCGATTGATCCTATAACGACTACATGGCAAAGAAGCGGTATTCCTCACACTCCGTAACCTGGCTCCTACTTGCGCCGTGGGTGCTTAGCTTCGTGCTCTTTTGGGCGTACCCGCTGCTCTACGCATTTTATCTCTCTTTCACGAAGTACAAGACGCTGTCGAACGAGGCGATCTGGATCGGGCTCGGCAACTACGAAAAGCTGCTGAACGACCCGGTCTTCTGGCAGGCGCTGAAGAACACGACGTTCTTCGTCGTCGGGACGTTGCCGTTCACTATGGCCTTTGCGCTGCTCTTTGCCGCGTTGCTCAATCGGGTAGAAGCTTTTCGCAACTTCTATAGATCTGCGCTCTTTCTTCCGAGCGTCACATCGCTGGTAGTCATCGCGCTTATCTTCACCAATCTCTACACCGCTGGCGGATATGTAAACATTCTCTTGCAGGGCGCCGGGTTGCCGCATCCTGAGCTAGGCTTCCTTCAGGATCCCGATCTCGCACTACCATCGATCATGGTGATGGATATCTGGGTATCGATCGGCTATTATGCGGTGCTCTTCCTGGCAGCGATGCAGAACGTCGCGAAGGACTACTACGAGGTCGCAGAGCTCGAAGGCACCTCAGCGTGGCAGCAGTTCTGGACGATCACGATGCCACTCATCAAGCCAACGCTTCTCTTCGCGGTTGTGCTAAACACGATCAAGAGCTTCCAGGTCTTCACAGAGATCTACGTCATGACGCGTGGCGGTCCGCTCAATCGCACCACAACTCTCGTCTATGGCGTGTACGAGAACGCGTTCGAGAAGGCTGATGAGATGGGCTATGCTTGTGCAATCGCGTATATCCTTTTCTTCATCATCGCGATCTTCTCTGCTGCCGAGACGAGATTTATTCGCGGCAAGACGGCGTAACCAACAAGTACTAAAAAGCACGCATCAGTCTGCCTGATGCGTGCTTTTTCATTTAGCTCAAAGATCATCTTACACTTCCTTCTTCGTCATGTCGGCCAAGTGCATGTGTCCGCCAACGACGGCACTCGCATCCGGCGCGAAGCGTGAGCGCTGCTCGATCAGCTTTTCGTACTTCTTCTCTGCACGATCGATCGCTACAAGCGCTTCCTTGCGGCGGCGAACAACTGAGAATCCAAAGCCAGCAACGAGAATGATGATACCCGCCCAAACCAGATTGATCAACGGCTTTTCGAAGATCTCGATCGTCACGAACTGCGTAGCATTGGCCGGTGGGTTCTTCTCATCGAAGTAACGCAACACTACCTTCGAGTTCGCAGGGTTCTGCATATCAGGCTTGAGCTCTGCGAGCTGCACATGATACGATGTACCGGGTACGGTGATGTCCTGCATGTTCGCTTCAGCGGATTCCAGGTCGCGAGTAACTGAGAGCGTCAGTTGCTTCGATTCACGACTGATCGAGTCGCGAACCTGCACGATCGCTTGAACGGTGAACTTCTGCCCAGACATCATCTTGTTCTTCTCTTCTTGCGGGAAGTCGTAATCGATGAAGGTGATCTGTAGGCTGTCGTTGAAACGCGAGATCGACTGGCCCTTGCCGAGCGTGTCGGTTGGGACACCACCTGTGCGATCGAGGCCCATGAAGGTGAAGTAGATATCCTTCGTTGCATAACGGAGAATGTCCGGATTGATGATCGGGCTCTCGCGATTATTCCACGGCGTGAAGTATGACAATGGCTTCGCCTGTGCAGACAATCCATCATTATCCTTCACCATGATCAGCCAATTGTAGTGATCTTCCTTCGGCATCTCCACGCCAGCATACTGGAGTTCGTACTTTCCGTCCAACACCTTCAACGGTTTGTTCTCGTGGAGTTGCACGATCTCCTTTCTCTCATAATAAGCACTGGCAACCACGCCAAGTACGAAGAGCGAAATACCGAGATGCGAGACATACGCGCCCATGAACTTCGTCTTCCGGATCGTGAATGCGATCTCGAGATTAACGAAGAGCGAGAAGAACGCGGAGAAGATCAGTGAAAGGATCAGGAATTCCGAGATACCTCCGATGAGAGCAACAGCAATCGTCGAAGCAACGGCGAGCCCGAATGCGAGCAACGATTTGCGGATCAATTCATCGGTGCTCGTCTGCTTCCACTTTATATGCAGCGATAGCGCATTGAGCAATAGCAGTGCAATGGCGATCGGGATGTGGAAATTGTTGTAGTACTCGATCGGCACCTTCGTCTCGATGAGCGGTGCGCTCGTGCCGAGGAACACGATGAGCGTGCTAGCCATGATTACGGCCGCGCCAATGGAGAGCATGTTCTCGCGGGAGAGCACATTGAACTCACGGCGCGCGATGTTCATCGACTTCCATCGCATGATGAACAGGCCAAAAGCACCGACGACGAATATGACGAGACCAGAAAGCAAGAAGCGATAGACCGTTGCGCCTGGATCGGTGAAGGAGTGCACCGAAGCATCACCCAGTATTCCCGAGCGTGTAAGGAAAGAGCTATAGAGGACGAAGATGAAAGCGAGTAGCGTCATCGCGAGATTCGTCTTGATGAGGCCGCCCGTTCGTTTCTGCGAGAGCATCGTGTGTGTGGCAGCGATCGTCACAAGCCACGGCATCAAACTCGAATTCTCTACCGGATCCCATGCCCAGTAACCGCCCCAGCCAAGTGTCTCGTATGCCCAGAAGCCTCCGAGCATGATACCGAAACCGAGTAGCATTCCTGCCGCCAGCGTCCATGGGAGCGAGGTGGTAACCCAGCCTTGATAGTCCTTACGGATCAATCCAGCCATCGCGAAGGCGAATGGCACTGCGAGCATCGTGAAGCCGAGGAAGAGCATCGGCGGATGGATCACAATCCAGAGATTTTCGAGCGATGGATTCAATCCCCTGCCGTTCTCAGGGATAAAGCCTGCTGGTGCTTCGCCAGGAAACACTGAGTAGATCGTTTCGAACGGGCTCTTGATGATGAGCATCAAGCAGAGGAATGCAAGCACACTCAGGTACACAGCCATCACGGGCGCTTCATATCTCTGACGCGCTGCGTAAGGCAAGAGGAAGATCGCAACCACCGAAGTCAGCAATGCCCAAAGCATGAAGCTTCCTTCCTGATTCGCATAGAAGGTTGCAAAGAGAAGCGGCTTGCTCAGCGTCGTCGATACGTTCTTGTAAACGTACGCGATGTCAAAGCGATAGTTGAAAATGTAATAGAGCAGCGTGCCTGCTGTGAGCATCACACTCATGATAGCGATGTGCGTCATCAGGCGTGCGGCGCCAGTGTACTCGCGCTTGCCTCGCTCAACGAGGACATAGAGGATGATCGCAGCGAGAGAAGCGGTAAACGCTACGGCGATAGCAATACTGCCTAGCATGATTCAGGGATGAGGTTGGGAGACAATAGACAAAGTGCGGCACTGGGGCCGCACTTCTTCGTATACTTAACTCTGGACGTCCTTGCTGATCGGCGTGCCTTCGGGGTGGAGACCACCCGAACCTTCATACTTCGAAGGACACTTCGTTTGGATGTCTGAAGCCTGAAAGACACCAGACTCGATCTTTCCGACACAAACGACGGTCGGTGCAAGCTCGAAATTATTAGGCTTCGGACCCGCGAACCTCACGGGCATTTCCTTGCCTTCCTTGTCCTTCATGTGAAAACTAAAGGTGTTGGTCTTGGCGTCGTAATTGGCGCCCTTCTCCTTTACCCAGGTGCCAGAGATCTGCGCGCGGGAGCCTTCGCTCGAGGCCTTCTGGAAATCAGAATAATCGATCTTATTCTCGATAAGACCGAAGGCCGCTACACCTACAAAGATAATAGCGACGACGATGGCGACAATGTGCTTAGACTTCATAATTATTCCTCTATGAGCGCAAAACAGGCCCCCTAAGGGCTTGGTTCGTGATAACGGCCGCCTGCGTTCAACATGACCTATTCGTCACCAAACTCGCCCTTTTCAAGCTTTGTGACCTTTCGATCAAGGCTCAATAGAAAGAGAAACAGGCCAAACCAGATGACCACCGAGATCAGGCCTACGACGTAGAGCGGGTTATTCTGCAGAAAATCCATGATGTTGTAGTTTCGGTACGGTCAATACGTCTCAACGTTTCGCTCTTGCACCTTCGTAATACGACTGTACAGGTTTGAGATCCAAAGATAGACAAAGGTATAAAGCAGCACTGCGAGCCAGTGCATATTCACTAGGGTTTGATCGGCGTAGACCTTCCCAGATAAATTGATCAGCGGGGCCGGATCTCCGCCGCCACCTGGATGCAAGCTCTGGGTGATGCGCGGCACGACGAAGAACAGGAACGGCATGCTGACGCCAGCGATGATATTATAGACCGCAGCAACCCTGGCCTTTTTGTCCTCGCTCTCCTCGAGCAGTGAGCGGAGAATGAAATACGCAAAGTAGATCAGCAGCAGGATGAAGATCGAGGTCTGGCGTGGGTCCCAATTCCAGAATGCGCCCCAACTGAATTTCGCCCAGATAGCACCGGTCACCGTAGCAAGGATCGTGAAGAGCAATCCAGCAGCGGACGCAGCACGCGCACGGCGGTCATAATCGGCCTTCTTTCTGCGTAGATAGAGAATTGAGTTCACCATCGCGACGATGAACGCGATGAACGCAACCATCGCCATCGGCACGTGAAATAGGATATTGCGACCCAACTCACCGAGTCCCTGGATCAATGGGAATGTCATCCATGGATCGGCGCGAACGAGGCTTAGCCATTGGTATTGCGCGATGCCCTTGTCATATCCGACGTTGGCAACGAAGACTTGTCCCATCTTTACATCTGGTGCATTCTCTACTCGGATAGGTGCAACGCCGCCATAGAGATCGCGTGCATACACATACTTCGACCCCGCCGAATCGTATGCCTCGCGAATGAGGGTAGCGCGCACAGGCGAGTGATCAGCGATGTCATTCTCCTGCAACACCACGACATCATTGAAGCTGCCGCCTATCGGTGTGGAAAACGAAATGAACGTGACTACCGCGATCGCGATCGCGAGTGACCAGAGAAAAATCTTCGAGCGAAAGAGCTTCATCATTGCGTTTGCATCGATTCGGGATGCGTCATTCTTTCCAGATGGTGTCGAACAGAACGTAGCTCACCAGCACCATCGCCACGTCAAACGAAAAGAGGATAAGAAGGTCTCCCCTGGCGCCGGCCCAGGCGGTCGAAGTCTGCATGGTAATACGGGTGGCATCGGTCGTCGCGATCACGATGGGCATGAGAACAGGAAGAGCGATAACGGGAAGCAGCGCCCCTTTTTGCGCTGCACGACCGATCAAGGCGCTAAGCATTGTGGAGACAATGCCGATCCCTGCTGCACCGAGTATTAATTGTATGAGAAATATACCCCAGTCAGCGATCACGAAATCTCTGAAAAAGAACGAGAACAGCAAGACCGCGGTCACGCTGATACCGAGCATCAGCAAGAGGTTAAACGCCAGCTTACCAAAGAAGACACTTTCCGAGGGAGCGTAGATACGAAGCAGGAATGAAGTCCCGCGTTCTTCTTCGGCGATAAAGCTGCGGGATAGGCCGGTCATGGCTCCGAAGAAGAGCGCGATCCAAAACAGAGCGCTCATCGTGCTTGGCGAGATCTCCTCTCCGGGAAGAGAAAAGAGCACGATCGCGACAGTGACCAGCAGGAACATGACGATCGCGCTGAGGCCATAACGTGTCCTGAACTCCACGAGGAGATCCTTTCTGAGGACTGCTTCCCAGGAGCTTGTCATAGGCTAGAGCTTCTTCGCATTCTTTACCGATTCATCGACAAGTTGCTTGAGCACCTTCTTATCGACGTCAGCGAGCTTCTTGATGTACAGGCATCCTTTGCCGATCGTGTGCTTTCCGAGCTTGCCCAGCAACTCACCCTGCTTCTCGAAGCCATTGAGCACATACAGCGTGATGTTGGCCTTGCGCGGTGAGAAGCCGACATAAAACCAATCGACCTGGCGCCCCGTAGCTGGAGACTCATAGACCCTGCTGCCAAAGCCTACCAACGATGCACCCCACATCTTTGGCTCTGACTTGGTTGCTTTCTTCATCAGTTCGAGCACTTCAAGCGCATCACTCTTCTTCTGTTCATCGTCAACCGAATTGAGGAAGTCTGCGACGCTCGCTTCGTTCTCCTTTGTCTTGATCTCAACTTTCTTTGCCATACCTCATTCATACCTTTTGGATCTTCTTTGCAGCTTTGAATGACTCAGTGATGATCCGCTTCAACACCTTCTTGTCCACATCGCTAATGCGCTTG
>JBKJTP010000093.1:0-3759 GCA_046590195.1 Kapaibacterium sp. (SeqCode) | reverse complement strand
CCGAGAATCCGATCAAGGTGTATGTGACTGCGGATGATCTCTCGGCGCTACGGATGGCCGGCTCGGGTAAGCTTATCACGCAAACTCCCTTCACCTCGAAGGACTTTAGCACGTCGATCGCTGGGTCTGGTAGCATAGCTGCGAACATTGTGGCCGAGAAGGTCACCGCATCGATCGCGGCTTCGGGCAACGTGATCCTGAAGGGTACAGCAGATCTTGCAAGCGTCAGTGTTGCGGGCTCAGGAGATGTGAAGGGGTTCGATCTCATCACGAAGACCGCAAGCGTTGATATCGCTGGCTCTGGCAATTGCGAGTTGAGCACGACCGAGCAACTCACCGGCAACATTATGGGGTCCGGCTCGATCTATTATCACGGCGATCCGAAGCTAAACAAGTCGATCATGGGATCGGGAGACATTCAGAAGAAGTAGATCGTCCCCTGCCCTTTGGGCTTTCTTTCACTGTCGAGTCTTGTTGACCGATCTATGTACGTACCACGCGAGTATCGAGAACAGGATCAAGAGAAGCTCACCCAATTCATGCGAGAGCATAGCTTCGCTACGCTCGTAAGCTTTGATGGTGAGAAGCCCATCGCTACTCACTTGCCATTCGTGATAAAGCAGGACGCTGATGCGATCACTCTGATCACTCACATGGCAATCGGCAATCAGCAAAAGAAAACGCTGAGCGGTGGCGAGGTACTTGTGATCTTTCAGGGACCTCATGCCTACGTCTCCCCTACGAACTACGAAGACAAAGCTCGCGTACCGACGTGGAATTACATCGCAGTGCATGCCTATGGTAAGCCGAGAGTTACCACGTTCGAAGAGCATGACCGCATCCTGCGCACGATGATCGATGAGTACGAGCCAACGTACATGCCGCAATATGAATCGCTGCCGGAGCATTACAAGCTCCCGAACATGAAGGCGATCGTCTGCGTGGAGATCGCTGTGACCAGGCTCGAAGCAGCATACAAGCTCAGTCAGGATAAGAGCGATGCGGATCGCGAGCGCGTAGCAGAAACGCTCGACAAAAAAAGCGATGGCCCTTCACGAGCCATCGCTGCTGAAATGAGAAAGCTTGGTACGACCTAGATCTGGCTTGTCAGCGTAAAGCGTAACCCCTCGAACGCTGGCACAACGCGGCATATACCGCCTGTGCAATTAAGTCCGCCGCGCTCCGAGCCATAGCTAAGCAGGGCTGTGTGCGCGTCGCCGATCCTGACGCTGAGGAATCCCTGCGCCCAGATGTGATGCGGCTTTTCGTAACGCGTCGAGAAATCGTAGATGCCGCCGAAGTTGAAGCGGGAGAACGAATATTGCAGCGTGATCAACTCGTTCATGAAGGTCTTGTCTTCGAGCGTTCGACCCTCATCATAGACCCACTGATGCTCAATGATCGCCTGGAAACTTTGGTCATCCGATGTTGCGATCTGGGTCTTCGCGGCGACGGTCGTTGCCATCTTCAGATAGGCATTATCGTAGTTGCTAGTGCGGTGAACGGCAAGCTTTATATTATCGAGTTCATTGAATTGATGATCCACTTCACCGTAGAACTCCCAGAATGGAGCATACGCAGCCTCGAATCCTGGAAACAGATTTGCAGTGCCGATCTTCACTAAGCGCGAGTTTGTATCCTCAGCATAACCTGTGTGGCGGCTTGCCGCGCTCGCATTCAGCGTGATGTCAAAGTCTTCGATCGCGGTAATGTTCAGCTCTACCTGTGCACCGATCTCATCGTTGAAGTTCACCGCATGCGTCATACGCGTCATGCTAGTGTAGGTGTTCTCTTTATACACCTCTGGCGGACTTGAAAGCGGGAGCTTGCCGAAATCATCCTGAAAGCTGCCGTACGGATCGTAGAGGTTATACTTATAATCTTTGAATTCGACTGTTGCTCCAAAGCTCTCATTCGCATACGAGAGTGAACCGTACAATGCACGGCCGGTGCGTCTGACATTCGTATCCTGGTTCGCATATTGGCTAAGGGATGACCGAGGCTCTGTCCACTCGAAGAAACCTTCGAACTCACCGGTGAAGAAGTTGATGTAGGCGCCTGGCTGATTGACCTCTCGCTTGTTCGTTTTTGGTCCGAAGATGAAGACCTCGCGCTCAGTAAAGGCCTGAAGAAACGATCCGCCGATCAAGAGCTTACGTCCAAAGAGACCAACCTCACCATTGATCGCCCGCGCCGAGATGCGAAGATCCGGATCCGGATCATCGGCCTCGTGTATGACATCAAAGAAATCGAGCTTACCCGCAACACCCTGTATCGCGACACTCGGACGCAACTCATGCTCTTCCTTGCTCCAGAGCTTTTCAAACTGGCCATAGAGTCCATCTAGCCACGTATCGTAGTTCAGCGGACGCGACTCAAACAAGTTGACCGTGAGGCCGCGGCCGAAAAGCGCGGTCACGTCACCAGCCTGGAGTTCTACCCGATCCTTCTTGTACTGGATCCATCGGCGGCGCAGTCCCTGGAATGACCGGCCGATCTCGCTCGGATCGTCCATTTCGTAGCGCAATCCGATCGAGAGATTCTGAAAGAAGATGCGCGCATTGGCGATCTCCTCGAAATAGCGTTTGCGCACCTCAGCATCGGCGTCATCGACTTGGTAGCCGCTGCCAAGTCGCAACAAATTACTACCGCTTGCGGTGACGGTTTGGGCCGAGGTGCGGCTGGCTGAAAAGAGGGCCAAGGCCGAAAGGAGGAGAATGAGACGAGATAATTTCACCGGTATGAGGAGCGGTTTAGTCCCGCGCGGGACTGTCCGCGGGAGTGAAACAACGATACGATTTCTACAAAAATAAGAAAGGCGGTCGATGACCGCCTGTTCTTCGTACATTTTTCTGGATCCAGCCTCGACTAGTTCGCCTTCAGCTTGCCGACCAATTCCATTAGGGCGGCCTCCGTCTTGACCTCATCGCCGGCGGTATAGCCGACGTGGCGCTTGTAGACCGTTCCATCAGGATGCAGGATCAGCGAGTATGGGAGCGACTCCATGGCAAAGATATCGCGAGCGATGCCGCCATCCGGATCGAGCAGCACTGGGAAGTTCAGCTCCTGAGTCGTGACATAGGCTCGGACCTTCGCGACAGACTTGACCTTGTCGGTATTGATCGCGACCATGGTGACACCCTGCTCCTTCAGCCTGTCGGTCACTGCTTTGAATGCCTTCATCTCCTGCTTGCAGGGCTCGCACCACAGAGCCCAGAAATTCAGTAGCACCGGCCCTTTGCCGAGCAGATCCTTGAAGTTGACGTCCTCGCCCAATGCATCGCGCAGGACGAAGTTCATGTTCTCCGCCACTTTGTATTGCTTCGCGGGCGTCTCCACATTCCCTTCGGGCTTGGATTCCGAGTTCGTGGCTTGTGCAAATACAGACGTCGAACCGAAGATCAGTGCGAGAACGAAGATGCTGGATAGTAAACGCTTCATGGAGGACCTTAAAATAAATGCCGGGATACCCGTGGCTGTGACTGCTAACCAATGCCCGCGAAACTTGGTTTATCCAATAGAGCTTAAGAAGAATTCACGCTAGTGGCTAGAGGCGAGAGGCTAGTCAATTCCCGCCAGACCCTGAACGCTAGACGCTAGCCCCACGACCCAATCTATGCGGATACTCTTTTTCGATTGTTTTGCAGGTATGAGCGGCGACATGACGGTCGGTGCGATGATCTCGGCCGGGATGCCGATCGAGCACCTCCAGCATGAACTCACCAAGATCCATTTGCACGGGTATCACCTGCACTCACG
>JBKJTP010000271.1:0-12269 GCA_046590195.1 Kapaibacterium sp. (SeqCode) | reverse complement strand
ATTTCTCGCTGTGCTCGAAATGACAGCAGCCTAAAACTCAGCACTCAGCACTCCCGACTGGGCTTGCCGGCTAAAGCCAGCGCCACATCGTAGGAGGCGCGACGATGTGGATGGATTGTTGACAATTCAAAATTCAGCATTCAGAACTCAGAATTCCCAGGAAAAAGGAACTCCATTTCCGCGATACACATTACAGTCGCGACCGCCGGAAAAATAGATGAATAATTCATCTTACGGTCAATGGTGTAGCCTCTGCAGTTGTCGTCTGCGCTACTCATCCGTGCTCGAGCCTGGGCCGCTGTACTCCAAGTTAATCGTATCAGGCCAGAGCATCAACAGCAGCGCACCCTCATCCAGGAGGCTTCCTTCCATCCTCAATTTAACGCAACTCCCGGCGCGCCGACCTCATTTCTCTACGATAAAACTCATCCATGGCACAGGAAGCAGCCGCAGCTACCAACGGTAGCACCACAAAGCCGGTCCAAAAAGCAGGTCTCGAAGATATTGTAGCAGGTCAAAGTTCGATCTGTTTCCTCGACGGTAAGAATGGTATTCTGGCCTACCGCGGCTACGACATCCATGACCTCGTCAAGGGCAGCTTCGAGGAGACCGCGTACTTGCTGTTCCACGGCAAGCTCCCGAATCAGTCGGAGCTCGATCAGTTCAACAAGAAGCTCGTCGATGCACGTAAGCTTCCGCAGTCGGTAAAGGATTCGATCCAGAACCTTCCGAAGAATGTCCATCCGATGGCTGCGCTCCGCACTGCGACGAGCATCCTCGGACTCTACGATCCACAGGCTGAGGACATGACGCCCGAGGCGAACCAGGAGAAGTCGATCCGCCTGATGGCGCAGCTTCCGCTGGTCGTCGCTTATTACGATGCGATCCGCAATGGCCGCGAGCTCCTCGAGCCAAAGGCAGAACTCGGACACGCGGCAAATTTCCTCTACATGCTGCTCGGCAAAGAGCAAGACGCACGCATCGTCAAGATGTTCGATGCAGCACTCACGCTTCACGCCGATCACGAGTTCAACGCATCGACGTTCACCTCACGCGTGATCGCTGGTACGTTGTCGGATATGTACTCTGCAGTTGTCGGTGGTATCGGCGCACTGAAGGGCCCTCTGCATGGCGGCGCGAACGAGCAGGTCATGAAGATGTTGCTCCGCGTTCAGGATCCAACGAAGGCTAAGGAATGGATCACCGATGCACTCGCACGCAAGGAGAAGATCATGGGCTTCGGACATCGCGTCTATCGCACCGAGGATCCACGCGCAACGCACCTCCGCAAGTTCTCTGAAGAGATGGGCGAGCGTACAGGTGAGAAGCAGTGGTTTCAGATGTCGCGCACGATCGAGGACTTCATCAAGAGTGAGAAGAAGCTCTATCCAAACGTGGACTTCTACTCGGCGAGCACCTATTTCCTGATGGGAATTCCGCTCGATCTGTATACGCCGATCTTCGCGATCAGCCGTGTAACAGGCTGGTGTGCACACGTGCTCGAGCAGTACTCGAACAACCGCCTCATCCGCCCGATGGCTGAATACACAGGCGCAGAGGGCGCAGCGTGGTCGCCGGTCGAGAGCCGCTAAGCTTTCATGTTTATCAATGAAAAAAGCCCGGCTCATGTCGGGCTTTTTTCTTTTTGTTCGGAGTTGCACATTCTTCCAACGAAAACTATCCATGAGCTTCGAGCACCCCACGTCCAATAACTCCCGTCGCGACATCCCGATCTACGATGCCGAGATCACCGATCTCAATAGCATGGATCCGGCGCCCAAGCCAGCGATACCGTACACGCCGAAGGGCTTCCGTGATATCTATGCGGAAGCGAAGTGGCTTCGTAAGTTAAGCGGCAACACGGCGATCGCATTCATGCTGATCTTCCTCGTGCTGCTTAGCGCCGGTGCCTATGCGGATTCTGTTGAACTCCGCAGGCTCAATCCGGAGCTCTTCTCAGCGATGATCGATAGCGCCGCAAAGGACACGACGATGGAGGCACAGGATAGCACGATGCAGGCGATCATGAAGCAAGTTGCTGCAGACGCTAAGAATACACCGCCGCCAGGATTCATCGAGCGCTTTGGACTGAAGATACTCTCCGCGCTTGGCTCCATCGGCTTCTTTGTGTTCTGTAGTGCAGCTGTTTCCGAGATCTCCTTCCGCGCGTATGAGGGCCGCACAATGGAGCCTTATGAAGTCCTCGACAATCTCACAACGTCGCACGGCATGAAGCTGCTTCAGCTCGGCGGATTCTTCCTGCTCTTGCTACTGCTGATGGGTGTCTTGACGATCGCGACAGAATCAACTGAAAGCCGTGCATTGAACTGGATCATGCTGGGCGCGCTGTTCGCTCAGTTGTACTTCCAGCTCCGCATGTCGTTCTCGGTACAGGCGTTGGTCGGTGAAGATCTCTCACCGAAAGAAGCGATGATCCGCAGTTGGAAACTGACCAAGGGCAACCTGCTACGGCTGTTGTGGTGGTCGATCGTCTTTGGGTTGTTGTTTATGCTGGTGGCGTTCTTCCTTTACTTCCTGCCGATCATCTTCGTGCTAACGATACTTGCGATGTTGTTCTCTTGGGCGACTGAAATAGTAGCGATCGTCGGTGCCCTCGTTGCTCTGGCATTAATGGTCAAGCACTTCTCGCTGATCTTCTTTTTCCAGATGGCGCTTTATCGCGAGCTTCGTTTGCGGCTCGATGGAGAAGATCCAGTGCAGCCGGCGGAGCCGACAATGGCTATCTAACAGAACGCAATTCCAGCGCATTTCCGTGATAGACTAAGAAGTATACTCCTCTCGGCAAAACCGGATCGCGATAATCCACTAAGCCTACGTAGCGGCCTAGCATGTCATAGGCTCGCGCAGTTAGGATCACCTGAGACTTTGAGTGTGAAGTCTCCACAGAAGCAGGCTCGATCACAAAGGTCCGTGGGGAGGACCAAGGCCCTGTGATACTATCGTTGCTAGCTTGTACCCTCCAGAAATACTGACCCGAAGCTTGTGAAAGATCTATCAAGAGGGACTGCCCATTGAGGTTGGTGTCCTTCTCTAGCGTTGCAAAGTTGCCATCCTTACTGAGCTGAAACCGGTACATGCTAGACCATGTCTGTTCCCTCCATTCGAATATAGTGTTTGATGGCGTAAGTGCCGATCCGTGTGACGGAGCTACGATGGTTAGTGGTTTACGGGCTTCCAGTATGATCAGTCGAACAGGAAAGTCAACTGAGCCCTTCCACACTACTCCGGAATAACTGCCATTAAAGCCGCCATTCTTCTGCCCTGGTGTGATTTTGAAATTTTCATCCAGCACAATATATGGATAGCCTAAGTCCATCCCAGTTGAAGGAATCTCAGGCTCTGGGACCGAAGCGTAAAATTCTCGAGACATGCTTGATACATTCGCATAAAATGCGAATCCTGAATCGCGATCTTCGACTCGCCTGTCTTTATCACCCTTTGCACAGCTAGGATCAAACGGAGCGATGTGCTCGAAGGCACCGGACATTACTCCTGTGTTCCCAGGCACTCGCGACTCAACAAATTCTCCACGCAGCAACATTGTCTCGAATGGTATTCGAAATGTGAGAAGCCATTGCGCACCAGAAGCGTCGGAAGCGCCGCAGGCCATCTCATGGTGTGTGTAGGATTCAAAATCTAACTGCAGCAAGCTGAGCAACCGTGTTTCGCTTGTTCCAGATGAATTAACCAAAACCACAGGGCCTGCCGATCCCTTACCAGTGCGAGGTAGGTTGACGATCATCAGGGTATCAGTCCAGCTGTCAAACGTTGCAGTTTCACCGTCAATTGTTACTGAACCTTGGGGCCCTAATTTTCCCTTGATGATCAATTGGCTCTTAGCTTCATCCATCGACATGTCCTCAATGAGGGGCTGCGCACTGAGTAAGCTGACCATTAAGAACTGAAGAACTAAGGCCTGCCCTAAAATTTCTCTCATCGGCGTAGATTGGCAAATTGCAATTCTGCGTTGAAGGGGGGAAAATACTATACTTTTGTAGAGAATCCTCAAAATCTCAATTGGCCTCATTGAATATCTCATGGATCGTCTCCTACTTTTTTTATTGGTGCTCGGCAGTTCCGTTTCAATCGTAACAGCTGCAAAGGCTCAAGCCGACTCTACCGCGAAGCCGAAATTCCAGATGATGCAATATCAGATGGTGCTGCTTAGCAGAGGACCAGAGAAGCATGACTCGTTGACATCCAAGCGGTTGGGTGAAGGCCACATGGCAAATATCAAGAAGATGGCTGATATGGGTAAGCTCGTGCTCGCAGGGCCGTTTGGCGACAAGGGCGATCTTCGCGGCATCTTCATTATGGATGTTGCCACGAAAGAGGAAGCTGAGCAGCTTTGTCAGGAAGATCCTGCGATCAAGGCCGGTGCTTTATCGATCGAGATCAAGCCGTGGTGGGGTCCGAAGGGCCTGACCTATATGGGCAAAGAGAACCCTACGTTGAAGCAGTAAGAGGCGCCAGTTCGAGGCTTAGGAGCCCTCAAATGTGAGGACTACTGCTGAGCCAGCAGAGGCTTCGTGAGCAAGAATTCACTCGGCAAATGCCATTGCCTGTGTAACAACCTACCCCATTCTCGGTTTCTTCTCTACGTCTAGCGTACTTGACACAATCTACTATTCTGCTATGAAACAGCTCCTGTCTTCCATTCTACTGGCTCTTATCGTCGGATTCTATTCTGTGCCCGTCTCCGCGCATGACGTGGACGGCATTGCGAACGTCACTGTCATGATCTGCGATGCTGATGGCAAAGTTATCGCCAAGTCGAAGACCGACAAGGATGGCCGGTTCGACATTACAGTGCAGCGCGCACACTCCGACTATTACCTGCAGATCGACGAAAAGGATCGCAAAAAGATCGCGATCAGGGAGCAGGGTGTTAGGGCTGCCTCGCTCGATGACAATGATGACAGCGATGCAGCTGGACGTAAAGGCTACGAGTATTACCTCGCTATCGATGCAGCAAACGGCTACTCGGTGAAGGCTCCGCGCGATGCTGCAAGTGGATTGGCAACAGGCAAGCGCCAGCACGGCACAGTCACGATTACGAAGGAATGGTCACGCTGCGAGATCTCCATCGATGAGGCTGGGGTTCACGTGACTGGCCAGATCTACGGCATGGCGATCAACGAGAAGGGATTGCCTGTCAAGAAGAGCAAGACCAATTCCCACCATTAAGTCTTTTCTTGGTTGTAAATTTGAGCGCATCTGATGCGCAATGAAGAGCGCAGCGTGCTGCGCTCTTCCCATTTTACGTGACCATTTCTCTCCTACACATGAAAGCCTTCATGTCCCTGTTTCTGTTCTTCGCTGCTGTGTTTGCGGTGCCGATCGTTTCGATCGCGCAGATCGATTCGACTGCTACGCAGGACTCGACCTCGACCGCTGCTGAATCTGTCGCTGAGAATCTCTCGGAAGACGAGGGCTCAGTCATCGACTTTTCGCTGAATCTCACCGGCGGTGCGACATTCAATTCGATCGATCAATCGGAAGAGGATAAGACCGAGAATGTGCAGTGGGTGTCCGGCCTTCGCACTACGTTCAATCTCACAGCGGAGCCTTTCCAGTTGTATAACAGCGTCTATGCGCAGTATGGACAGCTACACGAGGACGGTGCACTTCCGCGGAAGACGAAGGATAATCTGATCGTGACCGTCATGCCGTCGATCGCGCTGTTTCCCGGATCGACGTTTCGCTTGTTCCTGGAAACGACCGGTGAAACAACAATGGGCAAGGGCGACATCGACGACATCCCTACCAAGTTTCTCGACCCTCTGTTTCTTTACCAAACACTCTTCATTGGGCAGAAGCATCACTCAGAAGGTGAAGAAGGCGAATGGAATTTCGATCTTGTCTATGGCGTCGGCTACGCACTACAGCAGACCTTTGCGAAGGAGTTCGTGTTGGAAGAGAACCGCGAGTTCGTGATCGGCGAAGGTAATCCGATCACTGATGTGCAGGACCAGGTGTCACTGGAATCGGGCTACAGTGCAGTCTTTCACATTGAGTATCAGAACAACATTACTGGAAATCTGAACTTCAATACGAGCCTAAAGACAGTCGCGATGACCAAGTCACCAGCGATCAAGACCATTGATGATTCTCGAGTCAGCGGCTTGTTACTCGGCGGATTGAGCTTCGGTATCATCTCTGCTGACTACAGCATGAGGCTCACCTTCGACAAGAACTACTCGGTTCGTCGAATGATGGACCAAGGCTTGGTCTTTGGTCTAAAGTTCAAGATCTGATGCAGGTCTCGTCTTAGCGCAGGGTATTGACCGATTGCTCAGGCTTGCGATCGCGAAGATAGTAGCTGAGTGCTTTATCGAGCACCCGGTTCAGATCGCTCATCGAGATCTTCCACGAATCTTCGTGGCGGTTGTTGATCCGAAGTCGTGTCGGCCTATCTGCATGGATCTCGAGGTCGGATGAAAGACCCATATTATAATTTAACTCATATTCGAAGTACTCACGAAAGCTGCGGATCAGCTCTTCGTTCACTTCTTTCGGCGGTACAGGCGGTGAAAAGACATCCCTTCCGAGGGAGCCAAGGATTACGACATCAGACATGTGTGGTGAACGTCACAGTTTGAGGTGACGCACGGCTAACAGCTTGTCCTTAGAAAAGAGTTAGGTCCTCTCGCTCGATCGCTCGCTCTTCGATCTGCAGCAAGTACTTCCTGCAAGCAGCGTAATGATCTTCGGCAAAGACAGGGACCATGTGCGGTTCGCCGACGCTCTGAAAGAACCAGAGATCCGGATGCGCGCCCGTCTTCCGCAGATTCGCTATCGCTTGCTCGGCAGAAGTGCTTGATGAATTAGTTGTCGATGTCGCGCTTGATGCAGCGACCGGATAACCGCCTAGAGGAGTGCGCAGTAATATCCAACTATCTATACCCGTTGCTACCAGACCAAACTTGCCCATGACCGTGGATCAATTGTAACCTGTAGAAGAAGAGAGGACGCTTGCAATTCGAAACAAGTGTTGCAAAATATTTCACAAAAACTACACCATGGTAATGCTAGCCGCAATGAATTGGCGCGGTAGCGGAGACTGCAAATGCATTTTTGTGATTGATGTTGTCATGGGAGACAATAAACAGACCCACTCACTCCCACGTCGCCACATATCTAACAGTATCTAGCTAATCGGTACGTTCTTCGATAGTACATGATCGATACAACTTCCCTCTTGTATTTTTTGCTCATTAGATTGCTTGGTGAATATTAGCCACACTTCAAGTCACGGAAACGAGATGCCGCTTCAGCAGCGGTCGTTCCTCACTGTGGCTGATTCGGAGATCGCTGGGACTCTCTGGGAGCGGCTCGAAGGCCGCGTCGTGGAGAAGTCGCTGGTCGCAAGCTATTCTCAAGTTACCGATATCGCGCAGTGCTGGCTCTTTACAAGGATGTTCCAGCAGCCGAAGTATATTCAGGCGAGTTCGCTGCAATTGGCTTGTCTGCGATTCCTGCAATCGATCGGTGTGCAGGGACACATAAAAATTGTGCAAGGTAGCCCGGACAATAACTTATTAAATTGATAGGGCGGACTTCCTCGTTGAAACGCATATCGCGTCCGAGGCGTAGTATAAGTCGCATTTACAATCCTATCATTCATGTACAAAACATTGTATGTCAGCGCACTCGCTTGCGCTCTTTCTCTCTCCGTAGTCGATGCTAGTGCGCAAAAGCGCCAGAACGATTTCCCACGTGCGAGCCCCAATGCCGCGATCTCACAAACCGTCGGCGTGACCGATATCTCGATTACCTATGCACGTCCTTCAGTGAAGGGAAGAGTCGTCTTTGGTGAACTCGAGAAGTTTGGTAAAGCATGGCGCGTCGGTGCAAATGAAGCAACGACGATCACGTTCGCGCATAACGTAAAGCTCGAAGGTAAGCCGCTAAACGCGGGCACGTATGCCTTCCTTGCGATCCCGAATGATCAGACGAATTGGACCATCGTCATCAATGCTGTCGCGAACATGTGGGGCGCCTATGTACATGATAGCACAAAGGATGTCGTAAGGGTGAATGTAAAAGCGCAACCAACGGAGCACACGGAATTGCTGACGTTCGAGTTTACAGATGTCACACCGAAGTCAGCAACGCTCAACTTCTCTTGGGCGAAGACGCGCGTACCAGTGAAGATCGAGGTCAATACGGAGAACATCATTCGAGCAATGCTCATGATGAATACCGCAGAGAGCGCTGATGGCCGAGAGTTCTTTCAGTATGCTCGATGGGCGTATAGCTCTGACTTCATGATCCCAGAGGCGCTCTACTGGTCCAAAGAAGCACTTTCGCGCAGCGAATCATATGATCGCCTTGCGATCGCAGCTCGATTGCATGCTAAGGCAGGCGACTACAAGCAGGCAGTTGAACTCGCCGAGCGTGCACTTGTAGCCGATCAATCAAAGAAGACCGAGCCTGGAGTATGGCCCGCACTGAACACGCTGATTCCTGAGTGGAAGAAGATGTAGAAGCTAAAAAGTGTAGTCCGCCGCTGCAGACTGCACTTTTTGCTTGTTGAAACAAGCAATTGCGGTGTCCGTATTCTTCGAAAAACAAAATACTTATGTCTAGCACCATCACATCCCGTCCTATCAGCCGCATTGAGAAGGCCCGCGATTATCCAGGCGATTCGCAGGTCAACGCGAAGAAGATCGTCGTATCGTTCGAATCCTACGAGCGCACCGATCCCTTCATAATGATGGCTGAGGACTGGTTTGATAGCCATGGTGGCTTTAATACGCATCCGCATCGCGGATTCGAAACGGTGACGATCGCTCTAGAGGGTGCTATCACACACAAGGACAGTAAAGGCAATGAGGGCTTGTTGAATCCTGGCGACATTCAATGGATGACTGCCGGCCGCGGCATCTTGCATAGCGAGATCGCGCAAGGCGAGGAGCAAGTGCATTCACTGCAGTTGTGGCTCAATCTTCCATCAACGAAGAAGATGGTCGAGCCACGCTATCAGGATCTAGCGAATGATCACATTCCTATTGCGAAGATCTATGGTGGGGAAGTGCGTGTGATCTCTGGTAGCTTTAATGATGTGAATGCACTGATCAAAAATCATCATGCTGTGACGTTGCTCGACATCTCGCTTGATACGAATGCAGAAGTGAACATACCAGTTGATGCATCATACCGTTCATTCATTTATTTGATCGATGGCGATGCTGTGATCTCAGAGCAGGGAGTAAAGACTGGTAACGTCATCTGGTTCGATCCCGTCGATAGCGACGAGTCAATTGTAGCCATACAGGCCAAGACGAAATCGAGGTTGCTGCTATTTGCAGGAGAGCCTATCCGCGAGACGATCGTGCAGTACGGCCCCTTCGTGATGAACACTCGCGAGGAGATCTTGGAGGCGTTTAATGATTATAATGCGGGTACGTTTGGTTCTTAATTCAAGCAAAGCTATACCGAAATAGTGAAGAGGCCTGACTACCAAGTGATAGTCAGGCCTCTTTGGATTAGAACTGCTTAGTGGGCTGTTCCCTCTCTGTCTCCCATCGAGTCAAAGCCTACCAAACATTATGCCTTCCTCCGATCTCAAAGTCTTCTTTCGTCCCCAGGGTGTGGCCGTCATTGGTGCATCACGAGAGCCACACAAGTTGGGATACGGCATCGTAAGGAATTTGCAAGACGTGCGATATGAGGGCGCGATCTATCCTGTCAATCCGAACGAAGAGGAGATACTGGGATACAAAGTGTATCGATCGATCTCGGAAATTGAAGGGCCGCTGGATCTTGCTGTGATCTCTGTACCAGCGCCGGCAGTGCCTGAGCAGATCGAAGCATGTGGCAAGCGCGGAATCAAAGGCGCGATCATCGTCAGTGGCGGCTTCCGTGAGACTGGACCCGAAGGTGCGCAACGCGAGAAGGATATTGCAGCCATCGCCGCGAAATTCGACATGCGTATCATCGGCCCAAATTGTATCGGTACGATCGACGCGCATACCCCAATTAATACGACGTTCGTTGTCGGTATGCCGCGGCCTGGTGACATTGCATTCGTTTCTCAATCGGGAGCGATGGCCGCAGCAGTCATGGATTGGGCAGTTGGTTCTGGCGTGGGGTTTAGCCGCATTGTGAGTCTTGGTAATCAGCTTGATGTCGCTGAAGCAGAGATGCTTGAAGCGATCGGCCAAGATGGTAAAACCCGCGTCGTTACTGGCTATATCGAGGGTACCTCTGATGGAAGAAAGTTTGTAGACGCGGCAAGCCGAACCGCAAAGACGCTACCGTTAGTGTTTCTTAAAGCCGGTCGCGGAAAGAGTGGAGCGAAGGCTGTTGCAAGTCATACCGGTGCCTTAGCTGGTGATATGGCAGCGTACGAATCTGCATTTCGACGTGCGGGGGTGTTGTGGGCTCACACGATGGAGGAGCTCTTCGATTGGGGCCGCGCACTTGCATGGCAACCGCTGCCGCAGGGTAGTCGTGTAGCGATACTTACGAATGCAGGAGGCCCGGCGATCCTTGCTGCAGATGCTCTGGAAGATGCTGGACTGTCGCTCGCGCCGTTGACTTCGGATACCAAAGCGTTTCTTCGTCGACGCGTCTTCGCTGCAGCGAGCGTCGAGAATCCGGTTGACATTCTCGCTGGTGCCGGACCTGCCACCTATGCACTATGCCTTGACGCTCTCCTTGCAGATGAAACGGTCGATGCAGTCGCTGTTATCCAGGCCCCCCAAGACTGGTTCTCCCCTCTGAGCCTTGCAGAGGTCATTGGTGAAGTAGCGAATTCGCCACTGGGTAGGAAGAAGCCGATCTTGTCGGTCATCATGGGACTCGCATCTACAAGTGAGGCGACACAGATCCTTCATCGCAAGCATATCCCGAACTTCGCCTTCCCCGAACGCATTGGCAGCACGCTTGGCGCCATGTATCGCCGCAAGCTATGGCTCGATGAACAGGAGCTTGCGATTAGCGCTCCACCATTGTCAATCGATATCAGTGACTCGAAGGACCTGTTGAAAGCAGCAGGCAGTGGTTGGCTCGATGCACAACATGTTGAGGCATTGCTCAGTGCTTATGGGATCCCCGTCGCAATCTCAAGTGTGGCAACATCTCCCGATGAAGCCGTGAAGATCGCACAGCGATCAGGTTATCCGGTTGTACTCAAGCTCGTTGCTGAAGGCGTAACGCATAAAACAGATGTCGGTGGCGTGACGCTGAACATACAAAGTGATGACGAGTTGCGCAGTAAGTATGCATCGATGATCGAGCATGCAAAGAAGGCGTTACCTGATGCAGCGATCAAAGGCGTGCTCGTGCAAAATCAAGTGCAGCAAGGTATTGAACTGATACTTGGTGTTGTCCAGGATGCGCAATTCGGACCACTGTTGATGGTGGGCAGTGGCGGCACGGAGGTCGAACTGAAGAAAGATGTGGCGTTCGAGCTCGCCCCCGTTACATCTTCACAAGCGAGTGCAATGCTAGATCGCACTACCCTCGGACGGGTGCTCGCTGGCTTCCGAGGCAAGCCGCCAGCAGACCGCGCAGCAGTCGTTGATGTCCTCGTGCGCCTCGGGCAACTGGCGACCGATCACCCGGGGATCGCAGAGATGGAGGTCAATCCGTTGATCGTGCACAATAACGGCAAGGGCGCGGTAGCGGTGGACGCGAGGATCAGGGTTTCTGGTGTCGATCTGAGTTAATCGGCCCTCATCCCCAAAATTTCCGGAACGCCGTGGACACTTGCCCGGTTGTACGCCCCGCAATCGGGAAGTGATTCTACGGTTGACTTGACAAAAGAGCTCGCAGATGACTGGCAAAAAGCCTTAGGTTACTAAGCCGTCATACTGGAGACAAAGTCGAAACGCCTGCGGACATGAGCCGTAAGCCTCTCTCGCAAATACTCAACCCCTTGTCGCGAAGGTCCTCGCGGCACCACGAGCGGGCAATGAGTTCTCAAATAGGTCTATATACAGTATAGATCGCCTAGGCCAGACCGGCCGATCTGCTATATCATCTAGCCAATAGATGAGTGCATTTCTCAACGTGATGGAAGTTATCAACACGTTAAGATTCTTGGAATCTCGGTTAGGCGAGCGTGGTTGTAGGCCCGCTCCACTGAGACTAAGATCGAAGCAATTCGAAAGCAGATCAGAACAAGCAAACAAACTTAGTTCAAAGACAAATTAGTTGGAATCTCTACAGGGTAGGTTGTGGTTAATGACCCGCCTTCAAGAGAGAACGAAGTCAACGACTCAGTCCAAGTGGCGAAG
>JBKJTP010000141.1:0-23952 GCA_046590195.1 Kapaibacterium sp. (SeqCode) | reverse complement strand
CAAGAAGTCGCTGAACGACATCATGCTTGCACTGAACAAAGAAGCTAAGCAGAAGAAGTACTTCAAGGACGACGAATTGATCGGGAAGATGGGTAAGATCGTGGGACTTGATCTCAGTGACTTCCATCGACGATACATCCAGGGTACGGATTCGATCAATATAGAAGCCGTACTCAATCAGCTTGGTCTAACCTCTAAGTTCGACCTGTCCTCGGAGGTCTCCGGAGATAATGCGAATTTGCGAATGACATTGTCGCAAAGCGGCGAAATGGTTATTGATGAACTTCCTTCTACGTCATTCTTCTCGCAGGCAGGCTTCAAGCAATTTGATACAGTGATCTCCCTCAACGGCAATCGTGTCACCATGGAGAATATCACCGATTTGATGCGAAATGTCAATCGAGATGCAGATCAGGTAGTGATCGTGCGTCGCGCAGGTGGCGAGCAAACGATCCGATTCAAGCCATCGCTTCTCGAACAACGGCGTGCGATCGGTGGTAGCAGAACGGCGCCATATCGAACGATGGCAGATCAGACGCCGCTACAGATCGCGATTAGAAACGCGATCATGGGGAAGATGTGATCAGCCAACGAGAACCGCCCCGCCATTGACGTTCAGGATCTCACCGTTGATGAAGCTAGCAAGTGGGCTTGCAATAAAGACGATCGCATTCGCGATCTCTTCGGGTTGCGCGACACGTCTTAGCGGTATCGTCGAATAAACCTTCTCGGCTTCTGCGGCATCTTCGAGAGTTCGAAGGGTCATGTCGGTTGCCACCCAGCCGGGAGCAACGCAGTTTGTGCGTATGCCGAACGGAGCGAGTTCAGCGGCGAGCGACTTGGTAAAGCTGATCTGCGCTCCCTTGGATGCTGCATAGTGCGAATGATTTGCTTCGCCACGCTGTCCTGCAGTTGAACTCACCATGACGATCGCACCACTTCCCTGTAGCTTCATCACGCGCGCTGCATGCTTCGCGAGCAGGAAGGAGAAGGTCATGTTGATCTCCATCGTCTCTTCAAATTGCTCGACTGTCATTAAGTCGACTGCGGCCTCTTTCCAGATCCCAGCATTCGCGACGACCGCGTCGAGCGACCCCCAATCAGCGACGATCTCGTCGATAGCAGCCGAGAGTGCTGATTCATCGCGGTGTTCGACTTTGAACTGCTTGGTTTGTATCCCCAACGTGCTTAACGCGTTGACAGTATCCTGCGCTGCTTCTCGATTGCGTTCGTAGGTGATTGCTACGTTCGCGCCTGCCTCTGCAAACCGGATCGCCGTTGCCTTACCAATACCACGCGAAGAACCGGTGATAAGTATGTTCTTGCCGCTTAGGTTGATCATGGTGTGTAATATGTCTCGGGGTGCTCAGCCGCGCTAAGAAGGCCGATTGATAACAATTAATTTAAGGGAGGCCAAAGCTGGGACGGGAATTGATTCTTGCTCTGCGTAGCTATCAATAATGTAATTCCATCATCAGCGATCACAGAAGAACTAGAACGGAGGGCAGTAGCATTCGACTCGAGAAAATCTCATAAATCCGCTAAGCGCCACGAGCACCAACATTATTATGCTGGGCAACCCGCTACGCGCTCTGCCAGATTCCAACATCTGCAGCGCGCCAATGATGGCCACCTCGGACATCCCCACCTCGACGACGACGATCTCCATCCCTCCAGTCCATCCCTTTCCGGCAAAGTTTTGATCCTGAACGGCAATTACGAGCCGCTCGCGATCTGTAGTGTCCAGAAGGCGATCATTCTGCTGTTTCTCGGCAAAGCCGAGATGGTCTCTAATGCCGAGAACAAGATGGTGCATTCCGTCTCTCGAGCGATCCCATTCCCAAGCGTCGTCCGGCTTTCAAGTTACGTCAGGGTACCGTTCAAGAAGGTGATCTTGTCTCGAAAGAATATTCTCCGACGCGACGGCCACAAGTGCCAGTATTGCGGTGCCAGCAGCATCTCATTGACTGTGGATCACGTGATCCCGAAGTCGCGCGGGGGGGAAGATTCCTGGGAAAACCTCGTCAGCGCGTGCATTCGCTGCAACAACCGCAAGGGTAGCCAGACACCGGATGAAGCTGAAATGCCGCTTGCCAAGCGCCCTATCCGTCCTAACCACGTCACCTTCTTGAGGCAATACGTTGGCAAAGTGGACAAAGGCTGGGAGCCATATCTCTTCATGCATTAGAGGTACTTACCAGAAGGATTCTCAAAATTCATTAGGATTTCGCTTAAAAATTCTGTATATTCGCTTTCCGGTGGGACAAGCTGTTCATTTGTTCCAAGGGAAATGCTCTTCCAGAACCTGACGTTATCGGGGTTGCTCAGCTCCTATCGGCTTGCTCTTACTCTTCCTTTTTAAGTCATGAGAGACTATCGCGACAAACTCCACGAACTGCTCGATGAATTGCATCGCCGAGAGGGATTATCACGCTACAGAATAGCTAAACAGTCAGGCATCAGCGAACAAACGCTGAGTAATGTAATGCATAAACGTCGTAATCTTTCGATCGATGCACTTCAGCAATTACTGACGAGCCTTGGCTACGAGATCGAATTTGCGAAATCCAAATCCCACGCAGAGCCGAACTCGGAACTGCCGCTTGCTTCAGGTTCGACTGAGAATCCGACGCTGTAAAAGCAACAATCGGATTAGAACTTACAAAGGCCTTCTTCGGAAGGCCTTTGTCATTGTAAAAAAAATTGTTACTCGCCTTGCGATAGCTCATCGTACAGTTTTCTGAACTGCTGTAGGTCCTCCCATGCAGGACGCTTCCAATCGGGATTGCGAAGCAACGCGGCTGGATGATAAGTAGCCATGACCTTCACACCGTAAAAATCATAGACCTTACCACGGATCCTTGCAAGCGTCGTCTCTTTGCTCTTAAGCAACGAGATCGCTGCGATGCGTCCCATGCACAAGATCATCTTAGGCTTGATAAGCATGATCTGTTGCCAGAGATATGGCTCGCATGCCTCGAGTTCATCTGGCTTTGGGTCACGGTTATTAGGCGGGCGTGACTTCAGCATGTTCGCGATGAAGACATCTTCGCGTTTGAAGTTCACAGCCTCGAGCATTTTCGTGAGCAACTGTCCTGCACGGCCAACGAATGGCTCGCCGTGGAGATCTTCATCCGCTCCAGGTGCTTCGCCGATCACCATCACGCCTGCGTTCGAGTTGCCCTTCCCGAAGACCAACTTGTTACGCGTTTCCCAAAGTCTGCACTTGTGGCAATCCTGAATGATCGCTTCAAGATCTGCAAGAGTGGTAGTCTGCGCCCACGGCTCACTCTGAAAAACTTTCAGCTTCTCCTGAAGTTCGCTATAACCATGATGCGTGATCGTGATCTCAGTTGCCACATCTGCAGCAGCGGCTTTCTTACGAGGCATTTCTTCGGTGGTGGTTGAAGGTTCGGTCGCAACAGCAATCATAGGTTCGGCAGGTGCTGAAGTCTCGCTTGGATAAGGGACATAGGAGATCACATCACCGTAGCGGCTAGCCTGTTCTTTCGCAAACATCTCGAGCTTCTCTGCTAACGTAAGTTCTTTCTGTGCCATGCTTAGCTATTGCCTAATACTGCTACTCGTGAGAGGATCTCGAATGCACACCGATCCTTAGTCATCAGATCCAGCTCTTCGCGCTTGCCTGACTTATCAAAGATGACCACCTTGTTGGTGTCCCCACTAAAACCCGCGCCTTCCATGTCGGCTCGATTGAGAACGATCATGTCAAGCGATTTCTCTTTTAATTTACCGATCGCGTATTCTTCTGCCTTGTCGCCAGTCTCAAGAGCGAATCCTACTAGGAGCTGATCCGACCGTTTGTTCTCAGCGATCTTCGCAAGAATATCCGTTGTGCGCCGAAGCTTGAGCGACAGATCCTGCTCGTCAAGTTCACGCTTCTTCAGTTTTGAATCATGCACGGAATCAGCCGCGAAGTCACTCACAGCAGCATTCATAATGATGATATCCTGCTTGGCAAGATGCATCATCACTTCGTGCAGCATTTCCTCTGCCGTCTCTGTGTCGCGGCGATTAATAGCCCCGTTCGTCTTCACAGAACTTGGTCCCATGATCAGTGTCACATTCGCGCCCATGCCTGCAGCGTGTTGCGCTAGTGCCGCAGCCATCTTGCCTGAAGAGCGATTGCCAATAAAGCGCACCGGATCGATCGGCTCATAGGTTGGGCCACCCGTGATCAATACATTCTTCCCGCTCAATTGCTTCTCTTCGCGCATGATATGCTCATGCTCGATCTCCGCTGCCTCGAGAAAACTCTCGATCTCTGCGATCATCTCTGGCAATTCCTGCATGCGTCCTTCGCCGGTCAGTCCGCTTGCAAGCGCGCCTTTGATCGGCCGGATGATGCTGAATCCCAACTCGTCGAGATATTCTACGTTCTCCTGAACCACCTGCTGCAGCCACATCTCCTCATCCATCGCAGGTGCGATAAAGACTGGTGTACCGGGCCTGAGCGATGCCGAAAGCAGCGAGACCGGATCGTCATAGATCCCATTCGAGAGCTTGCCAAGCATCGTAGCTGAGCAGGGCGCGATGAGCATCAGATCGATCGACCGACCGAGGTGCACATGCCAGGTGCCGGCATCAGAGGAGCCTGCTTTTTCCTTCGGGAAGATCGCCGTGATGACACGATTCTGGGTCAGCGCTGCGAGCGCCGTGGGCGTGGTGAATTGCTGAGCACTTTCGGTCATCGCGCACACAACTGTTGCACCTTTGCGCATCAACTCGCGTGCGATGATGGGCGCCTTGATCGCAGCGATCGAACCCGTAACCCCGAGAAGCACCTTTTTGCCTGTAAGCATAGATCAAAATTGATGTGCAAAGATACCCAAAGTTTTGGGATCGGCAAAGAACTTCAGTTGGGTGGCTTGCGATCGAAGGCTCTAGTTAAGAACTACTTATACAGCAGGTACTTCGCGCGATCGGCCCTGAAGGAGTCAGCATCCTTGCGCCACTGAGGGAGTAGATCAGCTACTTTCGCCGTGGTGCGAAGTGCGTCATGCAGATTCGATTTGCCGGTGACCTTGTTGAACATCTGAACCGTGTTCGCTGGACGCTGATCGAAGACAGACCGGATCGCCTTCTGCTCCATCAGCCGTTCGAGCATCAGGAATTGCCCTGGATAAAGTTCGCCGAGCGTAGACCAATCTTTGGGCAGCTTGATCGTCACGCCTTTGTAGGTCTTGGTGCCTTCGCTCGTCGTCTTGGCCGTGAAGTCGCCTTTGGTAAGTGAGAGGTTCTTCGCCATTACGGCTGTGTAAGAGTTGAAGATCGAGTCGGCATGCGTTACGCTGCTGCCAATGCGCATGAAGGGCAGATCGGTGCCAATACCGATCGAGAGAATTCCAAGCTCACCGATCGCTCCAAGCATTGCTGCGCCAACAGCGCTCTCAGGACGTGGAATATTCGGGCTTGGTGCGGTCCAGGGCAAGCCTGTCGATGGCCAATACATCTTGCGTGTCCAACCTTTGAGCGGGATAACTGTCAGGTTCGACTTCGCAGCGCTCTTGAACCAGCCCTTATCTACAGCCATCTTCGCGATCTCGCCTAACGTCATGCCGTGGATGTAGGGCACTGGCACCTGTCCAACAAAAGAGATCAATCCCTGCTCGATGATATTGCCTTCGATACGATCGCCGGACAATGGGTTAGGTCTGTCGAGGACAAAGAACGGTACACCGTTCTCTGCAGCCGCTTCCATGGCAAGGATCATCGTTGAGACGTAGGTGTAGGGTCGAACACCGATGTCTTGAATATCAAAGACTAGTGCATCGAGACCTTGCATCATCTTTGCCGATGGCTTGCGGTGAGTGCCATAGAGCGAAAAGACTGGTACGCCCATGAAGTCCTCAAGCGTATCGCTCGTGACGCCAGCTTCGCGCTTGCCCATCAGACCATGCTCTGGCGAGAAGAGCTTGGCGAGTGTAAAGCTCTTTTGCTTTGCGAAGAGCTCGGGGCCAAACTCACCACGCGCTGTTCGCGACGTTTGATTCACGATCAATCCGATCTTCTTGCCAGCGAGCGGCGCCCACTTCTGCTCGATCAGATTCTCGAGACCTAACGTCACGGCAGCCGACTGGACCGTCGGCGCTGGAAGCGAATCGCTTCCGGGGAGGGAAGCAGCGTCGGGCGTCGGTTTCGCTGAACATGCATTCAGGAATGCAAAGACAGAATAGGAAAGAAGATGTGCGAAATGAGTCATAAGCTTAAAGTAACAAACCGCCAGTTGTTCTGCAACAACGTGGCGGTATGATAACTATCCTTACTCTGCCTTCATTGAGGCAAGCATGGGTCAATATCACATGAGCTTCTTGCGAAGACGTGCAACGGGGATGTTCATCTGCTCGCGGTACTTCGCAACGGTGCGGCGTGCAACGTCGAAGCCTTCGCCATTGAGCATCTGTACGATCTTCTCATCGCTGAGCGGTTCGCCGCCATCTTCTTTTTCGATGATCTCCTTGATGCGGCCCTTGACTACCTTGTTCGCAACGGCTTCGCCATCGCCACTATCGGTCGGGATCGCTTCTGAGAAGAAGTACTTCAACTCGAACACACCAAAATCGGTCTGGCAATATTTGCCATTAACGACGCGGCAGATCGTCGAGATATCCATGCCGATATCTTCAGCGATCGTCTTATAGATCAACGGTTTCAGGTACTTCTCACCAGATTCGAAGAAGTTGCGCTGATGCTTGACGATCGATTGCATGACGCGCATCATCGTCTCACGGCGCTGATAGATCGCCATGATAAAGAACTTTGCAGCTTCGAACTTCTTCTTGATAAAGTCCTTCGCTTCAGCATTGAGTGCCTTGCCATGCTCTGGCGCCTGCTTGCGGACGAGGTCCTTGTAAGCAGCGTTCACGCGAAGTGGAGGAATACCACGCTCGTTCAGCGTGATAACGAAGTCCTTACCGTCCGGAGTCTTCTCAATGTAAAAATCTGCAGTGATATACTTCGTGCTCTCGGTAAGCTCACCGGTTGGAGCACCGGGCTTCGGATTGAGGCGCGAGATCATATCGATCGCCGGCTTGAGCTCCTGTGTGTCAACACCAAGATGACGAGCAAGCTGCGTATAGCGCTTGTTCACGAAATCATCAAAGCGCTCGCCGATGATACGGCGTGCGAGTTCACGGACAGGATTATGATTCGGCATCACTTCCAACTGCACGAGCAGACACTCGCGAAGATCGCGAGCTGCTACGCCAGGAGGATCGAGTTTCTGTACGCGCTTGAGTACGGCCTCGCCTTCGGCTACAGTATACTCTTCACCGTAGAATGCACCAGCATCTGCTACAACTTGATCGAGAGGCACACGGAGATACCCGTCCTCGTCGATCGAACCGATGATCTCTTCAGCAAGAGCTCGGTAGCGATCTGGCAGATTGAGCATCGAGATCTGGGCATAGAGCGACTCAGTAAAGCTTTCGCTGGCGGCGTGCGGCATTTCTTCGCGATCGTCATCGCCACCCGATGATGCCGTAGGGCTTTTGTATCCCTCGACCTCATCATTCATATAATCTTCGAACGAGTACTCGTTCGATTCTTCTTTGTTCTGGATCCGCTCTTCCATCTCTTCCTTGCGGCGCTGCTCCTGCAAGCGTGCAAGCTGATCCTCTTCGCTGAGGTTGGATTCGGCGGGCGTACCATCGGCCGAAAGCTCCTGACGTGGGATCTCGGTCTCGAATGGCTCAACAGATTCTAATGTCGTCTCCTCCGAAGGCTCCTGGCGGATCGTCTCCTCATCCTCGCCGGTCTCTTCGAGCATCGGGTTCTCCTCGATCTCACTCTTGATGCGCTGCTCAAGGGCAATGATCGGCAACTGGAGCAGCTTCAGGTACTGGACCTGCTGGGGCGTTAGGCGCTGCTGTAATCCTTGTGTTTGGCGTAACTGAAGCATGAAACGTGTCCTTCTAACCTGAATAGGATAGCCTTTGCAGGCCGCTCGAGATAGCTCGAGCTTAGCGGAGTATAACTTGGCTGTAGAAGCAAGAATAAGAGTGAGAGCTCTGCGAGTGGTAGCTCTCGGTATTCAAGACCGTAGGACGGATCCTACAGCGTTGACGCTAGATATCCAACTATGTGCCAAGAGAAAAAGTGGCCCCTATCGCTCAAATTACTAGAATTTAATAGCTGAGCTTGCAAATTGTACTACTCTCTCAGCATAGTGCTTCGCAATCCACAGAAATGCAAAAGGCGCCATGTGGCGCCCTTGCGAAAACGAGTCCTTATCTCAAGCTTCTGCCTTGACTGCGCAGTGCTTATCGAATGCTTCCTTCATCGAGTTTGCGATCTCGATCGGGTGCCGTCCTTCGATCTGCCAGCGCTCAAGCATCCAGACGAGCTCTCCATTCTTGATGAGCGCCATCGACGGCGATGATGGTGCAATGCCGGTGAAGTAGCTGCGTGCCTGCTTGGTGGCGGCGGCGTCATTGCCAGCGAATGCGGTCGTCAGACGGTCTGGCTGCGTATCATGCTTTGACGCGAGCGCCAGTGCAGGACGTGCGCCCCCAGCGGAGCAACCGCACACAGAATTGATGAAGACGAAAGCGGTGCCCTGCGCTTTGAGCGCGGCATCGACTTCCTCAGGTGTCTTCAATTCCTGATAACCGAGCGCCGTGACCTCTTCGCGCATCGGCTGAACCAGCATCGGATCGTACATATCGTTTCTTGTCCTAGTATTCGTTACAATTCCTGATCGAGCTTTCGAATAGCTCGAAATCGTTATCGCGGCAATAAACAGCTAGCGAACTCAACTAAATCCGGGGTTTCTGTAAGCTAATCAGTGTCATCCTGAGCGACGCCGACCGCTCGCGCAGGAACACCCCTGATGCATCAGGTCTCCGGGCTCTTCGCCTTTCGCTTATACAACAGGAATTTCTGGCAGAGGGTATCGCGTAGGTCGTAGTGCGTCTCGATCTCTCGACGCAGCGGTATGAACTGGTTGCTTGAAAGCAGATCCTGACTCGTGAGCGATCGGCCGGAGAAGTTGATGGTGTCATACATCTGCACGACGATCACGCTTGGCTTGCGGCGCAATACCTCTTCCTGCAATGTCACGATATCCGTATCGCGGACAACAGGGCTTGAGAGAAGAAGTGTGTAGATGAATCGGCTTGCGGGCAAGCGATTGCTCTTCCAGTATGCGCCGGGTTCGTGGCCGAGAATAAAGACGCGATCGCGATCGAAGCTCTCTTCCTTCAAACGCTCTGCGAGCATCTCGGTGCAGCTTGGTTCGTAAATGCCGTGCGGCGTGCCGAGCGTTGCGAGATAGGCGTTGTGTTCGGTGATCGACTGCCAACTACTTGCTGCGTAGCGCATGCGGCGGCGTCCGCTCGGGCCTAGCAGCATCGGCGCCATGATCAGAGCGATGAGCGTTGCATAGCCGAGTGTCCGGCTTGGTAACTGGCTAGCGGTTGAAAGTGCGAAGCCAACGCCGATCGCTACGATCGGAATGAGCGCCGGCAATAGCACGACAAAATGATACCCCCAGCCTTTGCCCTGCGATAGCACCACGATCGCGCCGCAGAGGAGCAGGATCAGGAGCGGCAACACGCGCTTGAACAATCCGATCTTCTCGAAGCGACCGAAGTAATAGTATGCGCAACCCAGCAGCGCAATGATACCGAAGAGATCGACATACAGCCAGATCGCGCGCAGTACATCGAGCACATTGATCGAACCCGGCTCCGTGTGATAGCGGATCACATTGCTCATCATGCGAAAAAAATCCGACATGCTGCCTTGCGCTAGTAGCACGATGAGCTGTATCGCTGAACCTAGTACGAATCCGAAGAGCACGAGCGCTATACATCTGAAGAAATGCTGCACTCGCTTCGTGCTTCCTTCATTGCGGAAGAGGAGCTCGAACAGTAGCAGTGCTGGCAGGAAGATGAGATTCGTCAGCTTGAAAAGCGTAGCGATGCTGAGCAGGATGCCGACGAAGAAGAGCGTGCGGTGTCCGCGCTTGGGTTTGCTCCAGAGCACGAAGGCACCAAGCAGGAACGGCTGGGAGAAGGATTCGGTCTGCGCGGTGTCGGCAAGGCCAAGCGAGAGATTTGTTGCACACCACAGCACTGCGCCTGCTGCGGATGCCCAGCGTATCCAGCTTGTGTTCTTTATTCCGGTGAGCGTGTTCTCGATCAGTCGGAAGACGAGCGCGGCAGAGATGAGAGTCGAAATGAGATCGACGATGCGAATGCTGATCTCCGATCTTCCGAAGATCAACTGGGCAATGCCGTACGCATAGAAGATGTTTGGTGGCTTAACATCCCAAAGCTCGGAATACGGGCGAAAACCTTTGAGGATGTAGGAGCCGATCGCAGCGAAGACGTTCTGATCGTGTCCGAACGACCAGAAGATCTGGGGCAGATAGATCAGAAAGCCCACCGCAAGCGAGAGGTACAGCCAGGATTTGCGCGAACTATCTACCGTGTGGTCCAATGTTTTGATAAGCGATCCGTACTGGTCAAGAAGCACAACGATACACGACACCCCGAGAGACTTGTCCGACAACGAGGATAAAAAGCCACTACCGCGAGAGGAAGAACAACCGGAGCAGCACGAAAGTAGCGAAGAATCCTCGGTTGAGAGAATTCGCCGCGGACATGAGGATCGCTCACGCGCGCGCCGCAAAACACTCAAGCATCGGAGCCGCGCGAAGTTTGCGACAGGCGTCGAGCAGGAGATCGATAAGAGCGGGCTGACGTTCCTTCGTGTCATTCGCTCGGAAGGTGCGTACTTTATCTGTCAGGCTGTCGATGGCTCGGTTCAGAAAGCGCGTACCTTCCGCGGCACACAGACTTCGAATCTGAACTCGACCTTGGTTGCAGTTGGCGATCTCGTCGCGCTCGAGACTCAGGCGGAAGGAGATGACGTGGTCCACTACGTCGAGCGGCGCAAGACGAAGCTCTCGCGTAAGGCAGCGGGCCGCAAAGACAACTTCGAGCAAGTGGTCGTCGCGAACGTGGATATGTTGGTGGTGGTCGCGAGTATTTACGATCCGCCGCTTAGTCCGGGTATCATCGATCGTTTTGTTGTTGCCGGCATTCAGGGTGGACTCGACATCCTGATCGCGATCAACAAGATCGATATCGCAAGCGCACCGCAAGAGCAGGAGGTGATCAACGAGTTCATCAATCTCTATCGCTCGCTTGGCTATGGCTCCGTTGGAGTCAGCGCAGCGAAGCAGAAAGGTATCGAAGAACTGCGCGATGCCATACGCGGAAAGGTCAGTGTGTTTGCAGGTCATTCGGGCGTTGGCAAATCGTCGCTAGTGAATGCGCTGCTCGGTACTGATAAGGAGAAGATCGGCGACCTGCAGCGCAAGTTCAACCGCGGTGCACACACAACGACTTCAAGCGTATTGCGCCAAGTAACTGGCGAAGAGAGTACGTTCGTCGTTGATACACCTGGCGTCCGTGAGTTCGCAAACTTCGAGCTCGATTCGGAGAATCTGAAATTTTCGTTCGTCGAGTTCTTGCCTTATCAGGAGCACTGCAAGATCACGAACTGCACGCATTTGCATGAGCCTAGCTGCGCTGTGCTTGAGGCGGTAGAGGAGGATAAGATCCACGTCGAACGCTACAACAGCTACACGAAGCTTTACGACGAAGCGAAGAAGGAAGAGAAGAAGCAGATCAATCGCGAGTAGGGGAAGCGTCTGGCGTTCAGCGTATAGCGTTCAGCGTATAGCGAGTCTGTCCCGAAATTGGCGTAATACCCCAACAGATTTCTCACTACGTTCGAAATGACTTGCTTATGACTCCTAACCCCCTCGACGCTATACGCTGAACGCTAGCCTCTCGCCTCTATTAAGTGTGCGTTGCAACATGATTAATTGCGGCGTGTATGCGAACTCTTAGCGGGTGCGAGTCATTGCTTTAGTACTTCTTGAGCTTATTTATAGTCTTTTTCATCCGCACATTGGACGACAATGAATTGCGTTGACTACCAGGAACGAGCGGCCACACTGCTCGATGGTGAGAGCCTCCCCGAAGCTGAGCAGAGCGATCTCGCGCAGCACCTCAGCATATGCGCGGCATGCGATCTGGATCATTCTCTCGATCGCGCAACACGAAACGTCCTCCGTCTGCGTTTCCCTTTCGTGGAAACACCTGTTACTGTGCGTGAGTCGATACGTAAGTTCATCGCGCAGCAGACAGCCCTTTGAGGTTTCTGACGTTGTTGTTCTTATCCGCATTTCTGTGCTCTCATTTCGCCGTTCTTCACTCCTTGTTGCGCTAACACTTTTCGTGGCAGGCTGCAGCTTTTTTAGCTCGCAGGATACCACACCCACGCGCATCATCAATGGCCCGCTCGATACTAGCCGCTCGTTCGCGCGCAGCGTATCACTGCTTGGGGAGTTCGATCGCATTGGGACGATCAATCTCGCAACGAGCTTCACATGGTGGGATAGCACCGGCGCGGTTCGCCAGCTCAGAGAGAATTACGGCCGAGTGATGGCGATCTATTTTTGGAATGACTCGCAGCCATGGTCGGTCAACACCGTGAAGCAATTGCAGCAAGCGAGACTTGCGATGCAGGATAGCGATGTGTTCTATCTTGGAGTGCTGACGGGCAAAGGGAAAGATAGCTCAGCAGTGTGGAAGTCCCAGCGAACGTGCGATAGTCTCGGGGTCGACTTCCAGCAGGTTCTAGGTAATAACGAGCTCAACTATGCGTACGGCGGTATCAACACGATGCCGACGCTCTTTATAGTAGCTCGCAACGGCAAGGTTCATCAGACGCTCGAAGGCCAGAAAACTCGCAAGGACTTCGAGTCCGCGATCAAGAAAACGCTGGAATACGAGCCGATCAAGTGAGCAGGTGAATTCGGCCTCACCTGCTGAATGAGTCGGAACCGATACTCCGCATAAGCAGGTTGTACCGGCTCAATGATCGCGGGGTGGAGCAGTTGGTAGCTCGTCGGGCTCATAACCCGAAGGCCGTAGGTTCAAGTCCTACCCCCGCTACTTAGGAAATAGCCCAGCTTTGCTGGGCTATTTTCGTTTTAGGTGCTCCATGCGGAATAGGTAATTGACAAAAAAAGCCTCGCTATGCGAGGCTTTTTACATTCATTAGCGGCCAAAACAGACTACCAGGCCATCGACGCACCGAAGCGGATGAGATCCTGGAAGGCATGGCCCTGCATGTTGTAGGCGAAGTCGAACTGGTACTGCTTGACATTGATACCGGTGCCGATAGAGAAGCCGGCAAGCCCATTGCCCTTTGGCACCTTCAGATCGCGTCGCTTCTGATTCTCGTAGCCAAATCGCAGGCGTACAACGCGACCGAGCACGAACTCGCCACCAACGGCAAAGTCATTCAGTGCGTAGAAAAGATTGCGCCCTTCACGGTCACGTGAGAGTCTCCGGAATGCCACATGCAGCGTGAGCGGCAAGCGCTCGAGCTTCTTCGAGATACCAAGTTGGAGGTTGAATGGAAGCGGCTCATCGACACCTGCATAAGTTGAGAACTGTGTGCCAATATTCAGCGCTGAGACGCCGAACGTCATGAGCAGCGGCTCGTACTCATAGAACACTCCTGCGTCGAGTGCACCACCGAGAGAACTATAGTCTTCTACCGTGCTGCCGCTTACGAGGCTTGAGGAGATGAGCTTCGCGCCGAGGCCGAAGTGGACGCCACGGAAATTGCCCCCATAACCGAAATTGACCGAAAGCTCTTGAGCACCGAATTCACCAGTCGGTGCTGCATTAATGTCGCGGCCATCGAATGAGCCGTAGCTGATATACTGGATGCCGACAGCCATTCCGCCTTCTATTCCGAGGATCGTATCAGTAGGTGCGCCGAAGGATACGAATCCTTCATTGATGTCGAGAACGTGCTTGAGAAACCCAGCGGAGACTTTATAGGAACGGCCGAGTGAATCGGTCTCAAGCGTGGCGAGCGCAGCCGGATTGCTGAAGAGGGTATTCTGGTCGTTCTTCATCGCCACGAAAGCATTGCCCATTGCGGCAGCGCGCGGGTTGACTGTGATGTTCAGGAATTCGTAGATCGAGGCGCGGCCGCTCGTCTCATCGCTTTGTGCCCAAGCGGGCGTAACGATCAGCCAGGCCGGCGAAGCGATCAGAACGAGGAAAAGGAAAGAGAGAAACTTCTTGACCATAGTTGAGAGACACCTGAACAAAGCCGAGATCGATGAGACACAGTTCTCAGAATGTAGTATTACAGCTAATCGATAAGGCAAGTTCACACGACAAAGGGCACTTCTGCGCCACTAGAGGCTTATTTCGCATCGCGCTGCCAGGTTTCAAGGATCTCGCCATTACCAGCCTGGATGCTGTCGACAAGAGTAAACCCCTCGGTGAGGGTTGGCGCAAAGAGATTGCGATAGCCGCCAAGCGTCCCTCGGAAATCCCTGATCTCGTCTATACCGACCGAATCGATGTATCGCCGCACATCCCCAATTCGCAGATAGTGGAGAATGTCATGGTTCACAACTCCGTCAATGTTGATCACCCTTCCATCACCCAGATAACCATAGTATCCCGAATTAAAACCGGCTTTGTTGTGCGACTTCTGGCTACGACCTATCTCAGCCAAGACCGCTTGAGATTCCATGCGAGGATGAGTGAACTCCCAGATCCATCCGCAGAACAGGAGACTGAGCGTAAGCCAAAGAAAGAGTCTGCGAGACTGAGTGAAGTGCGCGAACGTGATAGCGGCAAGAACCACGAACAGCGGGATGAATTGGATGACGTACCAATCGCGGATGAAGCCACGCGAGATAATGTGGTACCCATAGAGCGCCGCGACTCCGAGCAGCAGAGGAATGAACGGCGTGAGGCTCTCACGCTTCGTACGCTTCGCGAGCAGGAGAAGCAAAGCTATTGCGCCGACAGCGTACGCGCTATAGAAAAATGGCTTCAGCCACGAGCGAAGCAGCTCGCCTATGATGTAGCTTGCCTGACCACCATTCGCAAATTCGATCTCAAACTTCTTCTGCGCAAAGATCGCGACGGCCTCGCCGCTCGTCTGCACAATGCTGCCGAACGAAGTAAACGACCATAGTAGCCACGGGCTTACAAAAGCTAGGGAGACAATGGCTGGTACAACATAGCTGCCGAGAGAAACACCGCGCTTCGCATCTCTGGTAGCTAATGCGATGAGAGCAGGCAATAAGAGGAATATCAGATCGGTCCGAGCAAGAAAGACTAACGCAGTTAATACTGCAAGCTTCAAGTAGCTATCCTGCAGCGATCTCCAGTGTGTGATGTAATGCACCAACCACACGATAAGCAGCAGCGCTGCAAGTGTTGACTCTAGCCCATTGATGCCGCGGATGACGCTGATCGGATTAAATGCATACATCATCGCTGCAGCGAGTGCAGCGAAGTGGCGCTGTGGTTCATCAAGGTCTAGCGCCTTGTACGCTGCATACCCGCACGCGAAGATGAGCGCGGAATCCAGAAGCGATTGCAGCACGAGGACAACGTACACTGAATCCCATAGCCCGCTCGTCAACCAATAGACAGGCGTGATGACGAAAAGCCAAAGCGGATGGAAGCCGTTGGTCGCATCAACGCCATCGAACGAGATGCCCTTGCCACCCGCTAGATTGCGAGCGATGGTGAAGTAGTACATCGCGTCATCGGGCAAGCGATACGTCACGAGAAACGACTTCGGAAGTAGCAGCATCAACAGGCGCACTGCGCCGCCGATCATCGTGATCCTGATCAGTTGCTTCTTGATGCGGTCGGGTATCGTCATCCGCGTGGATGGAATGTGCGGTGGACCTCCTGCAAGTATGACCGATCGACGTGCGTGTAGATCTCCGTCGTCGAGATATCGGCGTGACCTAGCATTTCCTGGACGATCCTGAGATCGGCACCGCCCTCAAGCAGATGTGTAGCGAACGAATGTCTGAACGTATGCGGCGAGATACTCTTCTCTATGCGTGCCGCCTTCGTGTACTCTTGGATGATGTTCCAGACCGTCATGCGGGAAAGCGCAGAGCCGCGCTCCTGATTGAGGAACACCGCATCGGTTTGCTTGCCAGCCTTTGTAAGCAATGGGCGGACATGGTCAAGATAATTCTCAACTGCTTCCTTCGCTGGCTTGCCAACAGGCACAACACGTTCTTTCTTGCCCTTGCCGAATAACTTCACGAGCCCATCGGCAAGCCAGAGCTGTGTAAGCGTAAGCTCAGTGACTTCGCTCACACGAGCTCCAGATGCATAAAGGAATTCAAGAACAGCTTTGTCGCGGACGCCTTTACTTGTCGAGGTATCAGGTTGCGACAATATCGTATCGACTTCCTCGATCGTCAATACGTCAGGAAGTTTGCGCTTTACTGCTTTCACTTCGAGATGCTCTGTCGGATCGACGGTCAGCATCCGCTCGGTCAGCAAGAAGCGATAGAAGCCACGGATCGCGGAGATGATGCGAGTGATGCTGGTGCGTTCTAAGCCGACCTCACCAAGCTCACGAAGAAAGGAATAGAGATGCGTTGGTTGCACTCGCAATAAGGCGATGTGCTGAGGCTCCAGATAATTCTGTAGCTTTTCGAGATCGCGCTTATACGCATCGATCGAATTCTTCGATAAGCCGCGCTCGATCTTCACATAATTCAGATAGAGATCGAGCGGCGAGGTCTTGAGCTTCGGTTGCCTGATCTGATCCGTCTCATCGAGCAGCGCCTCAAGCGTGCGGGCACGCGTTGTCTTTGCGACGGTCGCTTTTGCCACGCTCTAGTCTGCGACGGTTTCAGTGGACTGCAAGATCGCAAGCGGAGAATCGGCGGCTTGCGCTGCGCCGCTCTGCCCCGGATAACTAATGCGTGCGTGATGCAGACCTCCGAGCAAATGTGAGAAGACATTGCGAATGGTATGCATCTCTTTCAGTGTAAGATCGCAATCATCGAGCTGTCCTTCATTGATACGAGCGCGAACGAGATTCTCCAGCGCCTGATCGATCGCTTCAATGGACGGCTCCGCAGATTTCTGAGCAACATTCCTCGCGATGGCTTCAGCAGCATCTGCAAGCATCACGATCGCTGTCTCTTTCGTATCGGGTCTTGGACCAGGGTAGCGGAACAGCTCCTCATCAGGCACCTCGCCAGTCAGCTTTACGTAACGATCATAGAAGAACGATATCTTGAGCGTTCCGTGATGCATCGGGATGAAGTCAACAACGCGCTCAGGCAGGTTATGCGCATATGCAAGATCGATACCCTGCGTCACATGCTCGCGGACGCGCTTTGCGCTTTCTTCAGGCGTCAGCACTTCATGGACGTTCGTTACATCTCCGCCCTGGTTCTCGATGAAATCTGTCGGCTGCGTGAGCTTACCAATGTCGTGGAAGTATGCGCCAACTTTCGCAAGCAATGCATTGGCACCGATCGCGATAGACGCATTCTCTGCAAGCTGTGCTACCATCATCGTGTGCTGGTAGGTGCCGGGTGCACGCAATGCTAACTCGCGTAAGAGGGGATGATTGATGTTGTCGTATTCGGTCAGGCGAAGCTCGCTCACGGTATCGAACATCGTCTCTACTGCATAGAGCACACCGAGCGTCAGCACTGGTGAGATCAGTGAGTTGCCAAGCGCGGCTATCATTTCCATGCTGAACTCATTGAACGGCGTGCCGCGCTCGAGCGCAAGTGCGGTGATCGCGATGAGATAGCCGAGCAGAATATAGCCGATACTCTGAAAAAGCTGAGAGCGGCTGCGAAGATCGCGTACTGTATACGCTGCGAATGCACCTGCGGTAAGTCCAGCGAGGGCAACACTATAATCATTTCCACGAATACCCGCGATGATCAATGCGCAGACCACCGTGCCATAAAAGCCTGTCCGAGAATCGAACATGACCGTCAGCAGCATCGAAGTTACTGGCAGCAGGATCAGATACTCCAGTGGGAAATCGACCTGGATCTGAATGCTCAGGAATGCCAGGGCAGCAGGGAAAAAGATCACTGCCGAGAGCAGCAGTACCTGAAGATTATCGTTGTAAATTCGTCGGCGAATGAACTTCAGGTAGAGCACCATCAAGAGGATGATGACTGCTACGTGTCCGATCGTACCGATGATGCGGCCGAATTGCGCCCACCAACCACCGCGATCCATACGCACCTGCGAGAGGCTCTCGAGGGAGGCTTTCATCTGCGGCGTGATAATGTCGCCCTTGCCGATGATACGCTGTCCTTCGGTGATGATGCCATCGGTGCGTGTTACGCGTGCGGAAAGTGCTTCGCGGTTCTCTTCTGTTTTCTGGTTGCTGTAGATGACGTTGGGTACCAGCGAATGGCTTGCGATCCGCGAGAGTGCGTGAGCAACTGGCTTGCTGCTTTGCAGTCGACGATCGAGTCTCGTTGCGATAACGGCCTCTGCTCGTTCGCGGGTCAGCAGCGAGTCTCGCTCGATCAGCACTTCTTCTGTTGCCCGAGTGCGCAGTGCGATTAGCTTCTTCGAGCTTAGCTCCGGTGGCACTTGATCGAACTCGACGACCTGCTGCTTCGCATAGATCTCTTCAACGATCGCTTCCAATGCAACAACTGCCTTCGTCAGATCAACCTGCGGACGATCCGATAGCAGCACAGACCATTGATCAGCGCTGAGATCGACGTAAGCAAAGCTGTCGGGGATCGAGGCCGATCGTGTGGTGTCATTACGTGCGCGATCGATAGCCCTTGTAAGCATGAGCCACGTCTTGCGCAGCGAGTCGATAGACCTTACTTTCGCGTTCGCATCCTGAAGATACACCGGATAGAGCTCTTGCAGCGCTTCGCTAATATCTTCGCGGAGACGATGCGGATCTTTATAGACCGGATAGGTGAATGGCGCAACAACGGTCTCGTTGGTCCAAAGCGAGCCGACGGAATAACCGAGATATTCAGCGGTCTTTGCACGCGGAAAGAGCGCGGCGATGGCGAGCGTGAGCACAATACCGATCGTCCAGCGAATACCCTTGGAGCGCCGCCACTTCGGCTGCTTGACCTCCTTGCGCACTTTCCTGACAATGCCGCGGGCAGCTTCTTTCATAACAGTTGATCAGGGCCAGACGAGAACAGTTGTGAGATGTATTGCTAACCTAGACCCGAGTGAGAAAGTCACCATTCTTCGTAGAGCCACTCGGCAGAGTGGCCGGGAGCAGCGGAGACAGATATTCTCGCCAGCACCAATTTTTTGCGTGAAGCGTGATCGAGCTATCCGTTTCATGCACAAGGTTCACATGCCGCCCGGAAACGCGCTTCCCGCTTTCCGGCCACTCTGCCAAGTGGTCCTACGACGGAGGCAGAGCGCTAAACAAAAAAACCGCCTCGGCTCGAAGCGGCTTTTCATCAAACCTAATGACCCAGGTCACGATACATCGCGGCCGTTGTTCGACCACTCCTGTACGTACTCGGGGATGATGACGGTCTGCACCGTCTTCTGCTGCGATTCGTACCACTCGGTCTTATCGAAGCGCTCGCGGCCGGGGAAACGGAGGCGGTCTTCTTCGGTCATCGGACGAACTTCGAGTACGATCTCAGTCCTAGGCATCACGACTGGTGTGACAGCCTCAACTGGCATCTGTGGATCAACCGCAGCACTCTTGGCAAGCAGGGCTGCAAGACTTAGCGTGGCTAACATGGCTTTTCTCTCTAAACGGGCCTTAAAGAACGGGCATTACTTCAGGGCAATGGGCAACGTTGGCTGCACACAGCTTTGGGTTATCCGAAGGGCAGATCTATTGGCGATCTTTTCGGATCAAGAACCTAAAAAGTAATAATACAGGCGAACGGGCTAATGGGCAACCGGATCGTAGATTCAGTATTTTCGCACCGAATCGGGCAACTCTCCGTTTGGACGGCAGCTAATAGGGGCTGCCAATATTGTCGAGAACAATATGCGAACAGGCGTAATGAGGATCGTAACCGATCCGGCAGTCTTTTACTCAAACCTACCTCAGATCCCGAAGATGATCGCTCGTTATACACGCCCAGAGATGGGCGCGATCTGGACCGATGAAAATCGTTATAGAATTTGGCTTGAAATAGAACTACTTGCTACTGAGAAGCAAGAAGAATTAGGCATTGTTCCCGCAGGTGTGACCAAAGGCATCCGGGAGAAAGCAAAATTTGATGTGGCTAGGATCGAGGAGATCGAAGCCGAGACAAAACACGACGTCATCGCCTTCCTGACCAACCTTGCCGAGCACGTCGGGCCCGACTCACGCTTCGTCCATTTGGGCATGACCTCAAGCGACGTCGTCGACACCGCCTTCTCCGTCCAGTGCATGCAGGCCGGCAAGCGACTCCTCACAGGGATCGATGATCTTATTGAAGCGCTCCGCAAGCGTTGCCTGGAGTTCAAGCACACCCCGATGATAGGCCGTACGCATGGCATTCATGCTGAGCCAACGACTTTCGGCCTCAAGCTCGCCGTGTTTTACGCAGAGATGATCCGCTGCCGCGAGCGCATGGCGCATGCGGTCGATGCGATCTCGGTCGGTATGATCTCCGGAGCTGTCGGCACATTCGAGCATCTCTCGCCAACCGTCGAAGAATTCGTGTGCGAGAGGATGGGACTGAAGCCAGCGCCGATCTCGACGCAGGTCATTCAGCGGGATCGTCATGCTGAGTACTTCTCGGTCATAGCACTCGTCGGTGCGAGCCTTGAGAAGATCGCTGTTGAACTCCGCCACTTGCAACGCACGGAAGTGCGCGAAGCAGAAGAATTTTTCAGCAAGGGACAGAAGGGCTCGAGCGCTATGCCGCACAAGCGCAATCCGATCACGATGGAGCGCGTCACAGGGCTTGCACGCTTGCTGCGCGGCTATGCAATGACAGCGATGGAGAACGTCGCATTGTGGCATGAGCGCGATATCTCGCATTCATCGACCGAACGTGTGATGGGCCCCGATGCTACGATCACGCTTGATTACATGCTGCATCTGATGATCAAGACGGTTGACACGATGTTCGTCTATCCAGAGGCGATGGCGCGCAATCTTAATCTCACGCGCGGCTTGGTCTTCTCGCAGCCGGTCCTCTTGTTACTAGCGAAGAGCGGACTCTCGCGTGAGCTTTCGTACTCGATCGTGCAGCGCAACGCAATGAAGGTATGGGAGCTTGCAGCCGAAGGCAAGGACCCGCATATCACATTCCGCGGATTGCTCGAAGCGGACCCCGACGTTTCCGGCCGTCTCTCGAAGGATGACCTCGATCATGCCTTCGATCCCGCTGCCGCGACGAAGCACATTGATTATCTTTTCAAGCGGGCTGGGCTGGGGTGATCACGCAATTTGCAGTCCCGCAGCTCGCCGCGGAGCGGTGCGCTTAAGTAGCCGTGGGCGTAAGCCCCTGGAATGCGACTCACAATTGGGCTGTGCGGCCACGTAGTGGCAATGTTTGCCGCTACGCGGCCATAATGTACTTCGTCGCCCGGGTCCGTGGGCTTACGCCCACGGCTACTAAAGTCGGCCGCTCTGCGGCGCATGGAATCCGAAACGGCGTCTCTCCACTAATTTTCTTTCATCCCACGCGGACTTCAGAATACGATGAACTCATCCATTTAGGGAGCCTCATCGCTCACTAATCTGTTCATATGAAAACTAGTGGTAGCCCAACTGCCTTATTCTGTACGTTTTGGCCAACCAGCCGTGCACAAGCTCTTGCGGCATGAAAATTGGTCAGATGGGCTCCACCTGAACCCTTCGCCTAACGGCTGAGTCCCAAGAGGACCACCGATCTGGCTGGGCAAGAGGAGTATGGTGAACAATACAGAGGTAGATGGAGAGCACGCTGAATAGCTGTTCATCTATTAAACCCTCGCTGTAACTTGCTCTCTAATTCAGAGTTCTGTGTCAATAGAATGCGATTCGGGTGATTGATCGTTAAGCACTTTCAACTCATCGCTTTCTCAAGAATTTTTCAAACAACAGTTTCTCATCACATCTTACAAAAGATACTCTATGAAGACATTACTTACAAAATTATCGCTGCTCTCGCTCGTGCTCATGATGGGCCTCGCGAGCTGCACCGAGGAAGATCCAACCGGTCCAGGCGGCAATGGCGTAACCAAGCTTTCAGCTAATGCACGTTCATCCTCAGCGATCAATGTTCGTTGGGAGAATGGGTCAGCTAGCGACACCTTGTACGTGACTAGTCCAGCAGGCGTCACCACGAAGTATGTAGCCACACAGGGTACAACATACAACACCGCCATCGCAACAGGATTGTCGGCCAACCAGAACTATACACTGACTGTACATAACGCATCAGGTGCTTCAAGCAACTTGACGTGGGCGACGGCAGCACGCTGGCCTGAGGCAGGCGGTTCTGTTCAGATATTCTCCACAGCTGATCCTAGCCCAAACAATCCAAGCGGATTGATCATTGATGCTTCGGGTATCACCCCTATGTCAGTGAACAGTGCCACGCGCAAGGATGAGATCGACATTGTACTCGCTGCTAACGATCTGACCCAGTTCCCTAATACCCCGGTATCGGTCTTATCACCTGGTATCGACGGATCTGGAATTATCACGACCAAGCGGACTTTCTTCGGCGAGCCATTCAATGTAGCAGGCGGATTGGATAATGACTACTACACAGATGCGATCAATACTCTCATTGCCAAGACAGGTACAAAGGCATATAACTCAATTGATCTGACAACCCGTTCAGGGGAGGCAGTTGGTACATCGACTATCATTCCATTCTTGACTGATGACGGTCACTACGGCCGTATCGAACTCGTACCTAATGCTACGACAGGCCAGGTTTACACGACTGTTGGTGGCATCGAGTCGATCCAGGTAAAGGTAAGCTACCAGACTCAAATGGACAATGGTTACGTAGGTCGTGGTACCGCTCGCGGTCCATGGGTACGTAATGGTGTCAGCATCGCTAATGCACCAATGAAGCGCTAATTAGCGACAACATCTTGACTTTAGATGCGAAAAGCCGGGCAATGCCCGGCTTTTTTCCTTTGGACAGCTAAGCTTTTGTATATTGGTTCTAGGAGTATTTTTGTAACTCTTCAACCATTCTTCAGATATGACTAAGTTATCTCAGTTCTCGATAGGAGTTCTCCTCTGTTCTATTTTTAGTCTCGGGTTGCCTACTGTAGCTAAGGCACAGGAGTGCATCGAGTATACTTTCCCATTTTCGCAAGTGGACCCCCCTGCTCCTTGCACTTGGGTATCAGTTCAGTTGGATCCAGATTGCTTTGAAGGCTGCGGATGTACGCGGTTTGACTGGTACGTTAACGGGATCCATAAGGATCAGCAAGGTGGTTCGACGCCCTACCCCTTTAGCTTCTGGATGACATGCGAGCCTGCGCTGGTGGAGCTGAGGGGACAAGGCTGCACGCAAGGCTGCACAACCCTATTCTCTAGGTTATTCACGCCCCAGTCCGCAGATGATCTCGGGGGAATAGCGTGGTCCGCCGCTGGAATTTCACCTAGCACGGGCATTGGCAATGTGACAATTCCGTGTACCCTCGAACCCGAGATTGAGCTTAGTTTGCCTGAAGGATTCAATTGCGCGTTTCCTACATATCAATGGAATGCTCTACCTTCTGGCTGGACCCTAGTTTCAGGAAATTTGTGGTCAAGGACAATCCGGGTTAAAGGGACGTGCACTTCCTCAGGCACCTTTACGGGAACGCTGGACAACGCAGGCTGTGGTCAGGCAACTAGGTCAATAACTGTCACGAGATCCTCAGGTAACGTGGGTAATATAGCTTGGAGTCATGACGCACTGACCGGGACGGGTAATTTCAGCATAGGTTGCTTATATGAGCCGCTTGTCGCGCTAAGTTTACCAGAGGTTTCTTGCGAGGCGTCTTATAGTTGGAGCCCGCTGCCGGCTGGTTGGACACTTATTGCTGGATCAATGACGTCACGGACTATAGTGGTTTCGGGAGGTTGTACGAGCAGTGGGTCTTTCTCTGGTAACATCTCTAGTGGCTGTGGCAATTT
>JBKJTP010000311.1:0-12682 GCA_046590195.1 Kapaibacterium sp. (SeqCode) | reverse complement strand
ACACATCGGGCTCGACCGGCGATGCGAAGGGCACTGTACACTTTCAGGATGATGTGCTCGCGATCGCCGATGGATATGCGAAGAATATTCTGAATCCAACGCCTGACGATATCTTTGGTGGACATCCGTCGCTTGCATTCACGTTCGGTCTTGGTGGCCTGCTCATCTTCCCATTTCGATTCGGTGCGAGCGTTGTGCTGCTCGATCAGTTCACACCGGAGAACATGCTGCGCACGCTCAGCGATTACAAGTGTACTATCAGCTTCTGCGCGCCAACATGCTACAACATGATGATGCGCCTTGATGAAGCTGGTGATTTCGATCTGACCAATCTCCGCATCGGCGTGAGCGCTGGCGAGACGCTGCCGGAGCCCGTCTACACAAAGTGGAAAGCGAAGTACGGCATCGATCTGCTCGATGGCATTGGCTCGACGGAGATGCTGCACATCTTCGTCAGCAATCGACCGGGCGATGTGAAGCCAGGTGCAACCGGCAAGCCTGTTCCGGGATACAAAGCGCAGATCATTGACGAAGTTGGCAACGTCTTGCCGCCAAACACGCCGGGCCTGCTTGCCATTATGGGACCGACAGGTTGCCGCTACTGGAACAAGCCCGAGCGCCAGCTAGGCTATGTGAAGAATGGCTGGAATGTACCAGGCGATGTTTTCATGCAGGACGAGGAAGGTTATTTCTATTATCAGTGCCGCAATGACGATCTCATCATCACCGGTGGCTATAACGTCTCGCCGCCCGAGCTCGAGACGGTGATCAACGAGCATCCTTCAGTAAAGGAATCGGCTGTTGTGCCGAAGCCAGATGAACTTCGCGGCTCTATTGTCAAAGCGTATGTTGTGCTGCAACCAGGAGTCGAAGGCAATGCTTCACTTGCGCAGGAATTACAGGACCATGTCAAGCGCGAGCTTGCGCCATACAAATATCCACGCGAGATCGAGTTCATCGATACCTTACCTCGCACCGACACAGGCAAGGTGCAGCGATACGTTCTTCGCGATAGAGCAGCGCAGGCAGCAGGGGCCAGCGTCTAGCGTTTCGCGTCTAGCGTTTCGCGTCTAGCGTTTCGCGAGTCCCGTAGGGACGGCATATTTGTAGCCCACTGCGTAAGCGGTGGGTTACACGTTTGTGGATATCGGGTTGAGCCCCATTGGGGCGGCATTGCCGGGGTTGCGCAATGCTGCCCCGATGGGGCTTAATTGATTTGCAGGCAAAAGAAAACCCACCGCTTACGCAGTGGGCTACAATAATACCGCCTCTACGAGGCTCTAATTATGTACGATCACAGATCGTGTTGATGTCCCCGCAGCTGACTGCACGCGGATAAAATACTGTCCTGCGCTGCCAGGAATATCAAGCTTCACATCTTGTGATATGCTCTTTGTTGCAGAGATCTGCTTCTCGATCACCACGCGCCCTGTCGCATCGTACACACTGACGCTTGCATCGCTGATACCGCGTGGGGTATTGAGCTTCATCGTGATCCTGCCTGTGCTAGGGTTCGGATGGATGCCTGCGATGCTGACAAGTCTATCCGACATGTGATCGCTAATGAATTGATCGCCGCACTCCGGATCAAGCGTGAAGAGTGTAGGTGCTGTGCTTTGCACCGATGTTGCAAGGCACTTCGCAAGGCTTCCAGCCGCGGAGAAGCGTAGCAACGCGATCGTCGTTTGCATCGTATCTGTCAGGAAGCTACGATATTTCATGTGTCCAAGAATGCCTTGACCGATCGCGCGCGGCGGATTGAACTCCAGTCGCACCGTTACACTGTCGTTCATGACCATGAACATGGTCTGCGTCGCACCTTCCATCTCAGTGCCGTTAAGCTCGATGCGTGTTGGCGTCAGCAGATCGGTGTTGAGAGCGAGCGCGAACTCCACCATCTGGATGTCACCATTGACAACCCCGCTCACATAGATCGGCATGGACAGATCTTCGAGGATCCTCGCGAACATTGTGCTATCAGATGGCAGCGATGCGAAGATTGGCGGTGAGCTTGTTGCTACACCAGTGATCTCGATATCGCGGAAGTGCGTGCCGTTGATATCTGTGTAATAGACGCGGATAGTTATTCTGCGAAACCCTGACGCTGTTGGCGTGAATTGTCCGAAGAGATCGTATGCGTCGCCAACCTTTATGCCTTGCGGATCGCGTGTTGGGAAGATGAAGTCAGCATCGTCACCCGTGACCATGAATGAATCGACCGTAAGATCATCGCAGGTGCCGTTGCTCATGCGAACGGTGAAGTCCTGATGGGTGCAAAGCTCAGCTTGCAAGGTTGCAGCGAACGATAGCGTGAGTTCGCCTTGATCATCACGCCCGTAGCCATGCAGCGTGACAGTCCGCTCACCGGCATTTGACATGATGCGGAGCGTTTTCGTAAATTCGCCCACGCCGCCCGGCTTGAAGGTGATCCAGACTGTATCTGTCTCTGAAGGCAGAAGGGTTGGATCCGTCAGGCCCTTCGCGATCGAGAAATCTGGGTCTGTCCCATCGATCACACTACCGGTTACATTAACCGTTGCACAACCAGTATTCTTGATCAAGATCGGCAAGGTTACCTGGCTGCACGTCGAAACAGAATCGAATTCAAGTCGATCGAGGACAGTGATCTCGACGCTTCCTGCGGAAGCCGTGGTTTGTATAGCTAGAGTCGTATCGAAGTTATCACCACCGATCGAAGCATCGATGTTGAGTGTATGTGTTGCGGCGCCACCTGTCTTCGGCGCAAAGCGAACAGTGATCTCGATGACAGAATCTGGCTTTAAAAGCTTGCCACCAAAACCGAGGATCGTCAGCGGTGCACTGGCCAGTACGTTGGCGAGATCGACATCGCCGCACGAAGTATTGCGGATCCTGATCTTCGCTTCGACGGAATCGCAGGTGCTCGAGGAGATCGCTGGCTGCGAAAGCTCCAGACCGCGCTGTCCTGGAATGCCTTCGCCGGTAACACGAATGCTATCGCGGCCATCGCGCGTATGGAACACAAGCCATGCACCCTGCGCACCAAGCGTACGGGGACGGAAGCGGACGAGATACTTTCTATCGTCACCAGGACTTAAGCGTATAGGGCTGATACGAGAGCGCAACTCGAAGCCTGACTGCGTGAGTGTGATGTTGTTCACTTCTAGATCACCGCAGCCATTGTTCGTCAGCCTGATAATGCGGACAGAATCGCCTGCGCAAATATTCATCTTACCGAAGTTGATCGTCTTCGGAGCGGTCTGTTCGGTGACCGAAAAGATCTCTGCTGATGGAAGTCCTTTCGCGTCTAGGTTGAGGATCGTGTCCTCGGTATAGCCATCTCGGTGTTCCAGTGTCACCTTGATGCGGAACGTCGTTGTCCCTAACTGCTGCGGGCGAAAGCGGATGCGTAGGGTGTCGCGGACGTTGCCGCCGATGAATCTGCCGATCGTCTTGAGTGGTAGTAGTTCGCTCAGCGGATCATTGAGCACTTCGACCGCAAAGAGTCTTGCAGAATCGCAATTCGCCAGCACCAGCTCGATCGGTATTGTGACGCTATCGCACTCACGCGATTCGACGCGTGGCAAGATCACCGTCTTCATGGTAAGATCTTGCTGCACGGTGGCGCGCAATGTGCCATCGCCGCCGGTCATCGTCTTATACATGTTGGCGCCGTTATCGAATGCATAGACCACGGCACCACGTCCTGTGACGGCGAAGCGCGTATCGTGTGCATGTGATGGTCCGCCAACTGGTACCCATGTGTTGCCGCCATCTTTCGAACGCATAAAGCCTTTAAGCTTCCCACGCTGTCCCTGACCTTGTACGTACATCGTGCTAACACAGCCGCGAAAACCGGCGATGCCACCGGTGATGACCATCGCGGAATCGGTCCATTCTTGTTGTACGGCTCCAGCTTTCGTGACGCGGTTGATCGCGCTCATCGAGGCGTCCTTTGCACCATCTTTCTCGGACGCGTAGATGAAGTCGCCTGTGGAAGGATCGCCGAAGACTCCCCATGCTTCATAGTTGCTTTGCGAAGCTGTCCATGTAGCGCCGCCGTTGATAGTGCGCATCTGAGGGGCGGAGCCGCCAGTCTCGCTCGTTACGTAGCCGTTCATATCATCGACGAAGTCGATTCCTAATGGTGCGGCATTGATCGCGGCAACTGAGAACGTCTTACCGCCATCGCCCGAGAAGATGATGCCAGTGCCGCCTGCGCCACGATCGGTGAAGTAAACTCCGCGGGAGTTTTCTCGAACAGATACAGGGGATTGCGACTGACGCATGAGCTTCCAACTGCGTCCAGCGTCTGTTGATCGATAGAGCCCCGACCATCCGGTGTATGATGCTTCGGTGATCGTGCACCAACCGCTGGACCTGTCCTTAAACCAGATGTCGGTGACCTGACCCTTGATGTTTAGGTTAGGTATGATCGAGAGCGACCAAGTTCTGCCGCCATCTGTCGTATAGTAAAGCCGTGCGCTTCCACCGAGGAAATAATCGCCAGTGCCAATGACGCCTTCATTCGCATTGAAGAAGAACGCGGCGGAGCCCCGTGAATCGCCAGGGACCTTGCCAAGCAATTGCCAATCGCCCTGCGCTGCCACACGCGAGGCAGAGAGGATCACGAAGAGAACAAAGAGAGATCGGACCAAACGCATCATGGCGTTACTCCTTAAAAAGTTTATAGCGCCTTGAGCCAACGGAAAGGACATAGGTGCCGGAGGAAGCGGCATTCAGATTGAGGATGCTTCTCACATCGATCGAGGTCATCGAGAGCAAGGCTCGTCCGTGAATGTCATGTACGGTGATCGCCGAACCAACTGGTGCATTCTCGATCACAACAGACTCAACAAAGGGATTCGGATAGAACGAGATGCGTGGCTCATCGTCTTCTCGCTCGACAGAGACGGTTGGCGTTTTAGCACCAATGCCGTACAAAGAAATGAACTCATGTCCGCCATTACTTCCGATCTCGATCGCTTCGAGGAACGGGCCTTCTTCGTTCGGCTTGAACTTCACCGAGAAGTCGGCTTTCGAGTTCTTTGCAAGTGTAATTGGAAAGGTCTTCGACGAGACGATCGTAAAGATCTCTGGATACGAGCTTCTGAGCGAATCAATGCGCAGCACGTCGCAACCTGTGTTGGTGATCGAGAATGGCACCGACTTCTCTCCATCGATCTTGACTTCACCGAATTCGATGTCGGACACATTCGCCGTCATCTTTGCCGGATCGGAGACTGTGCGCACGATCACCGCAAAGTTAATTGACTCTCTACGTATACCTTCGGATGAATGCAGGTAAGCTACCATCCGCACTGTGTCCCACCCGAGTATCGTCTTGTTGTTGTTATAGGTGAACGTGCGTGTTGTTACCGCGTCATCAGTCACCGTGAACTTGGAAACATCCGGGAAGAGCTGGCCATTGCCGCTGAGCTGCCGGATCGAATCGATCAGAAGCGGGATGCAATCGATATTCGTGAATGTAACAGTGACAGCTTTCGATGGCTCGCGGCAGATGCGGAAGAGATTATCGTTCTGCACTGCGAGCGACATATAATACGCAGCTGAATCGATCGCACTGCCATCGGCGCCATCAACACTATACCACAGCGCGCCTTTCGTAGTGTTTGCTCCAGGGAGTATCGGCTCTTGCCAATAGAGAGTATTGCCACGGTTAAACGCGATCAGCTTCTTTGGTGGTGTTCCGATGTGACCTGGGTTTGAACCAACAAGCTGGAAGAACTCGCCCTGCGTACGGCTGATGAGAATATCAGGAAATTCAAGGTCTGACCCGACGACATAAAAAGTACCGGTGCAATCGGGTGTGCCATAGACCTGACCGTGTGTCGACTGACCGCCGCCTGTCTGATTCATGGTGATCCAGTTTGTGCCGCCATTTGTACTGTAGCTTAGCGCTCGTGTGCCTCCGAAGTAGATGGTGCTTCTTTCACGATCGATGTAGATCGAGCCAGTACCAGGATCCGGGAATTCGTGAATCTCCTTCCAGTCGCGACCAAAGTTCGTGGAGCGAAAGACCTTGAATGCAGAGACGCCAATGAGCGTGGAGTCCGAGAGGTAGTCGATAGCAAGCAAAGGCTCTGTTTGGTCGAGTCCACTTGCGAAGTAGAACTTACCCTGAAAGAGAAAGCGCGTGCCCTTTGAACTTTGCCCGACGATAGCCCATGGTGTTGTGATCAAGAACTTCATCGTCGTGATCGTGTCAAGTCGCGACCACTCCGTCCAGCCCTTCGCGCTCTGATAAACGCCGCTATCTTTAACGACCATGAACGCGAGGTTCTGATCGACGATCGAAACATCTGTGATCTCGCTCGTCATGACGATCACTCCATCGAGCGATGTCGGTGTCTTCTTCGCGAGATAGGGGGCGGAAGGAGAGATCGCGATCAGTCCTGTACCATTCGACATCATATCGAACGCAGTTACTTCAGCCTGAATGATCTTTTGCCACGTTGCATCACTTCTCGACGCAATGACGAGCAGAAGGAGAGGCAATAGATAACATAAACGTCTGACCATGACAGTATCTATTGAATTGTTAGGATGCTGAGGATTCTTCAGCCACAATTGCTGCAGTTACAGGTGGCTTTGGCGCAAGGAAGTAACCCTTTGCGAGATTCTTCTTGATCTCTGCCTGATCCGGAATGAATACTTCAAGGGGTAGCTCTACGTTGGCTATGTTCGAACGCACGCTCTTATTGCCAGCAAGATCATAGGCGCGAACATAATACTGATACGCTACACCGCTGACGGCAAGAGTATCGGTATACATGGACACACTCACGGAGTAGATGTGCTCAAACGACTTGCCGTTATTCTCCGATCGCCAGATCTCGTAGCCCATCACCGCTTCGTTGTCCTTAGCAGTTTTCCATGACAAGCGTATGGCACCTGTCCGCGTTGCTGCGGTGAGCGGTTCGTCGATCTGCCACTTAGGCGCCTCGGTGTCGTTCGATTCTGGCGCATGCAGTTCGTGCTTCGGCCAGAGACCGCAGACGACCTTATGGAAATTCTCGTCGAGCGCCTTGCAGATGTTCCAGTAAATGCACTTGACCACTTTCTCGGGCTCGCCAAGTCGTGCTTTCTTCGGCAGGTCTGGATCAGCAAGAAGTGCACGCGCCATACCGATCAAGTCAGCGCGGTCAGCTTGTAAGATCTCTTCAGCCATTTCAGGCGAAGGTATCTTTCCCGTTGCTACAACTGGTACATTCAATTCATGCTTGCGTAGCATCCGGCGGGCAGCTTCGGCCATGTGAAGATTGTATCCATCAGGATAATCCATTGGCGGCATACAGCGATCGCCGCTATACCCGGTATATGGATAAAGCACTTCGCCCTCTTTGTGAACGGCGTCTTCAAACTTGCCACCAGCAGATAGCGAGATGTAATTCACACCTGCTTGCGCCATGCGCACAGCGATGACAGCAGATTCTTCCGTCGTGTAGCCACCCTTGATGCACTCTTCACCAAGGAAGCGAATGCCGACTGCGAAATCATCGCCGACCATCTCACGCACTTTGTGCACTACCTCAAGCGGCATGCGCAACCGATTCTCTAACGACTTACCGCCGTAATGATCTGGCCTGCGATTACGCTTCGACAAAAAACTTGACATCGTGTATGCGTGCGCCATGTGCAGCTCTACTCCATCATAGCCGCACTCGCGTGCGCGCACTGCTGCTGCGCCGTATTGTTCAGTGATCGCTTTGATGTCATCAATCGAAAGATCTTCGATCTTCTGTCGCCAACCGTTACGCGCGATCTTCAGAAAGTGAATGATCTGCGGTACGACCTTCGAAGTCGATGCATCGTGGATCTTCGTTGCAAGTTCTGTGAGAGCTGGCTTATACTCTTCGCCGGAGATGCGGAGCAAGGGGCCTGACTTCGCCGAATGCACAGCCATCGCTTCGACAACGATCAGTCCAGGCTCACCCTTGGCGTAGCGGACGTAACGATCAGTGATATCCTTGTTGACGTAACCATCCTCGCCAGATAAACGCGTGACCATCGCCGGAAGGACGATACGGTTCGCGAGCGTCATGTTATTGATCTGGAACGGCGAGAGTAACTTAGAAAACATTCAGACGTGATGTTCTACGCTTTTGGACGATAAGCGTGTAAAGGACAAGACTATGATTGCTGCCGGACTGAACGAGGGAGGTCCGAGACAGACAAAATTACAACACAACAAGGAATTGGAATTGCGCGGTAAAATGCGGCGCAATTCATCAATAACTACAAACTCGCCCGTGTATTAGGTTCTATTCCGAGACTGCGAAGGGCACGCTTGACAAATCCGTCATTCGCGGCAAGTACCTCTTTGGCTGTTGCGGGCTCGACCTTCGCGAGTTCAACGATGATCGCGGTCTTCACATGCCTGCCGCACTGCTCGAGCACTTCAGCCGCTCGCTCGTACTCACAGCCCGTTGCGAGCATAATGATGCGTTTTGCCCGCTCGACGAGTTTCTGATTGGTCAGTTGCAAGTCGACCATCATGTTCTCGTATGCCTTGCCCAGGCGGATCATCACCGTTGTAGTGATCATCGTTAGAACCATCTTCTGTGCGACGGCCGACTTCATCCTGGTCGAGCCCATCAGGACTTCCGGACCGACGACCGGGCAGATCTTCTCATCGAGGAAGGGGAAATCGACCTCAGGACGTGGATTCGTGGTCAATAATACCGAAAATGCGCCGCGGGCTTTTGCTTCTTCAAGCACGCCAAGCACAAATGGGGTGCGCTTGCTGGCAGCGATACCGATCACCACGTCGTTCGCGCCAACATTATGCTCAGCCATTGCAGCAGCGCCATCATCTCGCTTGTCTTCGGCTCCTTCGACTGCCTGGAACACGGCTTTATGCCCGCCTGCCATGATGCCGGTGACCAAAGAGGGGTCAGATCCGAAGGTCGGAGGGCATTCGGAAGCATCGACAATTCCCATTCTGCCGGAAGTCCCGGCTCCGGCGTAGTAGAGCTTACCCCCTCTACCGAATCTGGCAACGATCTCATCGACAACTCGTGTGATGTAGGGTATTTCATCACGAACAGCATCAGCTACCTTGGCATCTTCAGAATTGATGAGTGCTAGGATCTCAAAGGTGGAGATCTCATCCAGTAGCATCGAGCGCGGATTTCGCTGCTCAGTCGATAAGGCCTTAACTTCGTCAAAAATATGACGCATTAAGTTAGTAAAATTAGGTGCAAAATGGCTGCAAACCGAATAAACTGAGGTTCCACGAAGAACTAGTTGTCAAGTGCTCTGGAGAGAACAGCAATATCAGGTGGCTTGACTCCTGGCAATCGCGAAGCCTGCCCCAGGCTCGACGGGCGCACTTTCGTCAGAACTTCACGAGATTCCGCCGAAAGTGACTTGAGTGTGTGAAAATCGAAGCTAACCGGAATGCGCTTCTCTTCGGCCTTACGAAGACGCTCGATCTGGGTATGGTGCTGCTTCACATATCCCTCGTACATGATCTCCGTGTCTATCATGTCCAGGATGTTAGGATGAGCTGAAAGCTCAGCAGCAGCAGGGAGGAAGTCACGGATCCCACCTGCCTTGGACTTGATACGGTTCTTGACCGAATCTCTGACTAGCGGCTCTTGAGTTACAACCACCTTTGTTGTCTCAGCCCATTCCATGCCGCGCTTGAGCAATTCTTTCTTGGTCTGAACGCGTATGAATTCAGTCTCTTTGATCAGCCCGTATGCCTTGGCTTTGCTGGCAAGACGCAAATCTGCGGTATCCTGCCTCAAAAGTAGCCTGTATTCGGCACTTGCGGTGAAGAGGCGGTAGGGTTCTTCCTGGATCTTGTTGATCAGATCGTCGATCAGTACCCCGATATAGGCCTCGTCTCTACCAAGGATAAAGGGCTCTTTCCCCTGGATCCTGGCTGCTGCATTAACGCCCGCGATAATGCCCTGGGCCCCGGCTTCCTCATAGCCGGAGGTGCCATTGACCTGTCCGGCAAAATAGAGTCCCGAGACCTCTTTACTTTCGAGTGTATGAAATAGCTGATAGGCGGGGAAGTAATCATACTCCACAGCATAGCCTGGGCGGATCATCTCAACGTTCTCGAGGCCTTTGATCGTCCGGAGCGCCGCAAGCTGCACATCGGTAGGAAGGCTGGTTGAGAACCCGTTAACATAGACCACATCGCCGTCTGCCTCTTCAGGTTCAAGAAAGAGGTTATGCTCCAGTTTATCAGCGAAGCGGGTGATCTTGTCTTCTATAGAAGGGCAGTACCTTGGGCCTTTGCCTTGGATCCTACCTGCGAACATCGGCGAATCCTCAAACCCCTTGGCTAGCTCTGCATGCGTAGCCAGGGTTGTCTTGGTCAGGTAGCACCTGATCGAATTTATTAGCTTTCCCTTGGTCCTGCTAGAGAATGGCTGGGAATCGTCGTCGCCTTCCTGGAAGTCGAGGATCTCGGTATTTATAGAAGAGAGGCTGATTCTAGGAGGCGTGCCGGTCTTAAGGCGCTGCGTAGTCATGGTTAGCGCACCCTCGGGCTCGGTCTTGAGCTGGGCTGGGGCTTCGCCAAAGCGTCCGCCGGAGACCTGAGTTAGGCCGGTATGCATCACTCCGTTGAGGAATGTACCAGCGCAAACAACCACTGCTTTGGCTTGCAATCGGTCGCCGTTGGCCAAAACGATGCCTTTTATGCGCTTTTCGCCGATCCAGAGCTTCTGAACGTTGCCTTCAAAGATGATCTCCGGATCAAACTCGCGGAGCTTCCGCTGTGCGATAACCGGGTATTGACTCCGGCTAACCTGCGACCTCGGCGACCAGATCGCTGGGCCCTTGGACTTGTTCAGCATCTTGAACTGAAGCGAGCACTCGTCTGTGATCTCGCCCATCAGTCCGCCTAAGGCATCGATCTCCTTAACGACGTGCCCTTTCGCCGTGCCTCCAACGGCCGGGTTGCAGGAGAGCTCGCCCACGCGGGATGCGTCCATTGATACGAGCCTGACTTTGAGGCCCATCCTATGGACTGCAGCGGCTGCCTCGATACCGGCATGTCCGCCTCCAACAACTATGACGTCAGCGAAGAGTTGTTCCACGTGGAACAGGGGTTGGGTTGGTGTGTGAATTCAAAAACCTAGTAGAAGTCTGTCATTGCGAGGAGTATCGTGCGGCTTTGCCGCACGAGCGACGAAGCAATCTGTTGGGGGATTCCGTGATTCTCCCAAGGGGATTGCTTCGTCAGCAAAACTGCCCTTGCGCTTGTTTTGCCTCCTCGCAATGACAGGCTTAAGTAATGTTTACTTCCCGATGCACATCTTCAGGAAGATGTGATTTAGCGTATCCTCGTTGATATTAGTGCCCAATAGCTCGGATGCGCTATCGATCACAGATCGAAGATCCTCGGCTGCCAGAGTGAGGTCCGCCTGAGATTCGAGCGATGCAAGCTTATCCCGCATCTTCTGAAGGAGAGATATCTCTGAACCGGACATAGAGATGCCGGAAGACTCAGCACTCCGAGACTTAACAATCTCCGAAATTCGGGAGTGTAAATTGAGAAGTCCATGGCCAGTTGTGGCCGAGACTGCGAGGCCACCAATGAATCCATCCAGGTCGGACTTGTTATGAACGATAAGATCAGCGATAGCGGGCGCGGCTGATCTGGTATCCGGATCGGTCAAATAGACCAGTATATCGGCATTCTTGCTAACTTCATGCGTCAACTCGATGCCTTTAGCCTCGATCTGCTCATCAGCTTCGCGAATTCCGGCTGTATCGATCAGCTTCACACGAAAGCCCTCCATGGGAAGGAAGGACTCGAGGTAGTCACGGGTGGTGCCAGGGGTATCACTGACGATACTTCGCTCGAACTTGAGCAGTGCGTTGAACAGGCTGCTTTTGCCGACATTGGGTGGACCGATCAGGGCGATGCTCAGGTGTGCAGCATTCACCGAACGGATGGATGCCTGCTTGATCAACCCGTCGATTTGGCCAATGGCTGCTTTGCGATCGGAGCCTAGATCATCGAAGCTGATATCATCCGACTCGCCGAAGTCGATCTGAGCGTTCACTTTGGCCAGAATAGCCATAAGAGAATCATAAAGCTCACGAATTCGCTGGTATTTTTCCTGAATTGCCTTCTCTGACCCCCGCAGCTCACCGATTGACTCGGAGGCGATCTTTGTGTCGATCAGCTCGGCCTGCTCGAGCGAGATCTTACCAGAAAAGAATGCGCGCCGCGAGAATTCACCCGGCAGTGCCTGCCGACAACCAAGCGATAGCAATCGATCGACGATCTGCTGTACGATAACGGCGGAGCCGTGCGCGCTGATTTCGACAAGATCTTCGCCGGTAAAAGATTTCGGCGCTCTAAAAACGACAATGACGACATCATCAATAATGTCGTCATTGTCGGTTATGAGATTTGTATAGATCGTCGAGCGGCCCTGAGCTACGAAGAGCTTCTCAGGATCGGGAAGCATCTTCGCAACATGCGAGATCGCATCGCTACCTGAAACTCGTACAAGAGCAAGCGCACTCTTGCCGCTCGGAGTAGCAGCAGCTACGATCGTATCCTGGTGCTGCCGAAGTGACACAGTCAGAAACTCCGATTACTTCTTCTTCTTGCTTTGTCCCTTTTGTGGAAGTGCTTTGCCATTCGAGCTTGAAGCTTGCGATGCGCGTTGCTCGCGCGCTTGCTGCTCAATGTTCTGCAACT
>JBKJTP010000088.1:0-16197 GCA_046590195.1 Kapaibacterium sp. (SeqCode) | reverse complement strand
AGCGAACTTAGCCTTGTCGCTGCTGCTCACTACCACCTTGACAACGAGTTCGTGTCCGTATTCTCGACGATACCATGCCTTCTTCTGAGCTTCGCCATCCTTCGGAACATGACCGCGAGCAGTCAGGATGTAGTGGTTTACGAAGTTACTACGCACGAAATCCATAAGCTGGTCCGCGTCCGGCAGCTTTTCCAGATGCTCGAAGAACGGTCCAACCTTCTGGTCATACTCGGCTACCGACTGCCACAAGCGCCCGCGCGAAATCTGTGAGATGTCGCTGATTCCGTTATACTTACAGATTAGACCTTCGAACGAGCAAATTACCCCATCCGAATCTATCGCTACGCTCAAATGTTCGTTCATTTCTATCTCCAAAGTCATTGATAAATAACAGTCTAACAGCATTACGAACTACAGTCAATGGAGAATTACTATGACGTTGAAGACATACAAGAAGAAACTGTTCGCATCCGGCGGTGACAAACCCGAAGACCCGTTATGCGGTGGTATTCTGATGCCATCGCTAGTAAATCAGTGGAAGCTGGTAGCGGTCTCATGCCTAAGTGAGAACGAGCTAGACCTAATTAAGATACAAGCAACGTCATTGGCGTATTCATTCGCTGTATCTACACACCCCCATCAGCAATCTCTTACACTTGTGGTCGAAGAAGCCATTCATCGTGAAATCGCATCTATTGTACGAAAAATGATGTTAACGAGGGGCTTTGACATAACAGTAGCCAACGTCGATGGTAGTGCTGATGTCTCTAAACTGACCACATTCAAGGATTGTAGAGGTATAGGTTACGAATATAAGTATGATTATTCAACATCTACCGTATGTAAATATCCTATGCGATTCTCATGTAATGACATCGTATTCAGCTAAATAATAGAATAGACGAGACACACCATGCGAAAGACATTCCGCGAATTTTATTACGAAACCCTCTTGGAAACGCCTCTCCCGGACGATTGGGATGCTGCCCTATTCAACGAGCGTGTACCATTTGCAAAAAGAATTCGCTATGCAAAGGAACGCGCAGCACGTGTCGGCTCTGGGAGTTCTCGTGTAGCGTTCGTCATACCTTATGAAGGTCGGCAGACCATTCTAAAGATAGCAAAAAATCGTAAAGGTACTGCGCAGAATCAGGCAGAAGCTGATATGATGAATGATTACTACCTTCGCGACCTTGGTATTGCCATTCCCATGATAGACTATGATGAAAAGAACCCGGAGCCGACTTGGATTCATACTGAATTCGCGCAGAAGGCCAAGGATTCCGATTTCATCAAAGCTTGTGGTGGTACTCTGAACGACTTACTAGCGAACGCTCTACGTGGTTGTGGTAAGCAAGGTACACGCGGTCACTATTCCTCGGGTAACCCGGACAAAATTGACGATGAGAACGAGTTGGCATACGGTCTTACCAACCTCATCGGCAACTATGACATTCCTTCCGGTGACTTCAGTCGGCTTGCGAACTGGGGAATCTACAACGGGCAACCTGTCATCATTGATCTTGGTTTGTCCAGCGATGTTCAAGCAAAACACTATTCATGATAACACATAAGCACCATATCATCCCTAAGTATGCCGGCGGGTCTGACCATCCTGATAACTTAATTGAACTTAGCATAATAGAGCATGCGGAAGCGCATAGGTTACTGTGGGAAAGGGATGGTAGAAAGGAAGATTATATTGCTTGGAAACTTCTATCAGGACAGTCTTCCGATCCGACCCTTTGGTTGTATATGTCGTCACTAGGTGGGAAACATAACAAAGATAAGAAATTTTGCTATAATCCAGAAACCGGTGAAGTCAAGAAGTATACGTCTCACGTTCCTGATGGATGGGTTGCGGGACGCAATCCGGCTACTTTCAATAGAACCCGGCTCCGTGATATATCACATGATGCTACTGGTTCGAGGTGGTATCATAACCCAGATTACCCTTCCGAAGTCAAAATGATTTTCGATAAATCTGATGTACCTTCAAATTGGGTTATTGGTAGATCGAATTCTCACATTACCGAACATAATAAAACTAGAGGTTACCGATGGTGGTACAATATAACCACCGGTTCAGTAACCACTGCGGCCGAACGTCCGGAAGGTGATTGGGTACCGGGCACCAGTCCAGAAAGGAATCATAGTCATCTATCTGGACACGCTGGTAACCGGAAGGGTTCGAGGTGGTATCATAATCCAAAGAATCCGATAGAAACGAAAATGATTAAACCGGGTGAACCAGTTCCTAGTGAATGGAAATTAGGCAGACCTAAACATTGACAACCTACTAGGCAGCGTTGCAAACGGCGTGCTGGTGATGTAAGATTCTCTCACTCAAGGAGAGTTTCATGCGTTGGTTTACCGTCGTTATTTGTGTTCTAGCTATCTACGTTCCGTATCGTCTATTCCGATCAGAATACAAGTCTCCTGTAGTTCAAGGTTCAGTAGAAGAGAATTATGTTACTCGCGCCAAGGCTGACACGCCGTCTTGTATCACTAAGAACACGATGTTCGTGACCGACCATCACGGTGGTTATTACCCCTCCGGAACCTACGATACAGTCAGTGGTACTCCGGTGTGCGGTATGGCGGTTCGAGTCAAGACAGCGGACGGGCACAATTACTCGTCGGTCATCAACCGATTCGACTATCTCCCAGACATGGCCGCTTCCGGTGGGTATGTTAAATGCTTTGACAAGGCGCGTACAGTGGAGTGTAACTTTATATCCGGTGAGCGAGGATACATTCGAACCCGAGTTTTTGCACAGGATTAAAAAAGCCCCTTTCGGGGCCTTTTTGTTATGAACGGTGCTTCTTGAACGTCTCGTAAGCGAAGACTCGCTGGTGTTTGATGGCTGCCGTAATTTCCGGACCCTTCAGCGTAACGCGTACCGCTTCGGGAATCGTCTCGAAGCACACGTGCTGTACCGCCTCGTAGGCTTCTTGGATAGGACGAATCACAGCATCCAGTTCCGACCGGTGGACCGGTGCCGCGTCCGACCGAATCGTATCCCACACCGCACGATTGCGAAACACACCGATGGCATCCAGTCGGTCCATCATCGGCATCGTAATGTTACCGAATGCCGCACGAAACACCCGAGCGTAGTTCTTGAAGTCGTTGCCGACCCTGTAACGCTGCTCAACCGCTTCCACTTCCTGTTCCGTCAGGGCCATGGTGATGTTGGCGTAGTTGAACATCGGCGAACGAGATTTCAGCGCAATCAGCGACGGAATCATCGTTTCGTAGATATCAGGCACCGCCAGTTCCGGGAAGATAACATCCAGCGCCTCGAAATGCTTCAGGTCCATGAAGTACAGCCACGGTTCCGGCTCCGACAGGGCCTTGACCGTTTCGGCCCAGACACGTTCCTTGGTCAGGTGGCTCAGTTCATCGTTTCGAGCCAGCAGGCGGCAGAACTCCTTCGTAGCCGGGGCAACGCTCCACTTCTCACCGAAACGAGCGTGGAAGCGGGCCAGACGCAGAACACGCACCGGGTCGTCGGCAAATGCCGCCGACACATGGCGCAGGATGCGCTGTTCGATGTCAGCCGCACCACCGAAGGGGTCATGCAGTTCGTCGTTGGCCTCGTCCAGCGCCATCGCATTGATGGTCAGGTCGCGACGCATCAGGTCGTCCTTCAGCGTCACTGAGGCGTCGGCGTTGACCGTGAAGCCATGGTAGCCTCGACCGGACTTACGCTCCGTGCGGGCCAGTGCGTACTCCGTACCGTCCTCCGACAGGAAGACAGGAAAGTCCGCACCGACTTGCTTGAAGCCCTTGGCGACCATTTCCTCCGCAGAGGCACCGACCACAACGTAGTCGATGTCCTTGGGCTCAAAGCCCATCAGGAAGTCGCGCACGGCTCCGCCCACTTTGAAGATTTGCATGTGTGTACCTCCCACGAAAGGTAGGAGTATACGTTACATTACGAATCCGGTCAATACTGTATAGGCAGGGACACGAAGATGGGGGTCTGTTCACCCACATAAGCACCGCAGACGTTAAACTCGAAGAATTCTACAGCTTCCTCATAGTCCAAATCGTCTCGATTCATAAGAATCGTCAGACACTTATCCCTATCGTAGATGGCTACGGCTACCTTACCGTTCTGCCACGGATGTGCGACACCAAGAAAGGCATCTTCGAAGCCATCCGCTGTGAGGTAAGTCTCTTCGTCGTTCATCTGTTATCCGTGAATTGGTGAATCGTCGTTGTGGTCGAGTATGACTCGTTTCGGCACCAGTTCGACAATCGTTCCCGGAACGAATCGTCCTTTCTTTGGCGGCGTTAACGAAAGTCTCTCGGTCCCGTTCTTGTTACAGACATACAGGTATGCCAGAGGCGGCGCTTGCATTTGTGGCTGTGTCCTAAACATACGCTAGCCCTCGTCAGGACTGCATCCTAGCATGTACTTTACCATCAACCGGCGGTGACGGCTTGACGCCGCAGTCGCGAGGCTGCCAGTGTGAGAAATCCGCGTCAATATCACGCGGGTCGCACATGATTGTCCATGCCGTTACCGTCCCAAACATGGAATCATACAGCCACACGTCCTGCCCCCGGCGAGGGAGACTTTCTTCAATCCGAACCCACTCGTTCACGGTACCGTTCCTTACTTCTTGGTGTAGAGGGTCCAGCCGGTCTCGGCGGACGCCAAATCAGCACAGATTGGCATCTGACGACCACCCTCGATGGTGGATGGGTGCTGCGAGATTACCCAATTTCCCTGCTTAGTGTACAAGACGGCGAGAACCACGAACAGGTTACCGTTCTTGGGGCGGTCAACGTTGTCGGTGTAGGTCTTGCCAACTTCCAGCGTGGTCATCAGTCGTATCCGGACAGAGAGGGTCTCTCATCCTATAATAACCCAATTAGAGAATTGAGGGAAGAGACTTGTTGATTTCCGCGTAGTCGAAACAGAATTCAGTCGTGCCATCCTCGAATGAACACAGAGGAATGACCCCGCGATAAGTGACATTTTCGTAGACGATTTCAGGAATCTTCACGCCCAACTTGATGTTGTCACCTTCTTCGATGACCATTCTACCCTTATCCCAGCGGTGTCGGCCGGCGTAATTTACTGTCCGGATGGGAACAGGCTCATCGGCCTTTGAGGTACCACCTAGCATCCTGTCGATTCGTGCGCCTATATGCACGAGTAGACCCGCAGGCTTGTAGAAGGTGATTTCGATTGGCTCTACAGTGAGGACAGGCTTGGTAAGAATCATCATGTGAATAGGTCATCCATATCGGCAATCCACGCGAGAACATCGCCGTGGCAGGGTTTAGGATAGCACCAGCAACCCAGTCGCTTACCTTTCAGTTCAGACTTGATTTGCGCTATCAGTTCCGGTTGAGTGTAAACCCATTCGGCATGCTTAGCAATAACTTCATCGCGCGTGCCATCGACGCCGACGACGAAACAGTTACCCCATTTCGACGGGCGACCTATGTAGGTATCATGAGGGTCGTTCACGTGAACGACCCGTGTTCGGCTCATCGGGTGAACGTTTTCGGTTCGACTTCGATGGCGATAGGCGCAACCGGCTTGGCGCGGTTGGTATAGACGTTGGTCTCGACAGCCTTGCGTCCGTCAGCGAGACTCCACGTGATGTGGTACTTGCCACCGCCCGGACGGTCGCTGCTGCCGTTGATTTCGACAAGCAGACCCTCAACCCCATCACCAGAGTCGATATAACCAACGACGGCCACACTCTTAGGTGCGGCCGGAGGCGCGGTATCACCGGGGACACCGAATTTTTCCGTGATGTGATGGGCCACTACGTTGGAGTATGTGGCAGGGAACTGAGCCAGAAGCGTCTTGCGCGTCTTTTCAGTCAGCAGGTAGCCAGTGTACATTACTCTTCCTTTGCTATCTCTTCTATTTCTTTCAATAGCTGGTAAATCCGGAACAACTCTTCGCCGTGTTCCTTAGCGCATTCTTGCTCATCTACGTCACAGTCTTCAACATCGAAGTCGTAGGATTTCAGTACCGCTTTGACTTCATCCAACTGTTCTTGCAACTCTTCCATAAGTCGCGTGTTTTTACTGGCTCTGCGTGGCATAAGAATCCTTGGTAGGTGTGGTTGCAATTATTTAGTCACAACCACACCAGAACCGGGAAAATTAACCGAACAGAACTTGCTTGCCGGTCGGGCCAACAGGAACAATTTTCACATCAGCCTGAACAGCTTCGTCCAGACCTTCCACGAAACGCTCAGCCGCTACACGGCTTAGGGACTCCCGTAGAATCTTACCATCCGAGTCAATCACTCGGTACTTCAAGTCATCATTGTCGATGATTAGCTTATCCATGTCAAATCCTCATAGTGAATGGATGACAACGTTCACGTCGTCATATTCATTATTTAGGGCTTCGAAAATGGGTAGTACCTCGGTGGCCCAGTCCAGACCGCCCAAGTCGGAGGCGATTCGTGGTGCGTGGACTACGGTTCCGAGTGCTTGCGCATGAGTGAAGACGAATTCGAGTGAACTCTTGACGGCATCCGGGTCGGCGTAGCGGGCTCCGTCACCGCCATAAGTGAACTGTGTAAAGCAGTTGGCAACCCATATCTGGTCATTGATGCGGATGATGCTGCATGAGCCTAGCAGCCTGTCGCGTTCATGAGCTTCCACTGTGCCGACGTAGTGCTTGTAGTAATCGTACACTACCGGCCAACGCTTGCGGATGGCTAGAGCCACGCCGGACCCCATTACACCTTGACAATTTACGCCTTGGGCAACAATACCGCTTTCGACCTTGGTGATGTCACTGTTCGCTGCGAACTTTAACATAATTGCATCCTCTTGAAACGTAGGATAGCAAGGAACACACCAAAAGAAAAGGCCCCGTGAGGGGCCTTAATGGTTTAGATTTGCGGATTCTTCGCTAGGTACTCTACAAGCTGTAGATACCCACCGACATATTCACCATCTAGGAAAATCTGCGGTACTGTTCGGATGGTGATGCCTTCAGGAGCGCGTGCTTGAATGCTTTCTTTGAGTTCCACGCTGAATGGAATCTCAGTGTAGGCAAGCTTGCGCTGCTGAAGTAGTGACTTAGCCTGTGTGCAATAGCTGCAATTTTCTTTGGTGTAAATCTCGAAGCTCATGTTAACTCCTGTTAGTATGGAACAAGTATATAGAGGCCGACCAATTCGGTCAAGAGTTACGCGTCTTGTGAGCCTATTCTACGGGCACTGTAACGATACGCACCGTATTCGTTGTCTAGTTTGTCTGCACGGAGACGAGCTTTACTAGCATTCTTGTACTTACCAACAACCTTCTTCTCCTTGCGGTCGTAGATTTCGTGGGTGTACTCACCCTTCTCAGTTTCTTCGACAATCAATTCTGCTGCAAAGTCGGCTTCAACGGATTCCTTCTTCTCAGACGTACCCTTACCTTCGTCCGGACGACCAGTACGCTCACGCGGCTGCTTGTCAAAGGACTCAACGTCCGCACGCTTGAGGAAGTTGTCGCGGCGACCCGGAACCGGGTTATGTGCCTTCAGACGGCCATCCATAATGAACTGGCGAACGCGAGAAGCATCAACGCCTAGAATTTCGGCAGCCTGCTTGGTGGTGATGTACTGACCCAAGTCACCGGCCTGTGGTGTTTCCTTGTCCTTCTCGGACTTGTCTGTGTCTTCTGTGATTAGAGCTAGTTTCATTGTATTATTCCTGCGGGTTGGAAACGCACGTGTAGTCTTTCCACTCGTACTCGTTGATAGACCAACGGCGACCGTTCAAGTCTGTTATGTGCCACACTACCAAGTCTGCGAACATGGAAGGATGATACTCGACCTTGTTCTTTTCAAGGAACTCGACATTGTATTCATCACTGTATTTATAGGTGCAAGTAATTAGCACCTCCGGATCGGAAGCGGCTTGTGGTGGCTGCTCTGGTTTGTGACAGGCAGACAAGAAAAGAAGAGATGCGAGTAGGAAAAGCTTGTTCATCAGGATTAACCTCGTAATCCTTTATTTATTCAAGCCTTACGTCTCTTCTTGGAAATCCGGTGACCCTTCTCGGTCATGGATCGGGCCAAGGCACTGGCTAGAAGCTCCATGCCGGCGTAGACTCCGGCCACGTAATCCTCCGTATGGTCACCCTCAGCGAGGACCGAAGCCGCCAACTCGGTCACGGTTACCATATCTGTAATCTCGAAAATGTCCTTCTTTTGCATATTTTCCCTCGATTGGGTTGACCCAATTCTGTAATTGTATTAATATCGCTTCCCTCAACAGGAGATTCTACATGCTTCCCGGCCCGATGAACAGCACCCGGAATGGATTCCTCCTTCAGACGAACCGTACTGTCGCGAACGATGTTGCACATGTTCTCGGTAGTGTAGGCAAGGAAGCGTTGCGTTCGACTCCGGATGTCCTTTTCCGGGACATCTTCAACTGCTATTCCACCCTCAAGCACTTGTGCGAGAGTCCCAGCTATATAGATTGTGAAGGGTGTGATTCGGTTACGACCGCCGTCACTTCTTGGGACAACATCAGCTTGGCGCAATTCCTCGACCTAGCCTCCCGCAATGAGGTCAAGGGCCTGTCGCCGAGTGATAACGAAAAGGAATCCTTACGGATTCTTGGTGAATCGCTGAGACACGCACATGGCGTCACAAACGAGTCTTCCGCCCCGGCGGGAAACTGACATCAGGCAACACAAATCAAGCAAGGCGCTCGCCCTGAGTATCATCGCGGCGGGCGTTATTGCGTTTGTTGGTTTCATCGTGGCTGACAGTCTCCGTGTGATGGGTCACGCTCAAGAGCGTAATGACTCCGTCCCAGACCCTAACATCGTGGCCGTAACGCCGCAGAGCAAGGGCGACCGACTACAACCAATGTCACCGAAGATTGTAGCGTTGGATCAGACCTCTATTATGCCGTCCTCTCCGGAATCGACGGCCATCGACTACACCGATGTCTGGATAAAGTTAGACCGCCTTGCGGCGTCCTACGGGAAGCCTGACAACCCGGATGGTACCGTGAGCAACGAAGCCCGCATGAAGTTCATAGTGGGCTTCCTAGACGGTCTGAACTATAGGATGCTGGAACCGTTCGGACCCATCGTTTCCAAGCTCAACAACGAGCAGATTAGCCCGGAAACCGTGGTGTGTTACTTGAACGGTTACATTCCAGACAAGCCGTACCTTAAAGCGAACTGCCCGACCTACTAATCGTAAATGTGAACTCTCCGACCGACTAATCGGAGAAACGGTAGTGGTCCGCTTGAACTGTTACATTCTGGTAAAGGCGAACTGTCCAACCTGTTAATCGCAGTCATCACCCGTTCACCGAAGGCATCCATCTTCTTACGATAGGCACCTAATGCGAACGATTCCGTGGGGACAGGGAATTTCATGATGATACAGTCACCACGCATCGCGTGGCTGAGTACGACCAGATGTTCAGCATAGTTCCTAATAACCACATTCATTCCTCGACCCGGCAGGTAGTCTACCTGTACCTCAATCTCATCGAAGCAATCCGGCGTCAGGTACTTGACGAACACGTGCATATCGTTACCAATCGCGTAGACGTTATCACCGACGCGACGCATAGCGTCGGTGTCAATGTCATCCAACACGCTCGTGACGTAATCGAAGAACAAATCCTTGGGCGGCTTCACACCGAACAAGCCTAGAAACTTACGCATAGTATAACGCCTCTTGTAGTTATTTTGGGCAACAAAAAGGGGAGTATACACTCCCCTTGTTTCCATGTAAACCGTTGAGGTGTTACGCTGCGTGTTCTTCTGTTTCCGGATGCATCTGCACCATGCGACCGAGTAGCTCGACCATCACCTTGATGACTTCGATTTCGGAATCGCTTCCGTTGAACCGACGTGGTTCATTGGCGAAGACCTTGAACAGGTGCTGGTTGAGATAGCGAAACAGGAAGTCACACAGGACGGGGCTAGTCTCCTGCCACTTGGTGGAATACTTGAACCGAAGCGCACAGCAATTCTCACCGTCATCTCCGTTGAAGCTCAGGGTACAGTGTTCCCGGTAGAGGTACAACTTCGCGTAGTTGTTTTCGCCACCCTGACCCAACTCGCGACCGGCGATTCCATCGTAATGGAAGAACAGGAGTTCGACCACCGGGTTATTACCCGGTCCGATGTAGTGTGAGATGTAACGGGTCTGCGTCCATGTCAGGTTATCACCTGACATCCAACCGACCATATCAGAAATTACAGAATCAACCGTCTGTTGGCTGATACCGTAGTTTGTCAGTAGGCAGGTATGCGGGGCCGCAGAAGTTTCCGGGCGGTCATTAGGCATGATGTATCCCCCCAAACCTCCGGGGGTCAAACATCGCCTTCTCGACGTACTTGGAAAGCAGCGATTCACCCAACGAAGGGTCTTTCATTTTGCCCTGATGGATATACCGCTGGGCGGCATTGTCCAGACGAACACGCTCATCGTCGCTCAGGGCGGTGCAGGCGATGGAAAGGGAAGGCAGGGGCTCACCATTGGCTTCGAGTTCTTCGAACGTCATGGCGGACTGCTGGATGACCATCCGCGTAACGCGACGGTGGCGGTTGTCCATGAAGAATTCGACATCAACGAATCCGGAGAATCGGACCGTGAAGGAAGGAACGTGCGTCAACGGAAGCGAGACGAGCAGGTTCTCGGATTGGTCTTCAATGACCATATGATTCAACTGGATATGCTCTGGCTCCTGATGTTGCATCAGGCCGAGGATGACGCCAATTGACATGTTGCTTTTGCTGAGTTCCACGATTCGTCCTTGTTAAGATGGACGGTCACGCTTTGTTCAGGAAGCTTCCGACCTCCCGACTCTACCACGTGTTTTCGAGGAAATCCACAAGTTCTCGTCCCACGTGGCGCAAGCGCGACCACTAGGAAACGAGTGTAGGTCATTAGTGAATCAATTACAAGCCCTAGTTATGTGCGCGGAATCACAATTGTCAGCATACAGACAGCATACCAGAAACGAAGGTTAAGGTAAAGGGTCCGGTGTAACGTCCGGGGCCGGGTCTGGCGGGGGTAGAGCCTGTTGGATAGTCGTGTTAATCCCGTTACTGTTGGTCAGCATGTCCAAGTTCAAATAAGCCAACTCGATTGCAGTCTTACAACACACCACAGCCACTGGAATTCTACCATTGCCACCATCGACATATTGAAACTGGTCCTTGCCGCAGAACTCGCAGGGTGTGAAGTATGTGTTCAACGGAACACCTCACCAAACAGTTCAGCACCAAAGTACCGATAGATCGAGTACGGCCAGATGATTGCACTTAGAATGTAACCGATGATGATGACGCAGATACCCTTCCATATCGAAAGCCGCATCAACTTACCAAGCGATCCGTCACGAATGCTGTAGCGAGTTAGTAACACTGCCCATAGCACTCCAAGTGCGACGTAACCAGTTATAAACAGTTGAAATGTCATGCAATTCCTCCCAGAACTGCCCGACAGTATATGCCTCGTTCTTGCCTTGTGCAACCATTTATTTCATTAAGTAATGTGAATTTCCTAACATATTATATCGCCACGCTAAATAATCATAAGAGGTAATTTGGAAGGCTTGCTTTCCAACAATTTCAATGGATTCTGCATGAGGGACAATCCATGAAAAGCGTCATCGTATTTCTATTTGCTTTGCTGTTAGGGTCGGCCGCATGCACCGAATGTTTCGCCGCCGATGCAATTCCTAAGCCTAGGATTCTATACGACAAGGACGCTACCTTTACTCTCTGGACTGAACATTCTAAGTGTAGTGCTACCGCAGTAGCCATTAACACGTTTATTACCGCCGCACATTGTCTCGATGATGCCGGTCTCGACATTCTCCTAAACAAGACCGGCGCTCGCATTCTTAGAGTCGCAATGGACGGCAACGATCACATTCTAGTCTTGGTTGATGGTGTAACTTTCGCGAAGTATGCCACCTTCGGTCCTGCTCTTAATCAGGAACGAGACATTCACTATTGGGGTAACCCAAGCGGCCTAATCAACATGTATCGTAGAGGCTACGTCTCGGGCTTCGAAGGTCTATCGACCGTGTATGATGTTAACGGCTATCACGGTGATAGTGGTGCCGGCGTGTTCGACAATGAGCGCCATATCGTCGGCGTAATCAGCTTCATCTATAATGATAGATCGTTCGCCGTGATGGGTTCATACCCACTCAACTTCACCAATGAACAATTGAAGGCTGTCGGTTTGGAGCCGAATTCGTTCCTAACCGTTGGACCGAAAGTTCCAGTAGCAAATGACTAATCGTCCAGCTTAGGTAAAGTTGGCCTCTTCCCCTTCGGCCAGTTTACGGTCTGGTAGAACCAATGACCTTGGTATTTCTGGCAATTATCGAATGCCCATAGATCAGCCTTCAGCGGTGGCTCACACCACCAATACCCAAACCCATTACAGCACAAGGCGTATCCGCCATGCCATTGTGGTTCCATCTTGGAGCCGCACTCAGCGCAGTACATCAGTCCGGGTACTTCGTGAGTAGTGAGAACAGGTTTCCCCTCTCCGCTAACATGTCATCCATCAATGTGTCTAGCAACTCGGTTGCCCGAAGTTCGGTGGCGGAGATGGCATTCTGGTAAGCCTGCGTGGCGATAAACAATTCGATGTATTTTGCTTCAAACACGGCATTCATCTTACTTACCCCTGTTGAGTAAACCGTTTGGTCCGTAGTACGGATACCAACGATTGTACTGTTGCAAAACTGTCAAGCCGGCCAAGAAGGCAAGCGCCAGTGGTGAAGCGACATAAAACGCCAACGATGTCTTAGTCACGAACGCCGCGATGAAGAACACGACCGCCGCCGGTAACACCGTGCGGAGATAGTCCTTCCAATTATTGCGGGCGAATTGCTTAAACGTCACGTGCGGTTCCTTCACAGCCGGTTCCTCCGGCTCCGTGATTCTATCATGGGACCAGTCAAAATTCCAGTCCAACTTAAAAGCGTTCAAACCCACCCTATCCGGGTTGATTAGATAGACATTTTTGACATTCGTCAGTTCTTCACCTGACTCCAAGGCCCGGCCGATACCGATCATATTGTCTGCTATGCGCCTGAATGAGCCGTCCGTCTTCTCAACAATGATGATGGGCGGAATCGGGATGTTTTTCATCTCATGCATTGTCTTCTTCATTGCATCTATCGACTCTATCGTGAAGACGGTAGGCTCGGCGACCTTACAAAGGGAGCCGAACAGGCATGCTTCAATGTCCGCGTCTATAAGATCGTTAAGAATTTGCTGACTAGATTTGTTCATCCGGTTTCCTCTTATGTGTAACTACGGCTACAGTATACGCTGTAATCAAGGCAGTTAGAAGTAAAATGTACAGTGCGCGACCAGTTAACGATGTGACTGCAACCGTACCAACCATGAATGTTAGAGCGCCGACGAGTAGAACCTTGAGGTAGTGGAAAAAGAAGTCCATCACGTATACCTATGGTTGGAGACGCACTTGAAAATTACCCTTCGCGTAATCATACGACCAGCAGTCGTTTATGTTTGTCTTCTCAGAGCAAATGCTGGCAACCTTGCATTGCTGGTCGGAAAAGTTGCAACCCATCGTTGTCTGCCCATCACCCTGTGTCAGGATGATGAGGCCGATGACATCTCCGGCCTCGAACTTAGCGTAGTCGTCGATGTTGTAATAGCCGTACCGGCCTTCAACGAAAGTAACTCGACAGTATGTGGCGCGTCGCGTCGTATTGCACTTGTCTGATGATGTTACTATACCCTGTGGGACATAGTAAGTATAGATCGGATACTTTGCGTTCTCTCGTTCTTCGAGGACAACCTGCACGAAGATAAAAGATACCCACAATACTACCAGTCCGGCGAACCCTAGAATACCTAGAAGGATCAGTATTAGTATACGCCTCATCAGTTACCCCGAGCGTATTCGGCGTTGAAACAGCTTTCGTCTGCGCAATTATGGGCATGGCGGCACTTGTCATTTTGGCAATGGTAATAGCCTTGAAGCGTGCCGAGGGTTCTAATCTTGGTAGAAACCGGAGTACCAATTCCAATATAGTAACCGGGCCATGAGTGAAAGCCCGTGCGGAATGAACCCTTGGTCGTCTTGATAGTACAAGTAGTGTTGTACTTAGAGATGCGGCAGTCATCAACTTCCGTGACGATGCCTAACTGCTCTGTGTACTCGATATATGTACCGGAAGCGGCGCTACCGAGTTGTATGGAGTGTTTGATGTCTACTACTGCCATGTAGATAATAGCAGTAAACAGAGCAGAGATTAAAAAGATAACGAGACCGGGAGTAACTTTCATGAATGACCTCTTATGTGAGGTCATGATAATCAAGTCCGTATTATAAGTCAAACATTATTACTGTCCAGCATTCTGCTTTTCTAACAGTAATTGTTTACAATGGTCCCGGCTTATCCTTGTCGTCATTCTTGGTCTCGACATGCAGTTCGTCGGCCGCAAGCAAAACCAACCAGAACGGCCAGAACAGGAAGACGAAGACCGTGTTATTCCACGGCCGAAAGCCGAAGTGGTCGAGTGGCTGCCGGTTGTAGTACAGGCGAGCGCAGAATATACCGATGAGGATGTAGAAGAGGTTCATGGTCATGATTATCATATGGTACTCGTGGCGGCGGTTGCTTACACCGCCATTTGGCGAAAAAATTCCGCCATGTGATTCGTCAGGAATCCGTAATGAGGCCGGCGTAGTTGGGTTCCAGAGGTTGACTCGGAGGTGTGTTCTGGCTCGCGAGCAGCTTGCGCAGAGTGTCGGCATCCATGATGACCGGGCAGGCCAGTGTCTCCGGAACATCGGAGCCGTCGCCCATCCAGAACCACACTTCCCCGTCCATTTTGTGACGCAGAATGGTCAGTTCGGCCATGTGTCTGCTGTAGTTGGCCTCGTCCACGAGCATACAGCCGTCAGGCAGCTTCATTCTTCACCCTTCCTTACGAAAGGACGAAGCATAGCAATGAAGGGGCGGTCCACGGCGTGATGAAAAAGTTTAGCGATTAAGCGCCCGCTAACTTTGGCCCATTCCCAACGGTCAGTCAATCCATCCATCAGCCAAGAGAAAGCATAGCATCCCATGACCACAGGCCAGAAGATACCCGCACCTAAATATGCATCCCCCCAGTCAGCTTCGTGGTTAAGGTCGTGCCATAGGGCTAGTCCGCGCCCAAACACGAAGCCGATGATGGTATAGCAGATGATGAAAAGCAAAACATTGTAATCCATTATTCCGGCCTCGAATTATTAACACGTCGTACAACCAGTAAAAACGCCACTAAACCTGTCAACAGGAAGCCTACGCATGTGAGGGCCACTGTCTTTGGCGTTTGATCCATTGCCATGACCACGCCAGTCGCCATAAGCACCAGAAGTGCATATACTCCAAGTAGGACTCTCATAACGGCGATTGTATTATTACGGTACTCTTTCAGATGAGACATTCGCGCATTATACGCGGTTCCTAATTCACTCGCCAGTCATTTCTTCAATGCGCTATTGTGGCGATGGCAGATTTCGCGTGCTACTTGTTCATTGTCCTGCTCGCCTGTCCACAGTTCGCATACAGTAGCCTCGTAGCTCGAATCGTCCTCACGATATACACGCCATATCGGCGGTCCGCCATCATCAGGTTCGCTTTCTACGCATTCGTACCGCCACTTTACGTGCGTCATTTCAGCGCCGCCCGAGTCGCAAGCTTATCACGCAGTACCTGTGTCTCTTTTTCGAGTTCCGCTATCACCATATCGAGGTCTTCGGTTGTCTTTCCGAGCGTCGCACGGTGAATGGCGGTGAGCAGGAGCGCGCGAAAACGACTCTTGCCTAGCTTATTATGCTTTGTCATGACTTGAACTCCGGGCGGAAGCGGTCGAGTCCACCGCGAATGTTAGTGAAAGTCCAGTTAGGATGCTCCCATCCGTACCGTGCGGCGCGTTCGATGGCATCAGCGCCTCGTGGGTTATCCTGCCGGTCCGACACGACCTTTCGGATGTAACGCAGGGCGATGTCAGCAGCGACAACCTCAGCGTCTACAGCGAGACCGGCGTAATACTCTGACTTCTCACCGTCCGCGCTCTCAAACAGCGCCTGCGCGTCGTCTGACGCCTTCAGGGCCGCTTCTACCTGCGCCATCGTGGGTGGTCCGACCGGCGTGTCGATGCCGCACTGTAACAGGGCATTGTGT
>JBKJTP010000002.1:0-3916 GCA_046590195.1 Kapaibacterium sp. (SeqCode) | reverse complement strand
GACGAAACGCCTTGCGACTGAGTAGCTCCAGGCAGCATTGCGAAGCCTGCGAGAATGACCAATAAGAATTGAAGCATCCTCAGGCGAGCGCGGAGGATAGAAGTCTGTACCAGAGTGGACATACGCGGATTGATCTAGATCGTATGAACAGCCGTCGGGAATGGGCTGTAGATTGACAACAAAAACTTGTGGGATGGACGCTCTCTGAGTTCTGCAAGCCCCTCAAAGGAGGGATCTGCCGGTTCTGCACAGAATCGGCAGGTGGACACAGAGATGCTAAAAGAAGACGCAGAAAGATAGCGACAGTTACAAACAACTAGGGGAGCCGTACTCCGGCTCCCCTGCTGCGTAGAAATCTTGGCTGTTCTGCTTACTTCATGAGATAACAGAAAGTTACTTCAGGAGGTAGCGCTACCTTACTTCAGGAGATAGCGGAAAGCGAGCCCACCGAAAAGGCCTGAAGCAGACCATTCACGGGACTTGTCGACCTTCGTGAGCGGCAGGTCATAGCCGATCGTAGGCGTAGCGACCCACAGTGTTGTCACTGGCAGATCGTATGTAGCCTGAGCGCGGAGTGCGAGGCGGATGCCTTCAGCGTCCACGATCTCATCGGTTACCGATGTAGCATCTGTACGCTGAGGTGAATTTGCGTCACCCGAAGAAGCGCGGACAGTTACGTCCTTTGTAATGCTCGAGCTCATCTTCATTCCGATCGAAGGTCCGATCTGGATACCAGGACCGACGGGGCTCGGGCCCTCGGTGAAGTTGTACTTGTAAGCCAAGTTGAAGAGCAAATAGCTGAGATCGGCGCTAGCCTGCGTCTCAACGGAGCCTTCAGCTTCAACACCATTCTTCTTGGTGATGATGGTTCGGCGCTGCGCTGCCTCGTTCTCGGCAGTGAACTTACCCTGACGTGAGTCATAGATAACCTCGCCAACGATGAAATTCTGGTAGGATGGGCTTAGCGGGAATGCTGCCGTCAGACCAAAGAATGGAGCGACACCGCTGCCATTCTGAGCCATGAAGCAATCTGCCTCGGCCTCGATCATCGCGAACGCGTTCGTAGAATAAGAGACCAGGTTCATACCGGCGATAGGTCCGATAAGCCAGCCTGATGCCTGGACTGGATCGATAACGTCACCATCGTCCTGAGCAGACGCTGTGCTGGAGGTCATGAGGAGAAGACCGACAGCAGCGGCTGCGCAGACAGACGCAAATAGAGATCTTTTACGCATAGATTTGCTAGGGGAAACTTAAATTCTTTACAGTAGGGGCTTCCTGCGGATCAAGACACAACAAGGGAAGCGGGATTACAACAATCGGTTCAAACAGTACGGATCGCAGATGCTTTAGCTAACGCCGAGCGGCTTGGATCAGCACCGAACATCGGGAGGACAGATGAACGGCAGGCGAAGATACGAGGCTCTTCGCCTGCCGACATCAATTCCTATTACTTTGTGACCACGAAGCGGCTCGAGGTATTTGTACCGTACGACGTCAGGCGGTAGATATAGCTGCCTGACTGGAGCTTCGATACATCGTAGTTAACCTGGTACGCACCGACCTGGTGGAAGAGGTTATCAACTACGCGATCGACCACATTGCCGAGAGCATCGACGATCTCGAGGGTGATCGGCGTCTCTACGCGAGTTGCGTAGCGGAACGTGACGACCTTCTCGTTCGTGACCGGATTCGGGCGAAGCGGCTCGATCGACGAGAGCTTGCCTGTCTCCATGATCTCACGATAGACTGCATCGCCGCAACGGTAAACGAGGTTCAGCTGCGTGCCCTGTGCTGATGTGTTCAGGCACTGACCGAACGTCTCACCATTTGCACCCGTGAGCGTAAAGCTCTCGAGGCGGACTTCATCCGTCTGATCCTTCTCAGGCAGGCGAACGTAGAACTCGATCTCACCGAGTGAGCGGTCGTTCTCTGTCAGCGAACGCGTACCAGTCATCCACAAGTCGAGACGACCCGGTGTCTCAACTGAGCGCGTACCATCAACAGACCAGCCTGCCGGCGGATTGAAGACAGAGTTCGCGATATTCCTGTCGCCGAAGCTGAGGAGATCGGTATTGTATGTATAGACAAGATGTACTGTCTGGAGGTTAGCATTGCCGAGATCGAGCGACTGAACATTCTTCTGAATGTCGAGTACGATCGGGAGTCGAACAACATCACCAGCTTCAGCATCGACCTGTGCAAAGGTAGACGTTGCAGTTGCAATGATACCACCAGAGACACCAGACAGAGGTACTGAACGCATCGTTGTTTTGCCCTGCGAATTCGTGTACGAGAATTCGATGGTAGCCGTATATGTCTGGCCAGCCGTTCCAGCAGTTGGAGTGAAGATGACCGGCACTGGGATCACCTGGTCGCGGTCAATATTCACACCTGATGCAATACCGGTTGCGAAGTTCGCAGCGTTCACACCAGTGATCGTCCACGTGAGTGGGCCAGGAGTGATATCACCGTCACCCTTTACAGGGATATTCACCGAAGTCGTAGCACAGCTGAATACTTCCTGTGCTGGATAGTTACCGGCAGTGATACCGCCAACAGAGATGTAAGCAAGTGCTGTGAATGGTACGTCTTCACATGAAGTTGACTGCGGGATCAAGTTGACATTCTGAACAGAGTCAGAGCTCACAGAAGGATCGAACTGGATCGTGATCATTCTCTTCTCGTTCGGTCCGAGAGTGATCGGCCAAACTGTTGGGTTAACAACCGAGAAGCTACCTGCGTGTGAACCAGCGTTGCCAAAGACAGGGACTGGTGGGTTCGTAACGACGATCGGTACATTCGTCAAGTTCTCGATCTCAACCATCTCTGTGATCGGTGCGCTTCTATATGGCACAGCCGGGAACACTGGAGGATTGTTGTAGCGATACGCCTTGTACTCAGTCGATGCCGTTGCAGTAACAGTACCGTTCTGGATGACCTGATTGTTGGTGTCAACAACGTTCACATTCATCGTGTAGGTAGCGTTGGTCGCAACAGGCGCAACGAAGAGAGTGCGAACGATCCAAACCTCACCCTTTTGGAGGATGGCAGGGAAGATCACTTCCGCGCCGTTACTCTGTCTTGTGACCAAGACATCCTTGAGCGGATCAGTTGGTGACTCGAACCTATTGAAGTCCCCAGTGACCGTAACGCCCTTGATCATGGTCTGAGCCGTGCCGGTTGCGCGGATCTGGAAGCTGATAGGCTCTGTATGATCTGGCTGTACGCATGTCAGCGAGCGCGTCTCGTTGGTCACGATCTCAGCACCTGGCTTGATCGCACGGCCATTGACGATCGCGATCTTGCTACGAGGGATGTCGGTAACGAACGTAACATTCGTCGTAGCACCTGGCTCGGCAAGAGGCTTGTATGTGATCACGATCTCACGCGATCCATCAGGCTGCAGAGTGAACGGCAGATCATTCTGTGGGCTGATCGTCCGGTCGAACTCGAATTCAGCTGTGTTGCTGACCACGATATCCGTAACCGTTACGACTCCGCCTGGTCCGTTCTGGATCCATACACCCTTATTAGTGCTGGTCAGACCACGGTTATCTGTGCGAGCTGTTGTGCCCACAACGATCGGTCCGATGTTGATACCGAATACATTGAAATCTGGCGCGCCACCATTACCGAGTACGATGACCTGGTTCTCGAGACAGTCGTCACCGAAGATCAGCGTATCACCTACGTTCTCCGGTACGATCGAAAGGAAGGATACCGTGATCTCGCGAACCTCACCTGGCTTCAGCGGCGTAGTATCAGGGTTTTTGAGCGTGAAGCCCTTATTCCCCAACTTCAAGCGAAGCGTCGTGATATTGAAATCGGTTGTACCCGTATTCGTGATCGTGACGATCTTATCAACTGGCGTTGAAACGACCTGACCGAAGTCCGTGATCGGTGGCTCGATCGT
>JBKJTP010000032.1:0-15707 GCA_046590195.1 Kapaibacterium sp. (SeqCode) | reverse complement strand
GCAAGCCCGTCGCTGATGGACCGCACACTGTGGTCGTCACGATGTATGAGACCCGCACCGGTCAGATCGAGCTCTATCAAAAGAGCGAGGTGGTGATCACGTCGGGTGGTTTGTTCTCGATGGTTCTTGATGCCATCCCAGAAACGATCAAGTTCGATGGGCCGCTCTTCATCGGCGTGAAGATCGATGGCGGCTCGGAGCTCAAGCCCCGCACTCCGCTGACCGCAGCCCCATATTCGCTCGGTGTCTCGAACAGCATCACATCCATCGAAGCAAAGGACGCAACGATGAACGTCGAAGACGGCACCGGCCCACGCGTGAAACTGAGCATCCCGAACGCAGCGATCTCGTCGAGCAAGATCCAGAACGCGGCAGTGACCAACGAGAAGATCGAGTCGCTAAGTTGGAGCAAGATCACCGGCAAGCCGACATCCTTCCCGCCTGAAGGCAGTGCAGGCGGAGATCTTGGAGGCACGTATCCCAACCCGACCCTCAAGACGACTGGCGTTACTCCAGGCTCCTACACCAACGCGAACATCACCATCGATAGCAAAGGCCGTATCCTCCAGGCATCGAACGGATCTGGTGGAGGTGGAGGAGGACTGACATTCCCATTTGTAGGCTCGCACCCAACGGTGGGCACGACGTTCTCGGTCAATAACACAGATGCTACTGCACAGAACGTCGCAGTGAAGGGCATCAGCACGAGTACTTCCGATCTGCTCAATCCCTGGGGCGCCGTCTCGGGTCAGAATACAAATCCAAGTGCGGTCACTTCGGTCTATGGGACGATCGGCCGTATCGCTTCGGGAAACATCAACAGTGCAGGTGTGCTCGGATGGAATGGAAATGTTGAGAACGGCAACGGTGTCATGGGCCGAGGGTTTGTCGGAGTTCGAGGCGTCGCGACCGGTATTGTCCCGACTTCGTATGGTGTTCTGGGCCAGGCAGTACAGGCGGCAGCTTATTCTGGGTATTTCTCCGGCGGTGCGGGGCTTTATGTTGATGGAGCACTCGCGGTCACTGGGTTAAAGAACGCGATCGTGCCAATGGATAACGGTGACTGGCGCAGGGTCTACTGCGAAGAGGCGATGGAGGTGTACTTCAACGATCATGGCTCGGCGCAGCTAGTCAATGGCCGATGCTTCGTTGAGTATGATGCGATGTTCGCGCAGACCGTGACGATGACGCAGGAGCAACAGCCGAAGATCTTCGTGCAGATGAACGACGAGTCGAATGGCGTCTATGTGCAGAAGCTTGATCGTGGATTCTGGGTGATCGAGAATGGTCGAGGACAATCGAATGCGAAATTCGACTATCGCATCATGGCCAAGCGCAAGGGATACGAGAATGACCGTCTCGAAAAAACGAACGGACCAAACCTATCGCTGACAAAGTAGTTATTTTTGCAGCGTTCGACTTGCTCACTTCTCATAACTGCTGTTTTAAACCGAACGACTGTAATGTACGATATTTTTCTCGCTTTGCACGTGCTCTGCGCAGGCCTTTGGGTCGCGAATCTGCCCGTGGTTCTCATACTCAACAAGCTCAGCAAGCGCGCCGCGAACACCGCTGGCGAGATCCACTACATGGCCGCAGCCGGACGCATCGGCCTGGTCATGGGCAATATCGGTGCGATCGGCATCCTGCTGACGGGCCCTGCGATGGAAGGCATGAGCGAGGCTTATGGCTGGTTCCAGTTCAGCGATCCGGGGCAGGCATGGCTAGCATGGAAGCAGGCGCTGTGGGTCTTTGGTTTGATCTGGACTGGCGCTGTGCTCATACCAAGAAGCAAGAAGCTTCGCTTGCAGATCATGGCGCACATGGATCCGAAGCGCGGCAACACTGGTGCTTCCGACGAGTTGCGCACCGCATGGAGTGGCTACGTCATGGCGGTCGTCGTGTTGAATCTCTTCGTCTTGATCAATATTTTCTTAGGTGAGATGAGGCCATAAGGCATTAACGATGCGGCCGTCTCCGTAGGGCCACTCGGAAGTGTGGCCGAAAACGGGACGCGAGGCATTGGGTTGCCTCCGAAACCTGTGCGCGAAACGAATGCACTCCACACGCAATCCACTCCGCAATGACCGTCCGAAGTTCACGGCTAGTCGTTTTCGGCTTACTACGTTAATGGCCGTTGCCACCCTATTGGGTGCCACGGCCATTTTTCACAGGTAGGTAATGAGCAACCTAGTCCGCTACCCGGCCACATTGCGATGTGGCCCTACGTGAGAAGATCACCTCATCAGCGCACTTCTAACCCCTCTTCCGCCAGCAGATCCGTCGTGATCAGCGCCACTGGCCCATTCTCATCATTCGCGGCGAGCAGCATGCCGTTGGATTCATTGCCCATCAGCGTTGTCGGCTTCAGGTTGGCGACGATCACGATCATCTTGCCGATCAATTGCTCGGGAGAGAATTTCTCTGCGATGCCTGCGACGATCTGGCGCTCTTCATCCGGACCAAGCCTTACCTGAAGCTTCACCAGCTTCTTCGACTTCGCGACCTTCTCTGCTGCGATGATCGTAGCAGTCCTGAACTTGATCTTCTTGAAGTCGTCGATCGAGATGAGCTCATCCTGCTTCGGTGCTACAGGACGTGCAGCCTCTTGCGCAGCAAGCACACGTGCCGACATCTCTTCAAGTGCTTTCACTTCCATCTCCACTGCTTCGTCTTCTATTTTTGTAAAGAGAATTTCAGGCTGATTGATAGGCCCGCCATCAGCGAGCTTCGGCACCTGTGCACCGAACCAGAGCTCGTTGTGAACGGTGTAGTTCAGCATCATCTGAATTTTCAGACATGCATCCGGAATGATCGGCGCGAAATACACGCTCAGTGCGCGGATCGCCTCGAGACACACGCGCATGATGCGGCCGGCGGCTTCTTTGTCCGTCTTGATGACCTTCCACGGTTCGTTGTCGTTGAAGTATTTGTTCGCAATGCGCGCAAGATCGACTGTCTCCATCGCTGCTTCGCGAAGCTTGAACCGGTCGTAGAGATCGCCGATGTTCTTCGCACGCTCACCGAACGTGACGAGCAAGGGATCAGACGCAACTTCTTCAGCAGTCGACGGAATGCGCGAATCGAAGTTGTTCTTCACGAATGTAAGCACGCGGTTCACCAGATTGCCAACGATGTCGGCAAGCTCGTTATTCGTGTGCGCCTGGAAGTCCTTCCAGGTAAAGTCGGTATCCTTCTGTTCAGGGATCGTAACAGCGAATGTGTAGCGGATGATATCCGCAGAATACTTCGCGGCGAGTTCGTGTGCCTCGATCACCCAACCACGCGACTTCGAAAGCTTTTGCCCCTGCAAGTTCATAAACTCATTGCCGGGCACGTTGTCCGGTATGATGAACTTACCATCGCTTGGCCCGTCATTATAGGCCATGAGCATCGCCGGGAAGAGGATCGTGTGGAACACGATGTTGTCCTTGCCGAGGAAGCAGAGCCAACGCGTGTCGGTATCCTGCCACCACTTGCGCCAATCTTCTTCGTCGGTGCCGGCATAAGGGAAGTGCGGATTCTTCGTGATGTCGAAGCACTCCTTCGTTGCGGAGATATAGCCGATCGGTGCATCAAACCAGACGTAGAGTACCTTGCCGTCAGCCCCCTCGAGCGGCACCTTGATGCCCCAATCGAGATCGCGTGTGATAGGGCGGTCCTGCAATCCCATCTTCAGCCACGAGCGCACAGCCTGTATCACATTGTCCTTCCACTCCGGCTTCTTGTCATCTGCATACTTCTGCAGTATGTCCTGGAAGCGCGACAGCGCAAAATACCAATGCTTCGTTGCTCGAATGACCGGCTTGTTGCCTGTCACCTTTGAGCGCGGATTGATCAGCTCTGTCTGATTGAGATATGTACCGCAGTTCTCACACTGATCGCCACGTGCATCTGGATTCGAACAGACCGGACACGTGCCCTCGACATAGCGATCAGGCAGGAACATCTGCGCCTGTTCATCATAAAGCTGCGGCTCTTCCTTCGCTACGAGGTAACCATTCTTGTGAAGTTGCAGGAAGAATTCTTGCGCGGTCGTATGATGCGTTGGGCTTGATGTCCGCGCATAGTAATCGAAGGAGATGCCGAGCTTGCCGAACGTCTCCTTGTTCATTCCGTGGTAGCGGTCGATGATCTCCTGCGGCGTGACCTTCTCCTTGTCAGCCGAGATCGGGATCGAGACGCCATGCTCGTCCGAACCGCAAATGAAGAGGACATGCTCTCCGGTCAGTCTCTTGTAACGGACCCACATATCCGCCGGCATATATGCTCCCGCCAGATGGCCAATGTGCAGGGCACCGTTGGCGTAGGGGAGTGCGGCAGTAACGAGGGTTCGCTTGAACTTCTTCTCTGGAGGCATGGAGTCTTGATAAATTACTTGGCTTTGCTAGAGCCAGGATACTAGAACTGCAAATTTACGGCGAGATAGCGATCTGGATTCGGTCTGGGCAGATATTGCAACAAAGTCGGGACATCGGCCGTATTCCTGTGAGCCCCTCAGAATGCTTTTGAACCGCTTTTCCAACCAAAGAACCTGAATGAATTGTCCAGCTTGTAATACCGTCCAGCTCGTCGTGATCGAGCGCGAGGGCGTCGAGATCGATTATTGTCCAACGTGCCGAGGTGTGTGGCTCGAGCGTAATGAGCTCGATACCATCATCAAGCGCATCGCCGAGGAGCGTTCGGCGCCCCCGGTGCAGCAGCCCCAACAGCCTGCGCCCTATCCACCGCCACAGCAAACACAGCCTTACATGAATGACGACCGCCGTTACGAGGACCGCCGCAAATACGACGACGACTACGACAAGAAGCATCACTACAAGGACGGCTACCAGAAAGATGGCCATTACAAGAAGCGCAAAGGCGGCTTCCTGGAAGATCTCTTCGATTTCTGATGAAACCGGTTATTAAATTGAAGAAGCCCCGCTACAATGGCGGGGCTTCTTCAATTTGAGAGAGTTCGAGCGGATTATCGATGGGTGTCGGTCTCTAACTCCTCCTTGGCTGGTCGCAGCAGCGAGAGGATGACGGCGAGAGCAAGCACCAGAGCGATCACGAGCAGCGACATTTCTGCCGGGATCTTGTACAGATCGGTCAGCAACATCTTTATTCCGACGAAGATCAGCACGACAGAGAGTCCGAGCTTCAGATAATGGAATTTGTGCATGATACCTGCGAGCGCGAAATAGAGCGATCGCAATCCGAGGATCGCGAAGACATTCGATGTGTAGACGATGAACGGGTCGTTCGTAACAGCAAAGATCGCCGGGATCGAATCGACGGCGAAGATCAGGTCGGTCGTTTCTACAATGAGCAGCACAATAAAGAGCGGCGTTGCGATCTTCTTCCCGTTTTCGAGGGTGAAGAACTTGTCGCCATCATACTGGTCGCTGACACGAAACATTCTACGGAATAGCTTCACCACCGGATTCCGCTCGGGGTGAATGCCATGCTCGTTCTGTGTCGCCATTTTCAGTCCGGTCAGGACAAGAAAGCCACCGAATACATAGATGATCCAGTGGAATTCAGCAAGTAATGCTGCGCCTACCGCAATGAAGAACGCTCGCATGACGAGCGCACCAAGGATACCCCAGAAGAGTACTTTATGTTGATACTTCGCCGGTACATGGAAGAACGAGAAGATCAATGCAAAGACGAAGATATTGTCAATGCTCAGCGACTTCTCGATCAGATATCCGGTGAGAAATTCGAGCGCCACAGTCTCGCCGCGATAGACATAGAGACCGTAGTTGAACACCATTGCAAGCGCAACCCACACGCCGCTCCACGCAAGTGCTTCCTTTACCGAAACAGTATGAGATTTTTTATGGAACACGCCCAGATCGAGGGCGAGCATCAAGAGAACGAAAACATTAAATCCTATCCAGAGATACGTGCTGTCCATTCGTTAGTGAGTAAAATGCCGTGCATGATGAAGATGAGAAGCGCTCGACCGACTAGAAGGTCAAGGTGGCGCACGGCAAGGATAGCTCGACAGCTTGACCAGGGAAAGGTCGGGATCACTTCCTGCGAATGACACAGTACTGCGGTACGCTCCGGAGTTTGTGCGACGAGGACGAACTGAGTGGAGTGGCACAGTTCTCAGATGACCGCTGCTGGGGAGCAGCGTTGCTAAATTCCGCGATAGACCTTCAATGTGACGACCAATGGTCCGGGCAATAGCTTGTATCATTGTTTACTCTATTTTATGGCGATCCACTCGCCTGATATAGAGTAGTGTACACAGCTCTCAAAAATGGGTCACACTATTTTTTGGCGCTAGATAGGCAGCACGGTCGTTATGGAGAGTTCGATCATTGCGCTCTCCACCGCATACCCCGCCTTGAAGCTCGAGAGCCAAAAGTAGTAGCTCTCTCTTAGCACAGCATAGTCTTGCTTCAGCGAATCCCTTAGTTCGCGATACGCACGCTTTAGGTGCATATTGACAGCGTTGACTGAGCAGCCAAGCACAGAAGCGATCTCCCGCGGTTTCATGCCATCAAAACTGTGAAGGTGTACGATCTCGCGAGTGCGCTCCTTGAGCGACTCAGTCAGGTGAGTTGCGGAAATATCGATCTGCTGAGACGAAGGCAGGGTCTCCGTGATGCCAAGGTGGCGTTTACTGCGCAGCCTCTCACGGCGAAGCATCCGCCAGGCTGTTGTGAAAAGCCAGGCTCGCGACCGTTGCTCGCAGGCACGAACATGCTGAGGCGCAGTCGTGAGGTACGATTCGACAGCAGTACCGACCGCATCCTCAATATCTTCTGAAGAGGCCCCCGGATAACTCTGCCGGTGTTTGCGAGTGAGGAATTCCGGTAACGCCTTAAAGAAGTTGTGATGCATGTAACACGGTACGGAGGGAATTCCCCAGCGGTTTCACCATGAATGCAGCTACGCACCAAAAACAGAAAGACCACACCCGTTAAGGTGTGGTCTTTCTGCTCCACAAGGGAGGACCATCATGCTAAAAAAGAATCGCTTTACTGGCTTTATGTACGCGGCCATTCTGTCGATGTTTCGGAATCTTCCGTAGGGGCACATCGCAATGTGGCAGGGGAGCGAGCCGGGCAGATTCAGTCTGGGTGACGCATTCGTGCGTGGGAGGAACATTCGGGGGTATGAAGCTATCGTCTCACGCACAAATTCGAATTTCTCCTAGACGCGGATACCGGATCGCGGCCACATTGCGATGTGGCCCTACGGAGAAAGGTCGCAGTAACCCAATGCTTTAAAACGAGAAGAGGCGCTCTGGTGAGCGCCTCTTCTGCAATACTCTAAAATTTAGAGATGTGCGATTATCGGCCACCGCCGCCGCTGTAACCGCCGCCGCCACGGTTTCCGCCGCCGCCGCCGTAACCACCGCCGCCGCCACGGCTTCCGCCGCCACCGCCGCCGTAGCCGCCGCCTGAACCACCGCGTCCGCCGCCGCCACCAAAGCCGCCGCGACCACCGCCGCCGCCAGCACGTGGCTCCATCGGACGAGCCTCGTTAACCGTAAGTGTACGGCCATCGAGTTCTGCTTCCTGGAGGTCCTGGATCGCCTTGCGGGCTGCATCGTCATCAGACATTTCTACGAAACCGAAGCCCTTTGAACGGCCGGTATCGCGATCCATGATGATCTTGGCTGAAGAGACTTCGCCATACTGTGAAAAGATCTGATTGAGTTGCTCGTCTGTCGCCGCATAAGGGAGACCGCCTACATAAATCTTCATTGAAATACACGTAAAAACTAAAACAAAAAAACTAGGATACCTTCGTAGGTTTGAGATGCACAAAGCTTATGCCCTCAGGGGCCGTTGCCTGACATCTGATCGCTAACACTCTAGTAAAGAAGATTCGACGGGGGATATCTCTCGGGGACTTGGGGGGACAGCCGCTATTCAGCAAGCAACTGCTTCAAAACCGGGGGGATAAGACTCGCGGATCCGCCTCTCATTTGCCGTTACCAGCAAATCAGCAGGAGTTTCACAAGATCACACCAAACGATGCACCAATGAACTGTATTTTCCCAACCCGCCCGGTTTGGGTAAGGTTCTTAATGAAGGAGGAGAATTTGTTAAGTCTATATTGCTAAATGTTGAGCTATCATGCGTAACAACCTGAATGCTCCGGTGTCATACTACCATGAGTATTCGCAGCATATTGGTCTTATTCGTCTTATTGGTCCCAATTACATCCCGCGCCCAAACTCCCGGCATCTCGCTCGAGAAGTTTACGGGGGCGTGGTGCGGGTGGTGTCCGTATGGGGCGACGGTGCTCGATAGTGTTCAGGAGCGGCTAGGTGATAGGGCGGTGGTGCTGGCTTGGCACTTCAATGATGTACTTGAGGCAAGAGCAGTGGACACGATCGCAAAGCAGGTCTCGGATGGCGGACACCCGGTTGTCTCGATCAATCGTCGCCCCGTCATCAGCAATGGGCCGCTTGACTTCAACGATCAGCATCCATGGCTGGTCAAGACGCTAGACCGCCTGCAGCTTGAACCCGCAGCAACGCCTGCTATCGAGAACATCAGCTATATCGAGGAGTCGCGCGTGCTGTACTTCATGCCGACGTTCTCGCCCGTGATACCCGAATGGCCTGGGACTGGCGTGCCGATGACCGTCGGGATCCTGACCGAAGACGATGTGCTGCTCGATCAATCGCTCTACAACAAAGATGGCTCGCCGTTACCAAAGTTGTTAGACTATCCGCATCAGAATGTCGTGCGGCAAGTGGCTGGCAAGGTGCTTGGCGACTCAATGCACTATGCGTGGGGGCCGGGTTGGTACTTCCAGACGTACGAGATGATCGTCAACCCGAAGTGGGATGTAAGCAAGACGCGCCTGAACATTATCTTCCTCGTTCGCAATGAGGATGGAAGCTTCACTACGATCCGCGCGCTGAAGTCGCGGTATTTGTCGGAGTTCGGCACGATGAGCGTTGGGCGTGAAGAGAGCGCGTTGGTCAATATCTACCCGAATCCTGCAAGCAGGTTAGTGCACATTGATCTGGTCAAGGATGCAGATGCGCAGGTGACGATATACAACTCTATCGGTCAACACATCATGAGTCAACGCCTGATAACAGCTTCGACCATCGACGTGAGTGATCTTCCACCGGGTGCCTATGTGTTGACCGTGAATACTGCACGAGGACTGAGTCGACACTCCCTTATTGTACGATGAATTGGCCAGGGGATCTAAGGGCGTCACCTACGCATGAGAACGACAAAGGGATCGAGTTACACTCGATCCCTTTGTCGTTCTGAAAGGTATAGTCGCAGAGCCTCTTACTTGCTCGCGATCGCTTTTACCTGATCAACGATGATCAGGAGCGAATCTGTCATGTCATGCTGCATCTTCTCGAATGTGCCTTCAACGGTGAATTCCCAGGTGTATCGCTCACCATCTGCGAGCTGAGTCACGGTCGGTTGTAAAGCGAGCTTCGTTGCAAGAGAAGCTGGTTGCATCTCGGTTGTCATCGCACAGGAAGCGAGGCTGAAAGCTGCGAGAAGAACGATGACGGTACGGGAGACGAACTGCATGGCTACGAGGTAAAATGAAGCGTTGAGGATGCTTATGCAAAAAAAAGATAAGAAACGGCGTGCCTAAGCAAAAATGGGCGAATTCAGGGTGATATGACTAGCTTGTCTCACAGGTATTGTCTAGAAGTTGGATGGCTGTCCAGATAAGAGTCAAGATCATATCCCTTCCTAGAATATATGAGGTGTCGGAACTTGTAACCGTTCGGTTACGTATATGTGTAACCATATGGTTACAAATACTCTTCCGAATACAAGTTTTGCGCGGCGCGATCCCTTCCAGGCGATCGCCGATCCGCACCGCCGGGCGATCATCAGTCTGCTAGCGGAAAAGCGGCACACTCTAAACGAGGTCGCCAGTAAATTTACGATCAGCCGGCCTGCGATCTCGAAGCACGTCAAGATCCTGAACGAGTGCGGTCTCGTCGAATTCATCGATCAGGGCCGCGAGCGCTTCTGTGTGCTCAAAGCTGAGCCGCTGTCCGAAGTCTCCGGATGGATCGATCAATATCGTAAATTCTGGGAGGACCGCCTCGATGCTCTTGAGGTCTATCTTGCAGAGTTGCAAGCAAAGCCTGCTACAGCGGAAAAGACGGCGAAGAAACGCAAGCCACCTAAGTCGTCATCCTGAGCGAGCGTAGCGAGTCGAAGGATCTCCCTGGTACTTTCGGATGTGCAAGGAGATCCTTCGACTCCGCCGCCCCTCACTTGATGCTCTCGCATCAAGGCTTCGGGGTCGGCTTCGCTCAGGATGACACGCTAAACATTTTGCAAACAGCCTACTTTACTCTGATGGAAAATGCAACTACATCCACAGCATTCAAGACGACGACACTCACGCGCACGTACAAGGCGCCTCGCCAACTCGTCTTCGATTGCTTCTTAAAGCCTGAGCATCTAGTCAACTGGTTTCACGCCGATGGCGGATGGTATACGCCGTTTGCGAATGTCGATGCACGTGCAGGCGGCGAACTTGCGATCGGATTCAGCTCGGCTGACAACTCGATGCAGTTCACGCTTGGCGGCAAATTCGATGTGATCAAGGAGCCATCGTATATCTCGTACACAATGGAGGATGGACGACCTGTATACATCACACTCGATGAAGTAAGCGGCGGCACAAAGGTGACGCTGGAGTTCGGTCTCGAGACAACGAACAGCGAAGAGATGCAGCGTCATGGCTGGGGTCAGATCCGCAAAAATCTCGAACTGCACTTGCTGCGCTCGCGTCAGGGTATCAAGCAGGAAGAGGCTGTTGTCATGGAGCGCGTATTCAATGCGCCGCGTCAGCGAGTGTGGGATGCATGGACAAAGCCAGAGATGATGATGAAGTGGTGGGGGCCGCGCGCCTTCACGTGCCCGGTCGCGGAGATCGATCTCAAGACCGGCGGCAAGTGGACATTCGTCATGCGGCCCGAAGAAGGAACAGACATCTGGTGTACTGGCCGCTACATCTATCTCGATCCGATCAATCAGCTTGTCTTCACCGATTCATTCGCTGACGAGAAGAGCAAAGTGGTATCGGGTGCAGAGTATGGAATGCCGGATGTCACCGTGCTTGAGATGCTCGTGACCGTTGATCTCCAGGATATGGGCGACAAGACCCGCATGATCATCCGTCACGAAGGCTTGCCGATCTCACAGCAAGCAGGCGCAGCAGCAGGCTGGGGCGAATCGCTCGATAAGCTCGCATCGATCATTGAGTAATTTTACAACCAACAAACAGCCATGAATACAAAAGTAGCGAACAGCGATACCTTCACGCTTACACTTCCATCCGATACCGAATTTCAGATCACACGCGAGTTCAATGCACCGCGAAGCCTGGTCTATGATGCCTGGAGCAAGCCTGAGCATCTTAAGCGGTGGTGGAATCCTGGTGGCGAATTGAAAGTATGTGAGGTCGATTTCCGAGTGGGCGGCGCATGGCGATTTGTCATGGAGTCTCCGCACGGCGACATCGGATTCAACGGCGTGTATCAGGAGATCTCGCGTCCAGAGCTCATCGTCAATACGCTGATCTTCGAGCCGATGCCAGGCACGCCGGGAATCGTGACGCTGACGATGGAAGAGATCAACGGCAGAACGCGCGTTACCGAGCTTAGCAAGCTTCCATCGAAGGAAGAGCGCGATGGCGTCATCGCGACAGGCATGGAGTCGGGCGCACGTATCTCGCTCGATCAGCTTGAAGTTCTCGTCGGTGAAATGCAATCCGTGGAGGCATAAGCCATGATGACAGCAACCGACGACCCAACGATTTTCGTCGACAAAGAGACAGAGCTGATCTTCTCTCGTGTGCTCAACGCACCACGCGCACTTGTATGGAAGGCGTTCACGCAACCCGAGCATGTGATCAAGTGGTGGGGACCAAACGGCTTTACCAACACATTCCACGAGTGGAATTTTATCGAGGGCGGTGTCTGGCGCTTCATGATGCACGGACCGGACGGGACGGATTATCCTAATCGAGTGATCTTTACCGAGATCACCCCTATGGACCGCATCGCGTACGATCATGATAACGATGACAATGAAGTGGATCTTCGTTTTTCTGTTGTCACAATGTTTGAAGACCGGGGCTCCCAAACTCACATCACCCACCACATGACAGCACCATCGGAGGTGATGATGCAACAGATGAAGTCGTTCGGTGCTGTAGAGGGTGCAAAGCAGCACCTCGCACGACTCGAAGCGTACTTGCAAAGCATGTCCTAGGCCGTCATTGCGAGGAGGTATCAATTGCTTTAGCAATTGAGCCGACGAAGCAATCGGTTTGGGCTTAGCAGAAATTCACACACACAACTTACTCAGACAATTAATGGCACAAGAAATATTCGTCAATCTACCGGTCAAGGATCTCAAGCGTTCGGTGGAGTTCTTCACGAAGCTCGGTTACACATTCAATCCGCAGTTCACCGATGAGAATGCAACATGCATGATCATCAGCGACACCATTTATGTGATGCTGCTCGTCGAGCCGTTCTTCCAAACGTTCACGAAGAAGCAGATCGCAAATGCGAAGACGACGACGGAATCGATCATCTGTTTGTCTGCAGAAAGCAGAGACGCAGTCGAGAGCATGATCGGCAAAGCAGTCGCGGCAGGCGGTGCGAAGCCAAAGGAGATCAAGGACGAAGGCTGGATGTGCTACGGCGCCTACGAGGATCTCGATGGCCACATCTGGGAGATCATGTACATGGATATGTCGAAGATGCCGGCGAATGCAGGTGAGTCGCAATCGTTGTCGGAGGCGTAAGCTTTATCGTTGGATTTGATGTGAGGCGCCGCAAAGTAGGGCGCATTTTATTGCCTAAAATTGCAAACAGTGGTAGAAACTTTAAGGAGGGGGGGGGGGTTGCAAACCGTGTGTCTGTATGCCAGCTATGCCATCCGGCGTTACTCTACAGACTCGGCGTTTTCTTACGTAAGAACCATAACCCTCTCTTCTCAATGCAATTCAACGGATTTGACGTATATCCTGTAGGAGCGGCCTCTCTCGCTGTAGTTAATGGCGTACTAAAGGTCACGGGCATAACTAACTCGGGCCTTGATGGGGTGCTCATAAAAACGCTCGGAACTCAAAACTACACTGTCAACTTTGCTCCGATGACTGGATTCGGTGCCAACAATGGTGTGTTTAAATCCAGCATGCTTGTTCGGAATAATTTCGGGCAGGTTGTTCCTTATTTTGAGTCCTTCAAGTGGTCAGACATGCCTACCCAAAATGTCATTTTTGGGTACAACCAAAATCTTTTGCCTCCTAGCTACACAGTGTTTGGCAAATTGAACGGTACGAACGTGTTCAGTATGAGCAACGGCATAATCAATTCGCCAGACTCAGATTTTCCACCACCGTCGCTTGCTGCTGCTGTGTGGGGTGCCATCGTCGCTGCCGGTGCATTAGCGTGGGCGATCTACGACGGACTGAGGACAAAGACTACAAAATCTGTACAGATTGTCAAAAATGGCCAGGGTCAAGTCATTTCTACAACAACCACGATCACTGAAGACCCTGTGCCATACAATGTTCAGATAAACGGCACGACTTACACTGTCACGGAGGTAGGCGTCGATTACACTTGGAATATACCCCCTCAACTAATTGGAGTGCCTTCGATCGAATTCGCTCCGGTAGGAGAACAGATTACCGCAGCCAATATCACTGGATTTGACATTGAATCGATAACGTGATCAAGTTAGATAAAAAGACGTTCGCAATAATATTGTTGATTGTCGCAGTTGCAGCTCTAAGCATTCAATTGATGTCATCGGCTAGGCGTATTGAGCGCATGAAACGAGACGCCCTTACAGAAAAGACGATAACCGATTTTAAGGTTAGAACTTTGGAAGAGGGCGGAGTTATGTTCGATAAGGTACAAGTAATAAATGACTCAATCGCCTTTTTAAAGGGTGATTCGCTCTTGGGCTCCGCTGTGATCCAGTTCGAGGACTGAGCGCTAGCGGGAGGCTCTGGCTCAGCCTTGCCATGTCCCTGCTTCGTATGGGTATCAGATATACAGAACGCAGGGAGCGTAGTGCAGCGGAGTCGAAGGATCTTCCTGATTCCTTCGGGCGTGTAGGGAGATCCTTCGACTCCGCAAACGAGAAAGAGAACGCCATTAGCGTTCTCTTTCTCGTTTGCTCCGTCAGGATGACAAATGAGGCTAATTCAACACCGGCAACTGTATCCCCGGCTGATGCACACCTGAATGCGCGTTCGCATCGACAGTTGCGATGACGAGAGGTGATACATCATAGAGCACGTCGCCGCGATCCTGGCCATGTGAATGCGTCATCTTGCTCGACGTCTGCTTCACATCGATCAACTCACCGATCAATGTTGCACGGTTCGCGCTGTTGATAAGCACGCGGCGGTACTCGCCGACCTCTGCATCCATGCGTGGGAAGACGACCATCTTACCGGTATCTGTGCGGCCCTTCCATTCTTCGGCGTCCTTTTTTGAGCGGCCCTCGACGAGCACAATGTGCTCGTGGCCAACATCAAGAAGATTCTTCTTCGCTGCGGAGTAGGTGTGGATCTCGATAAGCTCTTCCAACCGGCGACCCTTCTCTTCGTCGGGTACATCATCCGGAAGCTTGTCGAATGCCTTTGTATTCGGACGCGGTGAATACTTGAAGGTGTAAGCCCCCTCGAAATCGCAATCGCGCATGACCTGCTTCGTCATCTCGTGATCTTCGAGCGTCTCGGTGCAGAAGCCGACGATGACGTCGGTCGAGAGCGCCGCGTTCGGCATCGCTAGCTTGATCTTCTCGATGATCGACATATAGTGCGCACGCGTGTACGTGCGATTCATCAGCTCGAGAATGCGGTCTGAGCCTGACTGAAACGGCAAGTGAATGTACTTGCAAATGTTGTCATGCGTCGCCATCGTGTCGATCAGCTTTTGATCGAAGTCCTGAGGATGCGAGGTCGTATAGCGTAACCGTACCTTTGGTACTGCAAGAGCACACGCAGCGAGTAGATCGGAGAAGTCTAGTCCGCCATCGTCATAACTATTGACGTTCTGTCCAAGCAGTGTGATCTCTTTGAAGCCTTGTTGCTCGAGCTCTTTGCACTCATTGACGATCGACATCAATTCGCGTGAGCGCTCGCGTCCGCGTGTGAACGGCACGACGCAATACGTGCAAAACTTATCGCAGCCGCGCATCACAGAAATATACGCTGAGATGGCTGCGCTGCGGAAAGGCATGATGTCGTCATAGGTCTCTGTGCGCGAGAGCTTCACCGCCATCTCGCTTTCACCAGAGCCGATCGTTGACTCGATCAACTGTGGAAGCTTGCGGTATTCATCTGGACCGACGACAAGGTCGACAACATTCTTTGTGGAGTTCAGCAGGTCCTTCCGAAGATGCTCCGCCATGCAGCCCAGCACACCGACGACCATCTCAGGCTTCCGACGCTTCATGCCGCGCAAATGATGGAGTCGCTTCCAGACTTTTTCCTCGGCGTTCTCGCGGATCGCGCACGTATTCATAAACGCCACATCGGCCTCGTCGAGCACGGTCGTAGGTGTGAATCCGGCGCGGTTCAGCACCGAAAGCACGACCTCTGTATCTGCCACATTCATCTGGCAGCCGTATGTTTCTATGTAGACCTTCTTGGACATTCGATGCGTATAAAATGCTGTCATCCTTCGACTCCGCCGCCCCTCGTTTGATGCTACG
>JBKJTP010000321.1:0-12868 GCA_046590195.1 Kapaibacterium sp. (SeqCode) | reverse complement strand
CCTTTCGTTTGTACCACGCAAGATCGTACACAAACTGGGCGAGCCGGAGGAGATCTCAGGCAAAAAGAAGGGGCACCGGTTTCGCAGCCGGTGCCCCTGGTGTAACTGCTAGGCAGCTATTATTCTGCGAAGAAATAATGGAGAGAAAGCTTGATCCTTTGCCCGTGGATCAGCAAAGCCCCACATCCCCTCTTCGCGAGAAGGTTTTTTGAGGCTGGCCGTGGAAGACACAGCCTCTACAAGGCCTCTTGCCTCTTAGAGAAACGAAGTAAAACTGTGTGTCGGTAGAAGGCCCTCGTTCTCTGCCGTGGAGCTTCTGCGGCGCTTGCGGCTCTGCTTAACAAGTGTGCGGTTGATCGCAATGATCGCGATCGAGGGAAGTACGAGTTGGAGTGCGGCGGCGACCATGAACTGGTCATCCCAGATCCCGAGCCAGCGGACGACGAGATTCATGAGGATACCGCTGACCACGCCTGAAGCGATGGAAAGTAGCCAGAAATACTGACTTCGGTAACGTTGGTAGAAAAAAAGACCGTAAATGGCTCCTAGGCACAAGCCCAGAATAACGGCCTGCAAAGAGCTAGGCGAATTCATGGCAATAAGTTGTAATGGGTTCTATGACCCTGCGATCTGCTAAGCAAAAGGAAGGCAGACCACAAGCAAAACTAGACGTAAAACATAAGCAAGAACAGGCTGAGCGAACTCAGCAAACAAGCAAGATCTTTGTCAAGCCTAGGCAAAGGCTTCTAACAAGTCATGCAATATACGCAATGAATTTCCCAAAGTCAAGCACCGCACAAAAATATTTTCAGAACTAGCGATTCTGGGTCAAAGGACGCAATCTCGGTATGCGCTGAGCATAGTAGTAGACCACCCCTACAATAAGTGACAGCGCGAGCCCGCTCATCAGAAAGGCTGCTTTGACCCCAAATGCGTGGGCGACAAAACCTGCGAGCAAACTGCCAAACGGGAAGAGCCCGGCGAAGGACAGCGTATAGATACCCATCACCCTTCCGCGAAGGCTATCCGGCACACGGTGCTGCAAGTAAGTATTAGCGGTGATGAAAAACGTAATGATGCCCCAGCCGGTCCCGACGAGGCACGCCATCACTTGCCAGCTTTCGCTGCAAAACGGGATCAGGATGATAGAGACGATAAAGACCGGGATCGCGGTGAAGATCATGTTCCGCGGATCGAACTTGTGCGCGAATGCCGCCTGCGTGATCGCCGCGACAAGCGCGCCTGCACCGTTCGCCGATAGCAGCGCGGCATACGTATGTGCATCTCCGCCAAGGATCTTGTCTGCCACCACCGGCAGATTCACCGAGTAGCTCCAGCCGAAGATCGTCATCGCGATGACGAGCACCATCAATGCCCTGAACTGCGGCACGCTGAGCAGATAGGTGATACCTTCTTTCATTGCTGCCAAACGAGAGACCCGGACAGTCCCCATCTTCTCTTCTTTGACAGCAAAGCGCATTGCCGCGAGCGAGAAGATCACTGCAATAAACGAGATGCCGTTGAGGAGGAAACACGCTGCAACCCCAAGGCTTGCCATTACGCCAGCACCGACGACTGGCCCCGCGAGACGAGCGCCATTGAAGACTGCACTGTTCAGCGCTACTGCATTCGAAAGATCCTCGCGGCCCACCATCTCGACCACGAACGATTGACGCGTCGGCATTTCGAACGCATTCGACACACCGAAGAAAAAGTTGATGATCGTGATCAGTGTCAGCGTCGCGTTATCGGTATAGATCGTCACCGCGAGCGTCAGTGCCATCACTGCCGCGAGTATCTGGGTGTAGATCAGAATGCGGCGCTTCGGATATTCATCGGCGATCGTACCGGCAACTGCAGAGAGCAACAGCACCGGCACCGCGCCGACAAAGCTGATCCAGCCGAGCGAACGCGGATCGAACGTGATCGAGTAAACGAGCCAGCTGAGCGCCGTATTATGCACCCAGGTGCCGACCATCGATACCGACTGGCCAAAAAAGAACAAACGGAAATTGCGGTGGCGAAGAGCGCTTACGGCTTTCGTCACCACTTCCGATGTTTCAGTTGACGCACGGCGGATGGCCCGGTGGAGCGGCATGATCTAATACAGACCGTTTTAAGAGCTCTTGCTCAGGTCTGGGGTGAGGATGTGGAGGGATAAGGAACACCTCTTCATACGATTTTATCTGGCAAATGTTCTGCCGAATCCGTGCTATCTTAGCCATCGCTCGATCGCGATCTTTCGCTTGGGCACAAGCCTTGCTCACTCTGCGCTGTGAAAACGTATTGTCACGCCCCTGGATCCAGGTACACATTAGATGTCCAAACGCCGCAAGCGCAAACTCGCACGCATTCTCTACCCACTTTTCGGAGTGCTGATCCCGCTCCGCCTTGTTGTATCCTACCTTTATTATACCGATTCCGCGATCCCCTTGATCCGTGATGAACAGGGTATTGCACCGATCATACTATCAGGGATCGGAAGAGAGGGTGTTGGAGGAGATCCGGATCTGAACAGACTGAAGAACCGCATCAGCGAGCCGAAGTCAGTAACGGACTACACAGTGCCGCAGATCATCGCGATCAGCAACGACTTTCTCATGCAACAGGGAAAGCGCTTAAGAAAAAGCTGGTATCCATCGGCGCGGCTTTATGCAGAAGAGAAAGAGAGCATGGGCGTGCGCGTGACGGGGTATCTCTTGCGGGCAAGAGAATCGGGCAACAAATCGGCGAACGGCTACATCGATTCGCTCCGCGATTACCATCTCTGGATCGCAGACAAACCAACCGCCGAGCGCCGCACGACAATGCTTGCCGAAGTTGCGCCGCGTTGGAAAGTGGTATATCCTGAGTGGAGCATTAACGCTTTCAAACGTCTCGCAGATCAAAAAGCAAAAGTGCGCGTCACGGGCTGGCTGCTCTGGGATCCGGAGCATGGCAGCGATGTACAAAACTCGCGCGGCACAAGTTGGGAAGTACACCCCCTCACAAAATTCGAAGTCTGGAGCGACAGCACCTGGATCGAACTTAGGCTACTCCCCGAACGCGAGAGCATACCGGTGCTGCCATCCTAGCTTTATCCTCCCTTCACTGACCTCGATCACTATGCCCAGGAGTTTTCCCGTCCCCCTCGGGGACTGAATCCGCGTGGCGTGGGTTGACTATTTCTCGCTCGACAATAGCGTTCTTGGTGACCTTATGCTGCAAAGGCTTCTTGCTCCAAATACTCTTGCTCCCATGAAATATGTCATTCTCGCTTTATCCCTTTTTGTCGGTACATCGGCGATAGCTCAGGACCAGCCGGCTCCTGAAAAGCGCAAGCCGACCAAGGAGCGCCCAGCACCTCCTAGTGGCACGCAGCCAGGCCGGACGATGAAGCCATCGCGCGGCAAGATGCAGGTTAGCTACGCCGACAGCACAGAGTTCAAGGCGGCATTCACAGAGCTTTATGCGATCATCAAGCCGAAGGTCACGATCGAAGAGCGCGCAAAGAAGATCTTCGATCAGAACGTACGCTCATTCGCACGCACAGGCGTCGATTCAGCAAAGGCGTATGAAGCAGTGATGAAGGCGGTCGATCCAAACCTTGATTACGAGATGATCTTCTCGACCTATCGTGCAAGTCTTTCGGCAGAAGAACTTCGTGGATGGATCACATTCATCAAAACGCCAGCAGGTAAGAAGATCCTGGAGGTTGGTGACAGGTTGCTTGCAGCGGATGATAAGTTGATCGATTCGCAGGTCCGCCGCTCGGTCAATACTGCGATCGCACCGCTGCGTCAGCCAAAGCCTAAGACGGTGAAGGACACAGGCAACAATGACGGCTCGCAAGAGGGCTCGAGCACAACCGCACCAAGCGGCGTTGGCGTAGCCCCTGCTCCAGAGAAGGAGTAAAGGTGCGGGGGAGCTAACTCTCCCATGGTCTCACCGTATCAACAAATATTACCTCATTGCGATCGATCGGCGTATTCGATAGCGGTATAGGCGGCCTGACCGTCGTCAAGGAATTGCTCGAATGCGTACCACACGAGCGCATCGTCTATTTCGGCGATACTGCGCGCGTGCCTTATGGCAGCAAATCCGTCGAGACTGTGCAGCGGTATTCGCGAGAAGATACGGAGCTCTTGATGGCTCAGGATGTCAAGCTGATCGTCATTGCGTGTAACACTGTGAGCGCTGTTGCACTCGAAGCAGTGAAAGAGACAGCGCAAGGGATTCCGGTGATCGGCATGATCGAGCCATGCGTCCGCGAAGCCGCGCGTTCGACGAAGAACAATCGCATCGGCATCATCGGCACGGAAGCAACCGTAGCGAGCAAAGCGTACGAGCGTGGCCTGATCGCAGAAGGCCGCACGCTTGGCAAAGCGATCGAAGTATTCTCGCAAGCGTGTCCACTCTTTGTGCCATTAGCGGAAGAAGGTTGGACCGATCACGAAGCAACCAGGCTCGTTGCGGAAGAATATCTTCGCGGATTGAAGGAAGAGCAAGTCGATACGCTCATTCTCGGCTGCACGCATTATCCGATCCTGACCAATATTATTCAGCGTGTGATGGGCGAGAGCGTTCGTCTGATCAATAGCGGTGCTGTCGCGGCGCAGGAAGTGCGTCATTTCATTGATGGACGTTCGTCAAAGACAACGGTCACCGATCATCTCGTTCTCGTCTCGGATGTACCCCGCAAATTCCAGCAGGTCGGCGAGCGTTTTTTGGGCCGCGCCATCCCAGTCGCAAAACAAGTGCAGTGGAAAGAAGCCTGGGTGATCACGCGGCAAGCGATCTGAGGCTTGCTGCAGATTCGGGCGCGAGCCACCTAAGTTCGCGGAGTGCTGTGTGCTACGCATGCATCACGCTCTATTCCTTTGCGATCGTCGGGTTGTTGCACGAGCGCCTGATGACAGGCCTCGACCCCGGCAATTTTCTCGCAGCGATCGAACTCGGTCTCGACACGCTCAAGGCACGTCCGCACGTCCCCGGCTATCCGCTTTTCGTCCTGCTCTGGCAAGGACTGACGCGCCTTGGGCTTTCCCCAGAAGGAGCGATCTTTTTCTCGAATGGCATTTGGATAAGCATCGGGCTCTGCGCGCTGCACAAGCTCGCGATGAATGTTGCCAACGCACGCGTCGCGATGGTCGCCACGCTCTTTGCCGGACTCAATCCACTCGTTCTGTTCTATGGTGCGACGGGCGAGCTCTATGTGTATGATCTCGCATTCTCCAGCGTCTTCATGCTCTTAGTTACTTCAGCAAAGCGCGAACAGCTGAAGTGGGTGTGGCTCGCATTCGGCATTGCTGGTGGCTTTCGATTATCGAGTGTTGTGTTTCTCTATCCTGCGATGTTTGCTGCAACGTGGCTGCGCAAGGAGAAGCTTTCGTCGATCGCAGCTCATCACGCGTTCGTGGCGCTAGGTATGCTCGTATGGCTTGTGCCATTCATCATGCATCATGGCGGCATCGCGTCGCTTGCACCGATCTGGAAGGCAACGGCATCGTTGCCAAGCACCGTGCGGCAAAGCTCCGCGACGTACCTCAGTTCGTTCTTCTGGATGCTCCATCTTGCCTTGCCGCTGCTCGTGCTTGCGCCGAAGGCGTTGAAGAAGCTTCGACGCGACCACCTGCTCATTCTCGCAGTCTGGCTCGTGATGCCGACCTTCTTCTTCCTCTTCAGGTTTTATGCGAAGGGGTACATCCTGCTCACGCTGCCCGTCTTCGCGATCATGATCGGTCTGGTGATCGATTCATTCTCAAAGCGCACGCGACAAGTTACGACTACCACTGTTCTTGCTGCGGGACTCGCTTGCTTCTTCTTCGTACCTCACGTTCCGCCAAGCATCGCTCTCGAGCGATCTGAAGCGACAAGCGACCGCATCAAGACAGCTGGACTACGGACGCTCTCCTGGTTCGCTGCATCGAATGCGCATCTTCGTGCGCGTGAAGACCTGGTGCGGCAAGCGAAATATCTTCTCAATGCGCACGTCCCGTTGGGTGGCGTTGTGCTAGCCGATGGTTCGATGTCGGTGTATGCACATCCAAGAACACTGCAGTTTCATGTGCCGGATCGCAACATCCTTGTGCGGCAAGAACTGCGTGTTGCGCGGCTCTATGCGTATGAGGTAACCAACGAGCTCGACATCGCCGATGCGCTGGCTGACACTAGCTATTACATCTGTCCGACTGAACTAGCGCAACTGACGCCAGCGATCCAGGCTCTCTCGCCTGTTGGCCAAACTGAAAGCCTCTCGCTATATCGTGGCTCAGCCGCGGAGATCACAAACATTAACGCGAACACCAGATGAAGATCACCTTCCTCGGACACGCTGGTTTCTTCGTCGATTGCGGCGTGGACAGAATACTCTGCGATCCGTGGTTCGATCCGCGAGGAGCGTATGCAGCATCGTGGTTTCCCTTTCCGGCCAACGACAACATTGATCTTGCAGCGCTTGAATCGGCAACGCATCTCTACATCAGTCACTGGCATCGCGATCACTTTGATGAGTGGTTCTTACGCTCGCGAAGCGAGGCGTTCAAGTCTCACGTGCAAGTCATCATCGCGCATTTCAAGTATCCGAAGCTTGAAGAATGGATACGCGCATGCGGCTATCAGAACATCACACTTGTGGAGTCAGAGACGGTACATTATACTGCTGCAGGCACAGAGTTCTTGATCCAGTCCGACGAGAACCCGCTCTATACAGATAGCTCGCTGAGTATTCGATCGAAGGGGCGCACATTCGTTAACATGAACGACTGCAAGCTCTCTCTTGCCCAGGAGCGGAGGATTCTGGAGACATTCGGCCCTGTTGATGTCCTTGCTGCGCAATACTCCGGTGCGACCTTCCATCCAACCTGTTATGATTATCCGGCTGACCGGAAGCGCGAGATCGCACGAACGCGTCGAGCAGCGAAGTTCAAGCGAGTGCTCTCGTCGATCGAGTTATTGAAAGCAAAGGCATACATCCCTTCTGCCGGACCCGCGTGCTTCTTAAGCGAAGATCTTAGGCCTCTCAATCAAAGCAGCGAGACGGTCTTCTCTTCCTTCAACGATCTCAATGACTGGTTTAAGCAGAACAGCCGCAACTCTGCGAGCCTCGTGCATCTTGCTCCGGGAGATTCTTGGGATGCCTCTGTCGCTGCGCTTCGTCCTGCTAGCGATCTTGCAAGCCATTATCAATCGCGAGATTACATTGAGGAGTACATCGCTCTGCGCTCAAGCGACGTGGCAAGCGAGCTCTCGCGCTTTCCGAAACCTGCCAACGATCTAGCTGATATCGCGAAAGCACACCTCAAGGAGCTACTGAGCCTTGTGCCGGAGATAGCGATGCGAGCTAATGTTGTGATCGAATTGCACATCACAAAAGCTACGGTAGCTGGAGAGGTCCTCTCGACGTTCTATGTCGATACAGCAATGCGGCGTATCAGCGAGACGGATCCGAAACGATCTTTACAATATTATTCGCTTCGTGTTCCGGATCGTTGGATGCAGGCGATCTGCGATCACGCGATCTCGTGGGAAGATTACATCCTCTCGTTCAGACTTGGTATTCATCGCGAGCCCGATATCTACAACGAAGCGTTCGTCGCATTCCTGCAACTCGAGACAGCGGAAGAGCGGATGGATTACCTCGCCTATCTTCACGCGCAGGAGAATCTGCCGCAGGAACGCGTAACACGCGAATGCGACGGCAGACAACTCACGCATTTGCGTTTCTGTCCGCACAACGGCGAGGACCTGAGCAATGCCGCGATCGAGAACGGCATCCTCACATGCCCGCGGCATTTCTGGCAATACGATCTTAGTAAAGGCGGCAAGGGCATGAACAATCCGTGCACACTAAGCGTGGAGTGGATCGATTAGCGCTGACCTAGTTCCTCTTTCAAAATGGTTAGCATCTTCTTGTTATCGGCTTGACTCAATACGGTCAAACGCAAAAAGCGATCATTCGGGAAATAGCCCATTGAGCCGACGTCGCGGATAAAGAGATTGCGTTGCTTACATCGATGGATCAGCTCGGCAGCGGTGCCCTGCTCTATTGGCATCTCACAAAGGATGAAGTTCGCTACTCCAGGATAGACCTTCCAGCCAAGACTCTCAACTTGTGCAGCAAGTTCATCACGTGATCTTTGCGTGTCTTTAACGCGCTCTTGATAATACTCGTGATCTTGAAGCGCGTACGTTGCCGCGATCTGCGCAACATGGCTGACACTCCAAGGTGGGCTGAGTGGTCGCAAGCGCTCGATGCGCGCTGTTGAAGAAACAAGATAGCCTACACGTGCCCCGCTTAGCGCATAGTACTTCGACATCGACTTGCAGATCGTTAGATTACTGACAATCGCAGCGAGTCGTTCGAGCGATTCACATCCTGCGATGTGATCGATGTAGGTCTCGTCAATCCAGAAGTGAGTGTGCCCATGTGTCAGCATGAGCGTGGCAAGATCGGCGGCACGAATGTGCTGACCGGTTGGACTATTCGGGTTGACGAGAAAGACGTGATCGGCATTACCAGCATGATCCGCGAGCACTTGCAGATCCACAGCGAAGTGCTTATCGGAATTGAGCTTTACCCTGTTCGGCGTAGAGTTGCAAAGGTGCTTCAGCACATGAAGATACTCGCCGTACATTGGGTCCAGGATCACAACTCGATCCTCGGGCTTCACCAGTTCACGCATTGCGAGGAACATCAGATCAGACGAACCAGCGCCAGCGATCACACAATGCGCCGGTATGCCTCGATGCTCAGCGATCGCGGCTTCAAGCCCCTTTGCGTGCGTGGGCGGAGACGTGCTGAGGATCCAGTCGATATGATCGTGCAGGATCGCTCGCACCTTCGGTGATGGTGGATACCACGCATCAAGCGTATCGGACTTGATGACTCCATGACGACGATCGAGGTGATCGAACTTCTCGCCGATCGCAGTATAGAACTCTCCGCCATGGTAGCAGTGTGCTGCACCCGCTAACACGTTGCGATCGAGCAACGCTTTGAATGCCGCTGCACGGGCACGCAAGTCGGCTACATCCGCACGCAACAACTCGAAGGTCACCTTGCCGGAGCGAGCGATCAGTCCTTTGCGCTCTAGGCCGCACCGCTCATAGAGCCCTATGACCTCTTGTCTGCCAATCGCAACGACGTGCTCGGCGCCCGCGGCCTCTATCCGTTGCAGAGCCGCGTTCATTAGGTGTAGCGATGCAGCAGTGTGCCGGTAACGGGGCAAGACTGTGAGCAGCCGCACTTCTTGTGTTGTGTTTCCTATCGCAAATGGAAGCTTTGAGCGATCAAAATATTTATCGACCGAATAGGTGACGCTATTCGTATTTGTGAGGCTAACGAAGCCAGCCATGTCGTCGTCGCGATAGAGGACTAGATACTCATTATGCTCATCGAGCGCGTCGCTAAGCTTGCCCTCCGAGTTGACCGCATGCTGGCCAAGCTCTCTTGCATAGATATCATGACGATGAGCATAGATCAGCTCACGCTCTGGTTCTGTTGCTACGACGATACGATACTGCATGGCTAGCTTTGCTAAGATATTGTGCAAAGATAGACACAATGTGGGCTCAAGCCGTAAGTAACGCAGAGATGCCCCCATGATGCGCTCACCGCGTGGTTGAAGCGTGTGCGCGTTTATCAATGAGAAAGTCTTGCGCTACAGAAAGTGCAATGGCAGAGTCTTTCTCATGTATCATAATTCACCAGTGTGCTGGTAACAACGCTGAGGGGAAACCGTTAGAATCACAACTCCGAAAGTGCACCCGCAAAGTGTTCTTAGGAGTGGCTTTCTTTGTGGCCAACTCTTGTAGAAGCCCGCATCGGAGGTCCTTTTCTCTTACCGCAAGCACGCTAAGAACCCGGCTGAATTAGGAAGCAGCCGGGATTTTTTTTAAATGACCGAGGGCAAACTGCGTATCTTTGTTACATGGCTTTGCAAAACACCCGCTTCTGAACTGCGCGTCGACAGATCTACGCCCGCGTTGTGTTTGAAGTAGGGTTTGCGGTCGCGTTCACGATCTGGCTGAATGGGTTTACACAGGGGAAATACGGAGTGGGCTTTGCGCTTACGCTGCTCTCTCATAGGAATTGCATGTCTGTTGTACGCCTACCCCAAATGGAGTGTCACTAGGATTGTCCTTAGCACCCTGATTTTGGCGGTTGCGATTGCCTACCAACATTATGGCGGGATGCGAAAGCTCATTGAGGTTCATCAAACTCACTAGCCTCGGACCCCGAGACCCGAGACCTCCCACCCGAACCCCGGCCCCCATCCCTTCGTATATTGCAGCCCTGCAAACTGCATTCTCACCCTGTTCAAGACATAACCGATCCTCGTCATGGAAGTAGTTGGTGGCTTTTCGATCTTCGTCGTTATCGCCTCGTTCATTCTGCTGATCCTGTTCTTCTATTTTATACCATTAGGACTCTGGATCACTGCAATTTCCTCGGGCGTCAAGGTCCGCATCTTCTCGGATCTGGTCGGTATGCGCCTGCGCAAGGTGCCGCCTGATGTGATCGTCCGATCGAAGATCCTGGCGACAAAGGCCGGCATCCCGGTCGAGATACCCAAGCTGGAAGCCCATTACCTTGCCGGCGGTAACGTCCTTCGCGTCGTTAATGCGCTTATTTCAGCGAATAAAGCGAATATTGAGCTGAACTTCGACCGCGCCACGGCGATCGATCTGGCTGGCCGCGACGTGCTCGAGGCAGTAAAGCTGTCTGTCAATCCGAAGGTGATTGAGACGCCTCCCGTCGCGGCTGTTGCAAAGAATGGTATTCAGGTCCGAGTACTCGCAAGAGTAACGGTCCGCGCCAACATCGAGCGACTCGTCGGCGGCGCCGGCGAAGCGACGATCCTTGCCCGCGTTGGCGAGGGTATCGTTACAACGATCGGTTCATCGGATTCACATAAGGAAGTTCTGGAGTCACCTGACCGCATCAGCAAGACGGTTCTCGATAAGGGACTCGATTCCGGTACCGCATTCGAGATCCTATCGATCGATATCGCCGACGTCGATATCGGTGAGAACATCGGTGCAAAACTGCAGAGTGATCAGGCAGAAGCCGAGCTTAAGATCGGACGCTCACGCGCTGAAGAGCGGCGCGCTGCTGCTGTGGCGTTCGAGCAGGAAATGAAAGCCCGTGTGCAGGAGATGCGCGCGAAGGTGGTCGAAGCCGAGGCACAGATCCCAATGGCGATCGCCGAAGCTTTCCGCGCCGGACATCTTGGCGTCATGGACTACTACAATATGCAGAACGTACAGGCCGATACCGGCATGCGCAAATCCATCGGCGGCGACCTCCCAACGGCCGGTGCTTCGCCGAATGCGGAGGCTTAATCGCTCGTCATCCTGAGCGAAGCGTAACGCAACAAGCGAAGCGCAGTGGAGTGAAGCGGAGTCGAAGGATCTCCCTGCATGTACGAAGACGGCAGGGAGATCCTTCGACTTCGCGTTTTATGCAAAACAATGCTGTTGGCATTGTTTTGCATAAAACGCTTCGCTCAGGATGACATGTTGTAGATAATAATCTCATACTTCTCTTGTTAATAAGATCCATCAGTGGGCTCCGCGGCACCGTAGGCATCGATAACGATGGCCTGACTGCCGAGGTCGTCTCACGATACGCTGCAAGCTTCGCAACACTCAACGGCAATACAGGCACGATCGCGCTCGGCTATGATGGCCGGCGTGGTGGTGAGTTGTTCTATCGTCTTTGCGCAGAAGCAATCCGGCTATCCGGTTGCAATGTATTGATGCTCGGCATGGTGCCGACGCCAACAGTACAGATGGCAGCCGAGCATGAGGATGGCGTTGTTGGTGGCATCGCGATCACCGCGAGCCATAATCCATCAGAGTGGAACGGCATGAAGTTCATCGCAGGAAGCGGCATGTTCCTCGATGCTGAAGAGAACAAAGCACTCTGGGCAATACTTGATGGCGGCACCGACAAGACCGCACAGGAGCAGGACTTCGGCAAGTCGATCGATGGTGCTTCGGTAGTGCAGAAGCATATCGATGCGGTGCTGAATAATCCGTTCATCGATATCGCGAAGATCAGAGCGCGCAAGTTCAAAGTGGTACTCGATGCAGTGAATGCATCGGGAAGCTATGTACATCCGCAGTTGCTGAAATTATTGGGCGTTGCTGAAGTGATCGAAGTTGCTTGCGATGGCTCTGGTGTGTTCCCGCATCGTCCGGAGCCCGTGCCAGCGAATCTCGTAAGTTTAGGTGAAGCGGTGCTTAAGCATAAAGCCGACATCGGCATCGCCGTCGATCCCGATGCCGATCGCCTCGTGCTCTATATGAATAACGGCGAGCCTTTCATTGAAGAGAACACCATCGTGCTCGCCGCAGAGCAAGTGTTGAAGCGTAGTCCACATGGCGCCACTGTTGTTGTGAATCTCTCAACGACCCGCGCGGTCGAAGATATTGCAGTGCTCTATGGTGCGACGGTTGTGCGCACGGCAGTCGGCGAGATCAATGTTGCAAAGAAGATGCACGAACTCGGCTCGGTCATTGGCGGCGAGGGCAGCGGCGGAGTGATCCTACCAGCAGTTCATCTCGGTCGTGATTCCTTGGTCGGTGTTGCGCTTGCGCTCGGTGCACTTGCGGAGTTCGACGGCACGATCGCAGAGAAGAAAGCCTCACTGCCGCAATACGAGATCGTCAAGTCAAAGATCAATCTTGAAAGCCCGACACAAGTGACTGCGATCCTCGCGAAAGTGAAGGAGAAGTTCGGCAGCCGCGCCGTCTCGATGAATGATTCTGATGGACTGCGCATCGACTTCGAGAAGTCGTGGCTGCACGCTCGCGCATCGAACACCGAGCCGATCATCCGCCTCATCGCCGAAGCCCCCACGCGCAAGGAAGCGCAAGATCT
>JBKJTP010000260.1:0-11117 GCA_046590195.1 Kapaibacterium sp. (SeqCode) | reverse complement strand
TCGCAGTACCTCATCGATGTTCAGCAGGAGCTTAGCTCGGCATCATTCGTGAAGGGAAGCGAAGTGATGCGCTCCTTGCGCGTTCATAAGTCTAATGAAGAGCTCGCGATCATGCGGCAGGCTGCGGCGAATGCCGACAAGACGCTGGCAGAGCTAAAGCAACTGCAGTGGTCCGGCAGGAGAGAGAGTGACATCATGACCGATGCGCAGCGACTGCTCACCGCGAACGGCCAATCGAAGATGGAGTTCTGTATCGTAGGCTCGGGTGCGAATGGTGCAAAGCCACATCATCACACTGGCGACAAGATCATCGAACCTGGTGATGTTGTCGTGTTTGATTTCGGCGGACCGTACCAGGGCTATCCAAGCGACATGACACGCACGCTGCTCGTCGAGGGCGGCACACCCGATCCTGATTATATTCGCGTTCACGAGATCGTCAACGCTGCACGCCAGGCTGCGCATGACGCAGTGAACATTGGTGCGACATGCGAATCGGTTGATGCAGCAGCGCGCAAAGTTATCACGGATGCTGGTTACGGCGAGTATTTCGTACACCGCACAGGACACGGCATCGGCGTCGATCTCCACGAGGACCCTTACATTCGCGAAGGTAACCCAGAACTGCTCGAAGAGGGCATGACCTTCAGCATTGAGCCCGGTATTTATCTGCCCGGACGCTTTGGCGTCCGCATCGAAGATATCGCGATCGTGACAAAGAACGGCAGCGAGAACATTAATCTATCGCCGCACGGCGTCGAGTATATGCGGTAGCATGAGTGTAGCGGCGCGGTTCCCGCTCCTGGTGGAGGCGAGATTGCTGCTGTCATTTAGCTGTCACTTGAACGAGAGGAAGATGCGTTCACTTACTAGCACCGCGATTGCCGATATGTTTGTCGCATCCCCACCAGGCGCGGGAACCGCGCCGCTACAGGGGGAGCGCCTACTATCTAACTCAAACTAAATGTCAAGACTCAACGCCAAATTCCTTTCCTCCTTCGCTAAGATCGAAACGCTGCCGACTGACGGCAAGTCGGAGATCGCGTTTATTGGCCGCTCGAACGTGGGGAAGTCGTCGCTCATCAATGCACTCGTCGAGCGCAAGGGACTTGCAAAGACGAGCTCGACTCCCGGCAAGACGCAATTGCTCAATTATTTCGTTATCAACGATCAGTTCTATCTTGTCGATATGCCCGGCTATGGCTACGCCAGGGTATCAAAAGACCAGCGCAATGATTGGGGCAAGGTCAGCGAAGATTACTTTAAGAAGCGGAGGGAGCTCAGGCTCGTGGTGTTGCTCATCGATGCAAGGCATGAGGGACTCGCCAACGACATTGAAGTTGTTGAGTGGTTCAGCGAAAAGCAGATACCGTTCATTGTTGTCCTGACCAAAAGCGATAAGGTCAAGCAGCAGGATCTGGCCAAGCACGACAAAATGCTGAGGCAATCGGTCTATACCGCAAAAGGTATCTTCAAGACCTCAAGCGAAGCAGGGCGGGGGATCCGTGAGCTGCGCGGCTACCTGATGAGCTTTCTTGCCGGAAATGAAGAAAGCAAGGAATCGGTCACTCCAGAATCGGCCACAAATCCGCAGGAAGAGCAACTTCCGTAACACTGAGGTGTTCGAGATTCAGATTGGTCCGAAATGAGTTGGCAAAGACTCCTCAATTACAGTAAGCCCCTCATCCCAATTTAATCCAGTTCTATCACTTTTTACTTGACTCTGAAGAGGACAAAATCAAGCGAGCTCTCAAAAAAAGAGTTATTTTGCAGAGATTAGTTGTCCCAGTGTCAAGTCCGCCACGGCGGAGGATTCGTTAATACTCTATGAATAAACTGCTACGTTCTTTTCTTCTAATTGCAGCCATCTCGGGTGCGGCAATGCCCGCAGCGCATGCACAGACGACTTCGGCCTCTAAAAAGGCGAAGGTCAATCCAAGCGCTGTCCGAGCAACGCCATCCAGTCAGGCTCACCGACCAGCTCCTTCAAGCGAGCAGGTGACCCCATTCCTGAACCCGAACTCCGCACCTTACGCTGTTCCTCAGGGGCATGATGTTGAGGGTTCGATCTTCACTGGTGTTGCAGGTACCTATGATCGCCAGACGAATGGTGGTCCTCTCCATAATTTCCAGATCGATCCGTCAAATCCGCAGCGCATTCACGCAGCGATAATGTCGACGACCGCGAATACTCCTGCGGATTCTGTTGGCTTTGCTTACCCTAGCCGCCGTGTATTGTATATCAATAGTACGGATGGTGGCATGACGTGGTCAACACCGCTAGCACTTGGTGATATCCGTGGTGGATATGCTAACATGGTTCTCGCACGACGCGGTAGCTCGTATTACCCTGTGATCGCACAGCATCAGGTAGCTGAAGAGGGACTTACAGATCTCGTCGTTGGCTTATACGTCCAGAAGTCCGACGGTACGTTTTCATTCTCGAAGAGCGAAAGCCCTGACGATGCACCGGGCTCGGGCGAGTATATCTGGCCGCAGATCGCGATCTCGCCTGATCAGACGACTGTTTATATGGTCGCAAGCTATAGTTACCCAACCCCAGGCACTGGCGCATTCCCTGACTATCAGCCATTGAAGTTCGGCACATTTACCCTCGACGCGACAGGCGGATCGACGTGGAATGGCTGGAAGGGCGCCAACAATGGCTCCGTCCTCGGTGATTTCGCTGGCCGCAACATGGGTTATTCTGGTCAGTATGTCATTCGCACTTCTGAAGCGGGCAAGATCGGACTTCTCTACGTAAATCATAACTACGCAGAAGCAGACCAGGGTACCTATTTCGTTGAGTCCACAGACCAAGGCACAACCTGGCAGACAGGCGGCCCTAATGAAGAGGATCCACAGCCGCTCTTCCCAGCATTGATCGCTGAGACGGAGTCAGGCAATCGCTCGATGGTTTCAGACGGACTGGATTTCTTCTATCAAGGCGAGACCCCGCACTTCACGCTCCTCATGAACCGCAAGATCGGTCCATACGATGGCCCTGATTCGATGGGTACGTATTTCCCGATCACCTCAGAGCTCTACTACTATAAGAAGGATGCAGATAACATCAAGATCATCAACCATGCATTCGCTGGTTCTTTCTTCTTGTTCGATGAAGGTTATCCACTCTATTTGAGCAACGATAACCGCGTTGAAGTTGAAGTACTTGATTCAGCCGCGTATCTGACATATCCTGATATCACGGATCTCTATATTCCGGAGAACGGCTTCATTTCGAATCCAACATTCCTTCGCACTTCTGATCCGAACACGTTCGGTATCGTTTATGAGACGATCGTGACCGATAACTTCGGTGAGCTACCAGAATGGAGTGACGATGCTCGTATCCTGCATTGGTTCAACAGCATCTACTATCAGGAAACTACCGACGGTGGTAACACGTGGAGCCCAGGCCGTCCGTTCAGGGATGAACTGAATACCGACTTCCGCTTCCCGATGACCTCGCACTTCAACAATCAATCGAGAGTTGGTGAAGCGAAGATCCTCTTCTCAGCGGATTCTCTACCAGGTCAACTCCGTGGCGCAGGACGCGCAGGATGGGGCTGGACATATTGGTACATGCACCCTGGCAACGCGGCTTCCGTCAAGCGCACTGGCACAACCGAGAACCTCACACTCGAGCAGAACTACCCGAACCCATTCAATCCTTCAACTTCTGTCACGTTCAGCGTGAAGGAAGCAGCACAGGTTCGCCTCGTTGTTGAGGACATGATGGGCCGTCAGGTTGCAGTTGCGTTCGAGGGTATGGTCACTCCTGGCCAGAAGCAGAATGTCAAGATCGACGCATCGAACTTGCCATCAGGTGTTTACCAGTACGTGCTCGAGACTGAAAATGAGTCTGTAGCCCGTAGAATGGTATTGTCGAAGTAAGTGTTATGTGGCCCCGAATACCAAAAGTATTCGGGGCTGCTTATTATTGCGGCCTTTGTGTTGTGTCGCCGGCAAGCTGAACCCAGGTCTTTGTCCCACGCTTTAGACCGTCGGTTCGCATAAGCGGTTTCGTTCTCAACCTTATCACTTCGAGGGCCTGATTCACCTCTAGTGAACTTCAGTCGATCGTAGTGAACAGGACCACCGGGCGGGTCCGAGCCTTCAGTAGTAGCCCTTCGTCGTCATTGAGTTGTTGTATTCTAAGTTATTATTTCCAAAACGATCTTAGGTTCATGATACGCCTGCCCAGATAACGGGTGGGTATTCGTGTTTGTGGGAGTTTGAGTCTCTTCACCGAGGCTTGTTACGATGCTTCTTATCCGAGGCACGCAATCGAGCTCAGCTGTTAGATGTCTCGCTTCTGACCCCGCAAAACCTGATATTTTGTTCTTATTAAAGGTAGTATTCTGCGACTTGCAACGCGGTATCGTGTTCAGGTAACAATAGGGAAACGCTCTATCACAAGAGCCGAACTCCTAGGCGCTCCAACCGGATGGTATGAACCAGCGGGAAAGAGGCCAAAAAGCAGGTCCAATTCTGCTCTTCGGACAGTCTGATCGGCACGTCATGCGACCCTGATTCGCCAGAATCAGGTCCCCCAGATGGATTCCGGTCATCTATCGACTAAGTGTTCTTCGATTCGAATTCTCATTTGCAAACAAGCGAAACAATGAATAGCAAGATCGGAAGGCGCACCCGTCTATTAACGGGAAGCTTTTTGACAGCGATGATCGCGCTGCTCATGTCCACATCGGTCATGGCGCAGTCAGGCAAGATCAGCGTTACAGTAACCGATGCAAAGTCTGGCGAACCACTCGTACGCGCGAGCGTCTCGATCGTCAGCCCTAAAAAGGGTGCGTACTCGAACGAAAAGGGTGTAGCTACGATCATCAACGTCGCTCCAGGCGAGACCTATACGGTTATCGCTAAGTACGTCGGTTATGGCGAGCGGAAGTTCACCAATGTCAAAGTCCAGTCGGACGTGACGACCAATCTCGTTGCGAAACTCGCTCGTGAAGGCGACTCGGTGATCGTCGTCGAAGCGCGCCGTCTCATGGTCGAGAAGTCGAATACGGAGCAGGGGCGTAAGTTCTCCGCAACAGAAGTCCAGAACACGCCAGGTCGTCAGCGCCTTGATGAGATCATCAAGCTCACGCCGGGTGTCATGAACGATAACGCTAACGGTGGTCTCTCGATCAACGGTGGCCGTTCATACCAGAACTCTGTCAAGATCAATGGCGTAGAAACGCAGGACGTCGTAGACGGCCGCTCGAGCGCTATTCAGAATTCGCTTTCGAAGTTCGCTGTAAGCGAGCTCGATATCAAGACGTCAGGTTCTGATGCATCGTCGGGCAATAACCTCGGTGGCGGTATCAGCACCAGCACTCGTACAGGCGGTGACAAGTGGTCGTTCAATGCTCACTATCGCACAGAAGTCCCATCACTCTTCGGCAGCAGCAGCAACGGTTTCAAGCAAATGCCAGAAGGCAACCAGATGGCCGAGATCGCATTTGGCGGTCCGATCATCGATGAGCTCGGCTTCTTCGGTACGGTTAAGGGCTGGCAGCGCGATTTCTATAATTACCTCACAGAGCCAAGATTCAATAATTCTGGTCTTGGCGTGATCGATCCCGCCGGCAATAACCTCGGACAGGTCCCGAACACCGAATTCTACTCGCGCAGCCTGAGCGGTAACCTTACCTATAATCTTGAAGGGTTCCGACTCCAGGGTGGTGTCATCTATGGTCACGAAAGCCGTCGCTTCGGTGGTATCACTAGTGTGACAATGGATCCGGATCTCATCCCGGCTCGTAATGAAGAGCAGAGCATCTTTTCGTTGCAAGTCACAGGCCCGATCGGGGAAGCAAACCTTCAGCTCAACGGATCGTACCAAACTCTTGAGCGTGATTTCGGCCGCATCGTCCCTGGTGAAAACTATGGCATGTTCAACGCGTACAAGATATATGCACCGACGGATAAGTACAGCTACGATGAGTCGAGCAGAAGTCTGATCGAAGAATCAGATGGTATCATCGATATCTATACGCCTGTCAGCCGTCAGATCCCTGATCCAGCCGATCCAGCAAATCCAAAGAATCTGTCAGGTGCGGGCATTAATCCGATCACCGGCAAGATCGAAGGTAACGCGATCCTGGGTTCAACCGCAAATCCATACGGACTTATTAATCAGTACGTCGTCGCTGGCAATATTAGCGGGTTCTCTTCCGACACTCGCGACCAGATCCAGTTCGATGGCAACTACCGCCAGCAGTTAGGTGCACACTTCCTGACTTTTGGCTTCGATAGCCGTTTGTTCGAGATCACGCGCAATAGCAACGATCTCCCATGGGATGCGAATCCGTTCAAGGATAGCTTCGCAGTGTCTCCATTCATGGGCGGTGTCTATGTGACGGACAAGATGGAGTATTCGGACATCACGTTCAATCCAAGTTTGCGCTTCGACATTTTTAACCCAGGTGCTCGTGAGATCGTCGATCTTGAAAATCCACTTGCATCAGGCTTACAAGATTCTCCAACACAGACACAGTTGAGCCCACGCTTGGGTATCACGTATGCTGTAACTGAGCAGACAACATTCAACTTCAACTACAATTGGTACTTCAAGTCACCATTGCTTAACGATGTGCTGACGAATCTCGGCGGCGATCTGAGCAAGGTGCTGACGCGCGGCAATCAGATCATCGGTAACGGCGGTCTTTAGGCCGAGCGTGCGAAGGAGATCGTGGTCGGATTCAATACGCAGCTGACTGACGTGTTTGCATTCGAAGTGCGTGGTGTCTATAAGGACTTCCGCAACCAAGCTGGTCTGCAGCAGATCTCTTCGGAGTTCCTGCCTGTCGGTTATACGGTCTACTCGGATGACCAGTATGGTAACTATCGCGCTTTGCAGTTCACTGCCGAGAAGCGCATGTCAGATAACTGGGGCGCTCGTGTGAACTACACGTATGCCTCATCACGTGCAACCTCGTCGTCGGCACTCGAGAATTACTCTCGTCTCATCAGCAACGATCCAACTGGTGAAGTAGCTGCGCTTCCTCTGACACCATTCGCAACAGTATCGGACAAGCCTCACGTGCTCCAGTTGATCCTCAACACAGGCTTCAAGCCGGGGGAAGGTCCAATGATCTTCGGAGTGGATCTGCTTCAGAACTTCTCGGCAAACGTGACATCTGTCTACGAGTCTGGCATACCTTATACGAGAACTGATACCCGCGGACGCCAGGTCGGAGAGTTCAATGCTGATCGTCATCCTGATTATATTCAGTCGGATGCGACCTTGAGTCGCTCGATCCCATTTGCAGATCTTTTCGGTGAGTCGATGAGCGACATGTTCCTCGATCTCGAACTCGAAGTAACCAACCTCTTCAACCGCACTGAGCCTATCTACGTGTATACAGCTACTGGACAGGGCGATGACGATGGCGGTGACGGACGTTATGTTGCACCTCAAGATTATGAGCTTAATCCAACAAACACGAATCAATACGATCAGCTTGGTCGTCCGCTCTACAATGCACGCTGGGATAACAACCGCGATAACAAGGTCGATGCTCGCGAGCAGCAGCTTGCCTACGACCGATTGCGTTCTGACCGTCTGAGCCGCCGCACATCGTACCAGGCTCCACGCCGCGTGTTCTTCAATGTATCGTTCAGATTCTAATGTGAAGTGTGATGTGCCGCAGTTTCTCTTGACGAATGCGGCACCTGACACTCCGCTCTGTCGACCATCTGACAGAGCCTCGACTACAAAAAAGTGTTATCGCTGTCCGCCTGTCGCCAAAAGCACAGAGGCAGCAATCAACGGATTTCTGAGATAACTTACAGTATGACCGTTCAAACTACTCGTGGCCGCCTGCGTGCAGCCTTCATCCTCACAGTACTGGCGCTGGTCCTAGGCTCGAACATCTCGAGTCTTGAGGCGCGGCCCGTGCCTAAAGGAGGGAAGGGGCAGCAGCTCGCACCTCAGCGCTTCCTGCGCCAACAGAATACGTATAGCAACATGCGGTTCTTCTTTACGAACCGTGGTGTACTCTTTAATGGTGAATCCGGTGCCGGTTTGTTCTGGCCTCGCTCGTCGAACGATGTATACATCTTCGGCTCGGGCGTGTGGTTCGCTACAAAGAAGGTCATTAGTGGCCGTCGCCAAAAGCTCGCTGAGATCGGTTACAACCCGAACTCCGGCGCTGGTTGGTTCACCGAAGGTGAATACTTCCCGGACGGCAAAGAGGTGAATGATGGGTCAACACCTGATTCCAAGTACATCAGCTACGTAAGCCCTCGTTACGATAAGACGACCGGAAAGTATATCGGCGGCGCGGATGCAGCAGTCCCGCCACCAGCTTACAATTGGCCGATCTGGGAAGCTCCGATCCTAGATTCCGGAGATCAGATCCGCACGATCCGCCAGAATTACTACTTCGGCGATTACATCTCGGATGTCACTAAGAGAAACATTAACGATCTTTCCAAGGATGACAGAACGGCAAAGCCAGCTATCCTTTCTCAGGAAGATATCGTCAATATCTACTCTGATTATAATACCGAACAGAACCCAGAGTTCAAGCCTAGCCGTGGATATCCATTCTTCCTGAACATTCAGGAGGTCATCTACTCTTGGAGCTTTGGCCGTTATCGAGACATGATCTTCCTTCGTCACCGCATCACCAATGCTGGCAATGAAGATCTACTGGATTGTTACATTGCACCGGCGTTCGATCCAGATCTCGGAGCTGAAGGCCCGACACCTGCACAGAACGATCGCAATGCATATGTCTCGTCAGAGACCATGACGGAAGAGCATGCAGGATGGGCACAGCAGGCGCTCAACGAGGCCGATCCGGGCGGTGCACGCTTTGGCGGTAAGCTCGAGAATCTGAACATGGCTTATCAATACTCCGACAAGGAGAAGGGACAGAGCTATGGTATGATCGGATTTGCATTCCTCGAGAGCCCTGCCGTCGGCGAGAATGGTGAGGTTCAAGATAATTCGATTCCTGATAGTAAGGGACTTCCGCGTCCTCAGCTCGGCCTGACAACGATGAAGAAGTGGACGATCGCTAACGATCCTCCAACCCAGGATCTTCGTTACGACTTCGTTTCCTCTGGCGCTCGTGATAACGATCCAGGTCCAGGTGACGTACGCTTGCTCTTCTCGACAGGACCTTTCACACTCAAGCCAGGTAAGTCGGCTGAGACTGTGGTTGGTATCGGTATCGCACGTACAAGCACATCGCAAGATAAGCCAAACCTTGATAGCTTGATCAAGCTCATGGTGCAGGCGCATAATGTGTTCGCTCGCACTTCGATCCGTACCTTGATCGATACGACCGTCGTGCCACCTGACACCAGTTTCATCTCGACGATCAATCACTTCGATGCACCGGAGCCACCAAAGCTTCCGGGCCTCAAGGCGCAGGGTCTTGACAAGGCGGTTCTCGTAACGTGGGATAACGTGTCAGAGACTTCGGTCGACGATCAGGCAGAGGGACTTCCATTCCTTGGTTACGAGCTGTGGCGCTCGACGCGTAGCGATCTCGATTCGACGATCCAGCCGCAGGGCGTCAATCCAACTGTTCGCCTCGGACGCTGGACGCTTTATGATTTTAAGACCGATACAGTCTTTGCACAAAACGGTGGCATCAACGGATTCCGCTACCGCCGCACGAGCAACATCCCGAACGATATCCCACACTCATTCCTCGATGTCGGTGACGACAACAAGGATGGTACGATCACCGGTAGCGAAGGCTTGATAAATGGTGTTCGCTATTACTATTACCTCGTTGCATTCGATGAGTATGATAGCGTTAACAACATCGGTCCGCTAACGACCGCGATCGTGCGAGACATCAACTTTGTATCGGCGCTTCCAACAAAACCACCGTTCATCAATGCGCCGCTAACGCTAGCCATCGATCTGACTCAGAGCTGTCTCGCGAATGGCGGGCTCGATAGCATCCATTTAGAGGTTGTCGATCGGGGCCGATTCCAGACGCTTTACACGAATGACAAGATCAGCGTCAAGGTGCAGCCTCGTTGGTCGGAAGTCAACTTCCAGGCATTCCCGAATCTCGGATTCCTCTGGTATTATTTCGATATCACGGATGAAAAGCAGGGAAGAGCGCTGACTTACGATGAGCTCAACAACCCAGGCGCATCAGGTGCTGTCAACCCATTCGGTGAGTATACCGGATTGCTGGCCTACGTCCCGGGCTCCGAAGCTGACTCGACATGGAGGAAGCGATTTACATCTGATCAACAGACGTTCGCGCCGAATCAGACGATCGATCAGACCTTCAAGCTCGTCGTCGATTACACCATGAACAAGCTCATCGCACCGTACAAGGTATCGAGCGTGACGAGCGAGGGCTTTGACAAGGATATCTTGCGTCTCTCAACTCGTACACTCACGAAGGGTGCACAGCGTCCAGCAAGCCTCGAGAATCTCGATGCATCGCTGACGCGCCCGACCTTCATGGGTTCACTCGGTGAGAATACCTACGACATCACGTTTGGTGATTACGTAGACTTCAGCGAAGTTGAGTTTGACACCGCGACGAAGAGTGATATCACTGTCAAGGAGATCCGTGATGACGCAGGCAACGTCTTCCGTCCACGCGTACTCCCGATCACGATCACCAGCCGCGAGCATTGCGATGCACCGCTCAAGCTGATCCGCGACGGCCGCACGAATGATGTTGAGAAGGTCAACAATCCCGTGTTCTACAGTGCGGTCACAGAACAGCCACCATTGACATTCCCAGCGTACAACGATCCGGATACGATGCTCGTACCGATCGCGGGGCGCTTCGCTGTCGATGCATGGCACTTCACCTACGGCGAAGGTTCAATACCATCGGACGCACTGAAGATCGAGAACGCACGCGGCACATCGACGGGTAGCTTCTATTTCCCGAATAAGCCAGAGCAGAAGGTCAATGGACAGACGCTCGCAACCGTACATCGCATTCGTGTTGCAGGTGCTGAGATCATTCTCAATGCTCCTGGTATCTCGAACCTTGCTGAGATCGGCGACGAGACACCGCAGCGCGATCAGGGTACACCTGATGACATCCAGCCGAATGACAAGATCTCGATCTCGTTCACCCGCCTCGCGAAGAGCATGCCGTTCCCGAACG
>JBKJTP010000132.1:0-2585 GCA_046590195.1 Kapaibacterium sp. (SeqCode) | reverse complement strand
CCTTGCGCGGATTGTTTGTCATCAAGCGCATTTTGCGGATGCCGAGATCGTGCAGGATCTGCGCGCCTAAACCGTAGTCGCGGAGATCGGCTTTGAATCCGAGCGCCTCGTTCGCTTCGACGGTATCCTTGCCCTCTTCCTGCAGCTTGTACGCTTTGAGCTTGTTGGAAAGCCCGATGCCGCGGCCTTCTTGACGCATGTAAAGCACGACGCCGCGTCCCTCCTGCTCGACCATCATCATGGCAGCATGCAGTTGGTCCTGACAATCACAACGCAATGAGCCAAGCGTGTCTCCCGTAAAGCATTCTGAATGCACGCGCACCAATACTGGCGAGCCATCGGTGATGTCGCCCTTGACGAGTGCGATGTGCTCTTTGTTGTCAACTTTGTTCGAGTAGAGATGCAGCTGGAAGTCGCCGTAATCAGTCGGCAAGGTTACTTCAACCACACGCTCCATGATGCGCTCGCGCGACATGCGATACTTGATCAGGTCCTGCACGGAGATGATGCGCATATCGAATTCTTCAGCGAGCTTGCGAAGCTCTGGCAAGCGCGCCATTGTGCCATCTGCATTCATGATCTCGCAGAGCGCGCCCATTGGCCTGAGCCCGGCGAGTCGTGCAAGATCGACCGCTGCTTCTGTGTGTCCAGCTCTGCGCAAGACGCCTTCGTCTACTGCACGTAATGGGAAGATGTGTCCGGGACGGGCGAAATCAGATGGCTTCGTCTTGGCTTCCGCAAGCGCGATGAGCGTTTTGCTGCGATCGGATGCGGAGATGCCGGTGGTTGTGCCGTGGAGATAATCTATAGTGACGGTGAATGGCGTGCCATGCAGCGATGTGTTGGTGCCGACCATCATGTCGAGCTCGAGCTCCTGCGCGCGTGCCTCTGTGATCGGCGCGCAGAGCATGCCTCGCCCATGCGTGACCATGAAGTTCACGAGCTCAGGTGTCATCGCTTCGGCAGCTGCAATAAAATCGCCTTCGTTCTCGCGTTCTTCGTCATCAACAACGATCACTGCGCGACCCTTTGCGATATCGGCTATTGCATCTTCGATCTTATCGAGCATGGAGTTCGGGAGGGTATAGGGTTTAGGGTGTAGGGTATAGAAGGGATTAAAATTGTTGTACGGTGAAAGTTGCATTGTGTTGCTAGACCCTACACCCTATACCCTATACCCTTCCCCAGCTACTTCTTGTCGACGATCGTCGAGACGGCAGACTTTTCGAAGCGGATCTTCATGCCTTCGGCAACTTGGACGAGCACCGTGGTGTCTTCAATCGCTGCGATCGTGCCGTGCATCCCGCCTGAGGTGACGACCTTGTCGCCCTTATCCATCTGGCTAAGCAGCGCTGCGCGCTCCTTTGTGCGCTTCTTTTGCGGACGGTAGATCATGAAGTAGAAGATGAACGCCATCGTGCCGAACATGATGAGCGTCTGCATCATACCACCGCCGCCGCCAGAACCATCGGAAGGCGGAGTCATTAAAAGTATCCAGGAAAGCTGCATGAGAAAAGGGATGTCTTACGTAAGAATATCAGGCCCAGAGATAGGGCTCTATTGCGGGCACGAAAACAGCGGGCAGTATTGAAACATTCGGCGGTTCCGGAGCGGGTTAGCCCGGGATTCCCGCTTTATATCGCGCGATCCACTCCATCCGCCATTCGGCGAATGTGCCCTGGAGGATGTGCAGCCGAATGGTCCGCATCAACTGCTGGTAAAAGGCGATGTTGTGCTCGGTCGCCAGACGGAGTCCCAGGATCTCGTTCGTGTTGAAGAGATGACTGAGATAGGCCTTCGTGAAATTCTGTGACGCGTATGAATCGGTCTCCTTGTCGATCAGCGAGAAATCGCGCTTATAGCGAGAGTTCGTGATATTCAGCTTGCCTTGATTCGTGAAGAGCTGTCCGTTGCGAGCATTGCGCGTAGGCAGTACGCAATCGAACATATCGATACCACGATACACAGATTCGACGATATCGAGCGGTGTGCCCACACCCATCAAGTAGCGTGGCTTTTCTTTTGGGAGAACATCCGTCGTCCAGTCCGTGACCTGATACATCACTTCATTCGGCTCGCCTACAGCGAGACCGCCAATGGCATAGCCTGGAGTATCAAGTGCAACGAGTTGCTCAGCACATGCGATGCGGAGATCCTGATGCACACCGCCCTGCACGATCAGAAAGAGATGCTGCTCGTAGCCGTGAAGTGGCTTCGTTGTTGCTAGATGATCCGCAGCGCGCTTTGCCCATGCAATGGTGCGCTCAACTGCCTTTTCGACAACTGCTCTCTCTGCATTCGACGGTGGGCATTCGTCAAACACCATCATGATGTCGGGACCAAGCGAGCGCTCGATATCGATCACTGACTCCGGTGTGAAGAAGTGCTTGCTTCCATCGATATGCGATTTGAAGTGAACGCCTTCATCGGTCACTTTGCGAAGTTCATTCAGCGAGAAGACTTGATAGCCGCCGCTATCTGTAAGCACCGAGCCACTCCAATTCGAGAACTTGTGGATGCCGCCAGCTTCTTCAACGAGTTTATGACCTGGCCTGAGGTAGAGATGATACGCGTTGCCGAGGATG
>JBKJTP010000169.1:0-24604 GCA_046590195.1 Kapaibacterium sp. (SeqCode) | reverse complement strand
CGGCATACGTTCATACGTATGCCGATATACAAAAAGACTCTACTGATCGTAACTGCATAGCGAGATCCGCACGGCAGGTCATGAGTCAGGCTCCGGATAACCGGCCGAAGGTACCCTCTCTTTTGAGGCTCTGCTTCACAGTCCAACCTTCCGAGCGACGAACCTCTAAAGTTCTTTCTCGATCATCGATGACAGGCAGCATAGCTGCCTGTTGTTGTTTTAAAGAGTTTGTCGGTCGGAGTCAATCGAGCCTAGATAGAGAACCCGGCGAAGATGGCGAACCCTACCTCCGCCTCCACTTCTCTTGCTCGAAGGTGAAGGAGAAGCTGATACGGTGAGAGTTGCCGAGCTGATCGAGATCGTTGAAGCTCATAAAGGCGTAATCGACGTTGAGCTTTGGTAGCTTCACGCCAGCGCCGAAGGTCAGTGCCTTGAGATCGCTGTAGCCACCACGTATCGCGAATGACTCGCCGAAGCGATACTCTGCGCCGAGATGCAGGTCAGCGCTGATCGGCCCAACCGCGACCCATGCCGCATCTCCTCGGCTATCGAACTTCAGATCGGCATCTATTGTCGGGATGACCTGGTGGAATCCATTCTCGGTGATGAATAGATGATACGCGCCACCAAGCTTGAGCGTCGGCGTGACAAGCTCCTTTGTGCCGGTCGTGTAAGATAGCAATGTTGTTGTGATATCCTGTGCAGTTGCAGCAAGCACAACCCGTGGCGTTAGCATGTATCGCGCACCAATATCGAATCCAAACCCCACCGCTGAATTATTCTCTTCAAGCTTGCGAAGCAACAGCTTTGCAGAAGCACCGTAGCTGAACTGGCTATCTGCCATCTTCGCGTAGGAGAAATAGATACCCCAATCGTAATTGCTGAAGGTCTTGACCTTCGACGTGTCGAGCCTGTCATCGGCATCGAACTGCCCGTTCTGGTTCAGGTCGATCCACGCGTTGCGTGTGTCCTTGATGCCGGGGATGGAGATGTTGAAGACAGATAGTCCGATAGCTGCGTCCGATCCCATCGGTGCGCCAAAGCCGCCGTAGTTGTAGCGGACGGTGCCGTCGAAGCGGGTCTCGTATTGTCCGGCGACGCCGGGATAGGTCAGGCTGGTGAGCCCTGCCGGATTGAAGTAGCCTGCCGTCACATCATTCGAGATGGCCACTCCCGCCCCGCCGAGCGCCATGGAGCGAGCGCCGACGCCAAGTTGCATGAATTCGCCCGCATAGGTCGCAGCCGATTGTGCCTGCGCCTGCGTACCCAAAAACGTGAAGAGAACGAGAAGAGATAAATACTTCAATCGAGCAATGTTTTTACCTGTCATCCTGAGCGGAGCATGATCCAACCATCAAGCGCAGCGCAGATCGTTGGATCACGCGGAGTCGAAGGATCTCCGTGCATGTCCGAGAGGGCCAAGGAAATCCTTCGACTCCGCGTCACTCCATTCGTCCGTCGCAGCGGACTCATTGCCTTCCGCGTCGCTCAGGATGACATTATTGGGGTGTTCTGTGTTGCATGGAAGACCTTTACTAGAAGGCTCTAGCAATACAAAAAGATTGCAAGGGCGATCGAATTGACCTCTCAAAAAGCCTGAGTAAGAAAGCCGCATAGCGTGGAGCAACAATCCCGAACGACGAAACGCCGCAAGCGGGCTGTGGTGGTGCCAGACGAATTGCACCATCTGCGGCTCTATGTCCGCGCGCTTCGCAGGCATGGGGCGACCGAGGACTTCATTCGCGAGAAGGATTTCGAGAACGAGTTCTACTGGTACTTCGAGCTCTCGCGATTGATGACACTGGCTCACGTCACGTTCGATGATGTCAACCAGAAGCACTTCGGTGGCTTGCTGCCAACGCCTGTGATCACATTCTGCACCCGCTCCTCTGGCGGATTCTACAACAAGCGTAAGAATAACATCGGGATCTCGATGGGGATGACCGTCGAATTCGGCGAGCCTGAATTCATCGAAACGCTCTTGCACGAGATCGGGCACATGAAGCACTCCGATCATTCACCTAACTTCTACTTGCTCATTCGGTCCATCGGTGCAACGGGAAAGAAGGCGCCGATGACAAAGCTGCTCGAACACAAGCGCGTCAATTATCTTAACAGCAATTATCCGGTCGAAGTGATCTGTCCCTCATGCAATGTACGCACACGCTTCAAGACGAGACGCGCGTTGCTCTATGCCTGCCGCAAATGCTGCGATCGCTTCAACGCAGGCAGGTTCGACCTCAAATATAAGTTTATCCTCGCGAACACTCTCTCCCCTGCTCTTCCAGCTCAGATATGATCTTCAGACTTCCAAAGCATGAGAAGGGCGATTGCCCGCTCGTTGTGCTGCTCGACGGTATGGCACTCGCCTATCGTGCGTATTTCGCGTTCATCGCGCGTCCGCTGGTCAACAGCAAAGGCGAAAACACTAGCGCTGTCTTTGGCTTCATGTCAGCATTTCAGCAGGTGCTTGAGCATCACGACCCGACCTATGCGGCGGTCTGTTTCGATACGGCAGCGCCCACGTTTCGCCACGTGCGCTATGACCAGTATAAGGCGAATCGTCAGGAGATGCCACCGGATCTCATTCCGCAGATCGGCAAGATCAAGGATCTCTGTCGTGCATTCCGGATTCCGGTCATCGAGATGAATGGCTTCGAGGCCGACGATGTGATCGGTACACTCGCGAAGGTGGCCGAGCGTGAAGCATGCGAGGCGCTGCTCGTCACGCCTGATAAGGATTTCTGTCAGCTTGTAACTGCAAAGGTGAAGCTGCTTCGTCCAGGCAAAGAGGGCCGCGAGATGGAGATCTACGACGAAGAAGCTGTACGGATCAAGTACGGCATTGAGCCGATACAGATCATCGATTATCTTGCGCTCGTTGGCGATGCATCAGATAACATTCCAGGCGTTCGCGGTATTGGCGAGAAGACGGCTATCCCGCTTATCCAAAAGTTCGGCTCAGTCGAAGGCTTGTACGAGCGCATCGAGGAAGTCGATAAGAAAGGCCTGAAGGAGAAGCTTGTCAACGATAGAGAACATGCATTCTTGTCGAAGGAGCTTGCAACGATCGAGACGAATGTCCCAGTCAATGTGAAGCTCGAAGATCTTCGATATGGTCATCAGCCAGATTACGATCTACTTGAGACGATGCTGCTTGATCTCGGCTTCAAGCAGATGCTTGCGAAGGTGCAGTCATCGCGCGGCATCGCTTCAACTACTCACTCAGATCCCGGCGCTCCTGCCGGTGCAACGGATACGCTGGCCGTAAAGGCATCGCCATACGATCTCGAAGAGGATCTGAAGTTTGATTACAAGTTAGAGCAAGCTCCGTCAGAAGAAATCGCCCTGCCAAGCGGTGACCTGAAGACTATCAAAGATACACCGCACGCGTATGTGATGGTCCGAACGGAGGAGCAACTTGCCCAAATGGTGAAGGATCTGGGCACCGCGAAGGAGCTGTGCGTTGATCTCGAGACGACCTCGATCGATGCGAATCAGGCTGAGATCATTGGCATCTCCTTCTCGTCGGAGCCAGGTACTGCGTTCTATGTCCCTGTTTGTATATCCATGACCGATGGGGCCGCGACCGATCTCTTTGCTGCAAAACCCATCGAAGCAACAGAGAATGCGTTCAACACTGGGCTTGAGTTGCAATCCGTCTTGCGTATAACAAAGCCTTTACTCGAGAACGAAAGCATCCCGAAGATCGGCCAGAACATTAAGTACGATGCGCTGTGTCTGCGTCACCATGGTGTCGAGCTGAAGCCACTGGCGTTTGACACGATGGTTGGTGCCTATGTGGTGCGTGCTGAAGGCTCACACTCGATGGACACGCTGGCGGTCGAATACTTGAAGTATCGTCCAGTCGCATTGAATGAAGTAGTCGGTACGCTGAAGCCGAACACTTCTCGTGAAACGATGGGCCTTGCAGCGACGGACAAGCTCGCTGAGTATGGCGCTGAAGATGCCGACATTACGCTGCAGCTCAAGCACTCTATCGAGAAAGAGCTGGACAAGCTACAGCTTCGCGCGCTGTGCGATGAGATCGATTTCCCGATGGTCGACGTGCTGACGAAGGTGGAATTCAACGGCGTGAAGATCGACACCGTCATGCTCGCCGAAGCAAGCAAGGTAATGGAGAAGGCGACCGTCGAGACGCTAGCTACATTGCACGAGCTTGCCGGTGGACCGTTCAATCCCGATTCGCCGAAGCAATTGCAGGAGATTCTCTTTGGTCGGCTTGGTCTCAAGGCTGGTAAGAAGACGAAGACGGGTTATTCGACGGATGCAAGTGTCCTCGAAGATCTTGCTAGCGAACATCCGATCGCTGAGCACTTGCTGAACTATCGTCAATACCAGAAGTTGCGCGGGACTTACATCGACGCACTTCCCCATCTCGTTAATCCGAAGACGGGACTGATACACACGAGCTATAATCAGGCTGTTGTTGCAACGGGACGTTTATCGAGCACCGATCCGAATCTGCAGAACATCCCAATCCGGACGCAGATGGGCCGCGAGATCCGCAAGGCATTCGTCTCGCGTTTCCCGGACGGGCAGATCTTCTCAGCAGATTACTCGCAGATCGAGCTTCGTATCATGGCGCATGTCACAAATGATATTGCGTTGACGGAGTCGTTTATGAACAACGAGGACATTCATACGCGCACTGCTGCAGGTGTCTATGGTGTGCCGCTTGATCAGGTCGATCGCGAGATGCGCCGCAAGGCTAAAGAGGTGAATTACGGTATCATGTATGGTATCGCGGCGTTTGGGCTCGCTCGACGATTAGGTATCACGACGCGCGAGGCGACCGAGATCATCACACGCTACTTCCAGGCCTTCCCAACGATCCGCAAGTATATCGATGATACGCTCACCTTCGCACGTGCGAATGGATACGTCGAGACGCTGTGTGGACGTCGACGCTACATGAAGAACATCAACGCAAGTAACTCAGCGGTGCGTGGCGCCGATGAACGCGCGGCCATCAACATGCCGATCCAGGGCACGGCTGCAGACATGCTGAAGATCGCGATGATCTCGATCCAGCGTGAGTTCGAGAAGCGCAAGATGAAGTCACTCATGATCATGCAAGTGCATGATGAATTGGTCTTCGACGTGGTGCCGGAAGAGCTTGATGATCTGACGAGCATCGTCACAAACCTGATGCAGAACGCCATGCCGATGTCGGTGCCGATCACCGTCGAGAGCGGTGTGGGCAAGACGTGGTATGATGCGCATTGATCACTTCTCCATCACAACCCAAAGCCCCGCCCCCGCAAAGATGATCGGGTAGAAGAATTCGAAGAATTGCACGAAGAGCAGCAAGAGGTTCGATGGGATGATATTGAACTGGATCAGCATCACTAGCATGTAGAAGAAGATACCGATCGAGATCCCATAGAGTATCGGCCTGCCCCTCAAGGCAACGAGCGAGTAATAAATGAAGACGGTACCCGCGATGAGATAACCGACCTGGAATCGTGAAACGAATGGTAGCTGCACATAGAAGAGCGCCGTTGTGAGCTCATAGATCGCCCAGAAGATCACTGCCGGCGAGAGCAGCATCCATAGCCGCGCAGCGCTTACGTGATCCCACCGCCGGAATGCCCATGCGAAGATCATGACGCCAAGGATCCCATGTAGAACACCATGCACGTATGGCTCATTGAAGAAGAACAATCGGTACGCGTTCGCGAACTTCGTCACGGCAAGTAGGAAGAAGATCACTCCTATCCCTTGCAATAGCTTTCGCGAGAATTTCGGCGCACTCGCATTGAGTTCATGCACGTGCGCTGGATGGATCTCCTTCGATCGGCGGTCAAGCAGTATCACAACCACAACATAAAGCACTGCGCCAACGCCGAATGTGAGCATGCTGACGAGCATTGCCATCACGCGGAGGATCAGGGGATCCATGTTTGTCACGCGAGATAGCCCACTCATCAAGCCAAAGACCACTCGGCCTGACGTTGCATCAAGCTCTAGCCTCGGTCGCGGCTGTTGCCACAAGGAGACGAGTGACTTGCGCTCGACATCGGTAAGGGCAAAGAGCAATCCGAGCGCGAGATAGGCGGTCACACCCCCCATCGTGTCGATGGTTGTCAGCATCCACGAGAGCAACGGATGCTCTGCATGGAATGCCGCTTCGTGGATGTGACTGAGCTGCAGCATCACCGCAAAGAACAGCATCACGAATGCAAGCAGTACGCTTGCCACCTTGACACCATCTATGGACTTGAACCGATCGAGGAGTTGTCGCGTCATCGTGTCGAAGCCTGCCGCATCGCGCGCGAACAAGGCCGACGCCTCCAACTGCGGCAGCACCCGCCGCTCCCCCGGCATCGATAGCCAGAGCAGCATATAGAATAGAGGGCCATATGGAGATGAGATGACGACCGCCCCGAGCGCGATACGTGTCAAAGTCTGCGGAAGCCCAAAGCGCTCACTCAGTGCGAGAGCAACTCCCCCAACCATCCTTCCCTCGTGCGGACGAAACAGTATCTGCATTTAAGCTCTGTCTAGTGCGGTGATAATCTCACTTTCAGTCACGATCATGTGAAGCTTCTGGTCATGGTCCATTGCGGGGATGTGGCTAGTCTCTTGCATCGCAAAAGCCAATCCAATGCGGCCAGTCTTCGCAGGGAGTTTTTGCAGAAATCGGTCGTAGAATCCTTTCCCGTAGCCGAGTCGATTGCCTGAGCGATCGAATGCCGAAAGCGGCAGGAGCACTGCGTCGATTGTGTCGAGCGGGAGAAACTCATTCCTGGCAGGATGCGGCAAACCGTACGGGCCTTCGCTGAGCCCATCGAGTCCTAGAAGCTGATGATGCGATAGCTCGCCATCCGCCTCGACCCAAGGCACAATGACCTTGACACCTTTAGCGAGAAGTTCCTCGATCAGCGCACCGGTCGTTACCTCACTGCGAAATGCGAGGTAGCAGTGGACGGTCTTCCACCTTTTTTCTTCAATTAGTGCGAGCAAGCGCGATGTGATCGTGGCTGCTGCATCATTGCGCACGGCCTCATCGAGCGATTCACGCTGCTGAAGCTTCTCTGTTCGGATGGATCGGCGGGTCTCGAGTATCTCGGGCATATGCAAAAATACCGCGAGAACTGAGAGACAGTTTGGGAGAGGCTATCGCTGAATCACAAACTTAAGCTCACGTCTGAACGCCACCGTCTTCGAGCTGAGCAAGGCAACATAAGCGCCCTCCGGCATCTGAGCCGTGGGGATCTGGATGCGGTTGTGCCCTGCCGTCGTCGGCATTTCTATCCGATCGAGTTCTCGGCCGTTCATATCCATGATACGGATCTCGATGCGATCTGGCCGAGAAGCCGTGAATTCAATACTCATATCTCCAGTAACTACAGGATTTGGAGATAAGAATAGCTCGCGGATTGGTACATCGCTGAGATTCCCACGAATGAAATCGTCGCCGCAGAATTCAGTTGAGAACAGCGTGATCGAATCCATGCCGAGATCGGCGCAAAGATCGGTGTTGACAAGCTCTACTTTCGCGAGCGATGAAGTCTCCCGCGCGGTATACACGCTTGGAGAATAGCTGAACAAATGCTGCTGATCGAGCGCGATCGCTGGAGCAAATTCTATCGGAGATGTTGACCGGATCTGCAGTGTGTAAGAGCCTGCACCATTATCGATCAATGTGTGAGAAGCATTCGGCAGAAGTGTAGGATCGAGCCTCACGCTGTCTTGGACTAGTGAGAACATGTCCGCATCAGCGAACGTGATCGCGAAGTCCATGTCGAGAATCTCGAAGTCGGTGAAATCAAATGTCGAGCCCACCGTCACAGCATTCACGTCGAGTCCGTTGGTCACTACTTGTTGTGGGAAGTCGATGTTTGCTCTGATCGGTGTCACATGCACTGTATCCCTTACCAGTACCGAGGCACCGTTGAGGTACTCAATGACGAGATCTCGTTCGATGCCGCTCGCAATGGGGTCAAAGTCGTAAGTGATCGCAGTCGTCGTAGCTGGCGCAACCTCCAGCGGGGTACCCGTCTGAACTGTCACGCCAAACGGCGCTGAAATGCTCTGGATGGTGATCGGATTGATCCCTTTGTTCTCGATCACCGCTGTTCGCTTGATGATCTTCTTTGCACCGCAATAAAAAGAAAAGTCTTCCGAGCTCGCCACACTCATCGGCGTTAGGCCATTCGCAGCAATATTTACACCCTTAAAATTGCTGCCTGTAAAATCTTCAGAGACGAATTGGATCTGTGATGTGATCGGACCTGGCGCAGCTGCATTAAGTCTGATCTCGAGCTGGTATGGCACACCAGGCTGCAGCGTTAGTGGGACTGGTGGCGGCGTCACAAAAGTAAATGGTGCAAAGAGCTCGTTAATGTAATCAATCTCGATCGGCTCCTCACTGAGCGCGGTGATCGTCACGATCCTGGTAACCGGCACGCCCAGCTCGACATCGCCAAAGTCGATCGGATCGGGGTTGATCAAGAGATCGGCACCGACAACCTCGCCCGACACGTCGATGACGGTCTGGCCACCGACCGATCCGACGAGCGTAATGTTACCCGCCTTGAACCCGAGCGGCGCTGCTCCTTCGAATATGACTCTCAGTTGCATCAACTCCCCTTGCTTGAGGATCACAGGGAATGGCTTCGCAGGATCGGCCGTCTCTACCTTAAAATGCTCGATACCGGAAAAGTTAGCGACGTTCACATCCGAGACCTTTGCATCATCTTCACCAACATTGGCAACATCGACGAGCACCTCTTTCCTGCCTGAGATCGATACCTTACCGAAGTTGATGTTATTGACGCTGAGGGTGAGCTCCGGATGCGTCACAAGTCCATTGCCCTTTATACCGAATGAAAAATTGCCTTGATCGGTCTCGACAAAGAGTGTGATCGTTCGGAGTCCTTCAAAGTCGGGAGCGAACCGGAATGTGATCGTGCGTGTCGCACCAGCTGTGATAAGGAATGTGCGGATCGAAGGCGTTAGTATCTCGAACTCACTTGCTCGACCATTACCGGGGGTCGTGAGCGTGAAGTTGGTGACGAAGATGTCAGATGCACCAGAGTTCTGAAGCACGATCTGGTCGTCCTTGATCTCGGTCAAAATGACGTCGCCAAAATCGAGCGGATCGGGCGTGGCAATAAGCTGAGCACTCACCATTTGCGGCAAGCACGTCAAGACTAGGACTACAAAAAGGGACCAGACTTTTATCCTCATCAACAACAATAGAGTCCACACCAACAAGGAGAAGCTTCTACTATATTGACAGTATATTGGGGTCGGAAGTTACAATCCTGCCGTGAGGAACCGCGATAATCAGCACCAGATATGCAAAAAGCCGACAAATAGCCGGCTTTTGCATTCGAAGTTCTCGTTTACTCAGCGCTTGACGCCGCCGCCGGTGCCCGTCTTGCCGGTACCAGTGCCAGTGCTACCGCCCGTCGAACCAGTGTTCGTTGTGCCACTCGTGGTCGATCCGCCAGTCACGCTCTTGCTGCCAAGACTATTCGTCACCTGAGCGAACTGCGAGGTCTTGAGGTTCGCCTCTGTAGGAGGTGCAAGTCCTGCGGCCTTGGCCATCGCGTCTACGTTGTCGAGGCGCTCCTGGCTCGGCGGATGTGTTGCGAGCAAATTCTCAAAATCGCTTGGACGGCTCTTCTGAGCGTTCAGCGTCTTGATCATGAAGTACCTGATCGCTGCCGGATAGTACGGCTTGCCAGGGATCGTGTTCAACAGCTCGAACGAACGAGAATCGCCTTCGCGCTCATCATCACGGCTGAACTTCAGCACGGCGAGATTTCCTGCGAGACCTGCAGCGATCTCACTCACAACGCCAGGTGCCTGACCCAGAGCGATCGAAGCTACGATCTGCATTCCATAAACAGTCGTCATACGCTCAGTTGCATGGCGCTCATCAGCGTGCGTGATCTCGTGACCCATGATGCCAGCAAGTGTTGCCTCATTATCGACGAACTTCATCAAGCCTGTATAGACGTACATCGGTCCTCCTGGGATGCTGAATGCATTGATCGTCTTGTCATCGTTGATCAGCGTGACCTTGTAATTGAAGTTGCGATTCTTGATGCCCGGCGATTGCAGGATCTGGTTGACGATCCCCTGCACGTATGCTGTGGCTGAAGGATTGTTCAGCACAGGATATTCCTGCGGGTTCGCCGCGATCTCGGCAGCTACCTGTTGGCCGAGAGCGATGTCATCCTGCTTGCTGAACAGATTGAAGTTCGAGCAACCAACATAAATTAGTGAATTGAAGGCAAGCACTGCGAAGAGACCATAAGCGGTCACTCGCTGCTTTGCCCAATAAGTAGTAAATGTTCTCATCATATTTTTTGCCTCCTAAAGTCTCAGATATATTAGAGTCGTCCACCTAAACTTGTCCAACCGATCTTCTTGACAAGATCGATCTTCTCGTCCTCTTCCCAAAGTCTCAATCTCTCCGGATATCCCACATGCGTGAGCACGAGTCCTCTGGCCGGAGCCATCCATTTGGCCCGATCGAGTTCTTGCGGCTCGTTGAGCAATCTCGCAAACGTCTCTAGCTCAACTGCTCCAAGCCCCACCTGCACCATTGCCCCCGTTAATGCGCGTACCATGCCGCGCACAAACCTGTTCGCCCTGACACTGAACGCAAAGCGAGTGCCATGACTCTTCCATTCGGCAAGATCGATCGTACAGCGAAAATGCGACACATCCTCGGTCGTACGGCTGAACGAGGTGAAGTCATGTTCACCAAAGAGCATCGCAGCGCATGCCTGCATTAACTCAATGTCAGGATGCTTCCATAATTGCCAGGAATGCCTGCGGTAGAGCGCCGAGAACCCCTCCACTGCGGTGTACTCGTACGTACGAGAGCTAGCCGCAAACCGAGCATTGAAATCGTCAGGCACCTGCCGGATATCCTTAATGACCACATCGTAGCCACTGGTACCGTTGACCCCAAGCATGACACGTCGAAGATCGGTACCATCTGGCAGATCCAGATGAGCCACCATTCCGGAAGCATGCACACCGGTATCGGTCCTGCCTGCTCCCAGGATATGGATTGGCTCATGGGTGATCCGGTTTAATGACTCCTGAATGACGCCTTGCACCGTCCTTACCTCGGGCTGAACCTGCCAGCCGCAGAAGTCAGTACCGTCATATTCAACTAATAGGGCTACTCTCACTAAGTCTCTTCGCTCGTGGGTGTGGGTGATATGGCTCGCGACGTGAAAACTAATAAGTCCGCGTGTTCATTCTACTCATGCAGCATCTATCCGCAGAGAAGGGTACGGTATTGGATTATCTGAGCCAGTACAGAAAGACTTCCCTTTGAAACAATGCCTGACCGAGGCGTAACATCACTCGGGCTTGATCTCGGGCACTCTAATCTTAACAACGCGCTATGTGTGGAATTGTCGGCTATCTTGGCCATCGTGACGCTACCCCTATCCTCCTTGCCGGACTCAAGCGTCTGGAATACCGCGGCTATGACTCCGCCGGACTGGCACTGCTCGAGTCACTACCTTCAGGTGTATCCACAAATGGCAATGGCTCCTCGCTAGTCGAAGGCCGCTCGCTGATCATTACCAAGTGTAAGGGCAAGGTCACGAATCTTGAGGAGCTGACCCAGCGCATGCCGGTCCATAGCAATCTTGGCATCGGCCATACCCGCTGGGCGACGCACGGTGCGCCTAGCGACGTGAACAGCCATCCGCACATGGACCAGGATGAACGGATCGCGATCATCCATAACGGCATCATCGAGAATTACAACGTCATTAAAGCTCGCCTCGTAGCTCGCGGCCATGAGTTCAAGAGCCAAACCGATACCGAAGTGCTCGCGCACTTGATCGGCGAGTTCTATACCGAAGGTATATCGCTGACCGAAGCTGTCCGCCTTGCGCTGAACGAGGTTGTTGGCGCATATGGCATCGCGGTCATCGCGAAGGATTCTCCGAATGAGATCGTCTGTGCGCGTAAGGGCTCCCCTCTTGCTATCGGTATTGGCGACGACAACGAGTTTTTCGTTGCATCCGACGCAACAGCTATCGTAGCGCACACGCGCAAGATCATCTATCTTTCCGATGGCGAGATCGCAACGCTGAATCAGGATGGCATCAAGACCCGCACGATCGAGGACGTAGTCGTCAACAAGAAAGTTGAAGAGATCACGATCGAGCTCGACGAGATCGAAAAGGGCGGCTACGAGCACTTCATGCTCAAGGAGATCCACGAGCAGCCGAACACGATCACCGATGCAATGCGCGGTCGCTTGCTGGAAGATGAAGGCAACGTGATCCTTGGTGGCTTGCAAAATCATCTGCGCGATCTTCGCCGCGCCAAGCGTATCATCATCTCCGCTTGCGGCACGAGCTTCCATGCGGGGCTCATTGGCAAATACATGCTCGAGCAATATGCTCGCGTGCCTGTCGATGTGGAGTACGCTAGCGAATTCCGCTACCGCAATCCGATCGTTACGGAAGATGATGTGATGTTCGTCATCTCGCAATCTGGTGAGACAGCCGATACGCTCGCTGCTATGCGCGAAGGCATGCAGAAAGGCGCACTGGGACTGGGTATTGTGAACGTTGTAGGCTCGACGATCGCTCGCGAATCGAACGGCGGTGTATACGCACACGCAGGTCCCGAGATTGGTGTAGCGTCGACGAAGGCATTCACATCGCAGGTCACTGTGCTGGCGCTGATGACGATCATGCTTGGCCGCATGCGTACATTGAGTGTGCTGGATGGCCGCGAGTTGATCAAAGCGATGCAGGCGATTCCGGCACAGGTACAGCGTATTATTCAGGAATCAGAAGAGACGATCCGTAAGATCGCCGACACATACAAAGATGCCGATCATTTTCTTTATCTTGGTCGCGGGTATAATTATCCTGTGGCCCTCGAAGGCGCGCTGAAGCTCAAGGAAATCTCATACATCCATGCAGAAGGCTACCCTGCTGCAGAAATGAAGCATGGCCCGATCGCGCTCATCGATGAGAACATGCCGGTTGTTGTCATCGCGCCGCATGACGATGTGTACGAGAAGGTAACTTCTAACATCGAAGAAGTGAAAGCACGCGGTGGACGGATCATCGCTATTGCAACCGAAGGCGATGAGAAGATTCAGCATCTCGCTGAAAACGTGATATACATTCCGCAAACGCTGCCAATGCTGACACCTCTGCTCTCGGTGATTCCACTGCAGATGCTTGCCTATTACATCGCGACCGCCCGCGGTTGCAATGTCGATCAGCCACGCAATTTGGCAAAGTCGGTGACAGTGGAGTAATCGTAGAGACGCGCTACAGCGCGTCTCATGAAAGCTTTAGTCAAGATAAGAACTCGGTTCATTCCGAGAGATCCCAGAGACGCGCTGTAGCGCGTCTCTATGCTTTTAAACCGATGATCGCCAGCATCCTCCCGCTCTGCTTTCCGTCGCGGCGGTAGCTGTGGAGATCCTCATCCGAGATCGTGCATCGCTCACAAACCTCGATCTGATCTTTCGGGACACCCGCGTAAAGCAATTGGTCCTCGTTGGCCATCTTCACATCTAGCAAGAACTTGCCCTCTCCTAACTCGCTCAGATGCTTCTTCTCGAAGAGCGTGGCAACATCGAAACCTACCTCATACTTAGCACGAGAGGCACTCGCACCGATAAAGCAATAGAGATCGGATGGTGAGGATCCCATCTCCATCATCCTGCGGACAGTGTTGATCGTGATCATCTGCTCTGTGCCTCGCCAACCGGCATGAACAGCAGCGATCAGATGCGTTTGCTTGTCATAGATCAGCACCGGGGTGCAATCTGCTACACTCACGGCGAGGAGCACATTTGGCTCGGCGGTGATCAATGCGTCGGATTCAGGGACGACATTCTCATCGCCGTGAACCACATTAATGTTCGCAGAATGGATCTGATTCTGATAGACGAATCGTATGCTATCATCTACACCAACAGCTTCGTAGAATCTCTTGCGATTCTCAGCAACATTTGCAGGCTCGTCGCCAACATGCGAGCTCATGTTCAATCCATACGGCAATGGTGACACGCCGCCCATGCGTGTGCTCTGCGCTGCAATGACTTCTGGAAACTGCTGAAAGATCTGAGGCTTGATGATCATTCGATCGTGACTAGTTCTTTGCGTCGGCGTTGCGCCATCGTGCGCTGATACTTCGGCCGAGTTTTGTGATATTTATCCAGCATCGCTTGTACCTCGTAGAAATCATGGAACGGGTGATGCTGAATGCTCTTCGCTTCACAGTGTTTGAGCAGTTGGTCTCTTGCAAAGACGATATCCGACATCTGCACTGGGCACATATCCGAATAACCATCTCCAATATAGACGATCGTATCCTCATCCGCCGCATGAGCTAGAAGATGCGCACACTTGCAGCTACCGCACTGACGGCAAGACTCGCGAGAGTGCTGAAAGTTTACGGAGAGAGTGCCATTCTCTGCGACTTCGATGTCATTCGCGAAGTAAGGTATGCTTAGATTATTCTGCTCAAGGATCGGGCGAATATAGCCATTGAATCCGTCGCTCACGATCTTAAGCTGAAGCCCGCTCTCGTCGCAGAACTTGGCGAACTCGATGAATCCTGAACGCAATGGCTCCGCCTGGAACATCGCGAGGGCGTCGGCTGGATTAGCACCCTCGACAGTGCTGCATGCGATGCGGATGCATTCTGCAGCGGTCTTGTGGCCGCGGCCGAACTCCTTCCATATCTCAAAGGCCAGCGGCTTGCCATACTTGGTGAAGAGGACATGCCAGACATCGTTTTGTGTGACTGTGGCGTCGAAATCGCAGAAGACTTTATACACTACTTCGATGCCTCCTTTTCACGACGAAGCGCTTCCCTCTCGATCTCTAGTTGCCGTACTCTTCTTTCAATTTGATCCAGCTCCGCGGGCATCGAGTCGATCTCGATGCGTAGCTTGCTCGCAGCTTCATCAACCAAGTCGATCGCTTTGTCTGGCAAGAAGCGATCGGAGATGTAACGATCGGAGAGTTGAGCCGCTGCAACAAGCGCAGCGTCTTTGATGCGCACACCGTGATGCAGTTCGTACTTCTCTTTCAGTCCACGAAGGATCGAGATCGTGTCCTCCACCGTAGGCTCACCTACGAGCACAGGCTGGAAGCGGCGCTCGAGAGCGGGGTCTTTCTCGATGTGCTTGCGATACTCATCGAGCGTTGTCGCACCGATACAGCGCAGCTCCCCACGTGCAAGCGCTGGCTTTAAGATGTTCGACGCATCCATTGCGCCTTGTGTGGCACCGGCACCGACGAGCGTATGGATCTCATCGATAAAGCAGATGATCTCGCCATCGGAATCGGTGATCTCTTTGACGATCGCCTTCAGCCGCTCTTCGAACTGTCCGCGATAGCTTGTGCCAGCCACCAGCGAACCCATGTCAAGCGAGATGATGCGCTTCGATTTCAACCCTTCCGGCACATCACCCGAAACGATCCGGTTGGCAATGCCCTCGACGATCGCAGTCTTGCCAACACCAGGCTCACCGATGAGCACAGGGTTATTTTTGGTTCGACGTGCTAGCACCTGCATGACACGGCGAACTTCGTCCTCGCGACCAATCACCGGATCGAGCTTCCCTTTCGCTGCGGCTGCGGTAAGGTCACGACCATATTTCTCCAATGCCTGATACTTCTCCTCGGCATTCTGATCGGTTACACGTTGACTGCCGCGCACCGATTGCAACGCCTTCATCAGGGCTGAGCGATTCGCACCCTGTTCTTTCAGGAGCTTTCCAGATTCGCCGCTCTCATCGACCATCGCCAGTAGAAGATGTTCGGTCGAGACATATTCATCCTTCAGTGACTCGGCCTCCTTGCGAGCGTTGTCGAAGAGCTTGTTCAGATTGTTCGAGGCGAACTGCTGTCCACCGGCAGCGCCTGTGACCTTCGGCAGTTTTTCTATCGCTGCGCCAGCGCGAATACGGACCTGATCGACGTTTGTCCCCAGCTTTCGGAGCAGCGCGACGACCACTCCCTCTGGGTCCTGGACGAGCGCCGCAAGGAGGTGCTCGGGTTCGACTTGGTTATTCCCGTAATTCCCAGCGATCTCCACAGCAGACTGTAACGCCTCCTGAGACTTGACCGTAAGCTTATTCGGATTTATCGCCATAGCTGGTTCGTTGTTTCTGGTCGGTTCTCCAGACCAAATTGAATGCCTATCCCAAACCTTCTTCGATTTCTTTTCGGACTGCTGCTACTCGTGCCTGGTGCCTTATACGCACAAGGTAGCGGGATGGTTACCGTTACCGCCGAGAGCTTTAGCCAAAGCACTCGCAACGGCCAGCCAGTACAACATCTTTCTGGCAACGTCAGATTCTCGCAAGGCTCGCTTTATGGCGAGGCGGATGAGGCATTTCAGTTTGTGGGCGAGAATCGGTTAGAACTCCGCGGCAATGTTATCATCCGTCAGGATACGCTGGAGCTCCGCGCGCCCCGAGTCGATTATGATGGCAACACACGTATCGGGCATGCAGAGGGTGGTGTTAAGCTCACAGATCGCGATAACGTCCTGACCGCAAGCGAAGGCGATTACGACATGAACTCGCAGATCGCGATCTTCCACCAGAACGTACGCATCGCGCAAGGCCCAACGATCATCACGTCGCAGGATCTCACGTACTTCCGCGCAACGCAGACCTCCATCGCAAAAGGGAGAGTGCAAGTAAAGTCTGACACCGGGATGCTCCGAGCTGATCAGGTCACTCACGTGCGCTCGCTTGGCGAAATGACCGCGGTTGGCAATGTTGAACTCACATCCGATTCGCTGGATATGACGAGCGATTGGATGTACAACTCAGATCCGCAAGACATGATGTTCGCGCGAGGCAAAGTTGTTGTCATCGCAAAGACAAACGGCACGATCATCTCAGGCGATACGCTGGCTCGTTTCGGCAAGCGTAATTACATTCACGTCCCGATCCATCCACTGCTTCGCATTGCTGATTCCTCAGTGAATGTGGACCCTATCACCGGTCGTGATCTCGTCACTTACGACACGACGTTTGTCCGCTCTGGCGAGATGGAGATCTTCCAGGGAGATTCTGCTCGGTTCGTTGCAACGGATTCTGTTCGTATGATCCGCGCTACATTCTCGGCCATGGGTGGCAAGATGATCTATGAGCAGAAGACAGAACTCATACGGCTCTTCGCTGCCGATCGTCAGCGAATGTGGTACGATTCGACCGAGATCGTAGGCGATAGCATCGCGATCCACATGAAGAACAATCGTGTCCAGCGTGCATTTTCTTTCGGCCGCGCGTTCACCACCTCCCCTATCGAGCTTGCGACCACAGAACCGAACGACGAGCGATTGCATCAGCTTCAGGGCGAGAGCATGACGCTGCGCGTCGAGCGCGAAACCGTACAGGATATGCTCGTTGCGAATAATGCGCTGTCGATGTATTTCCTCGTCAACAAAAACAAGCTTGATGGCGTCAATCGCGCAAGTGGCGATAGCATCCGTCTTGATTTTGCAGGTCGCACAGTCAAGCGCGTGGTTGTTATCGCCGGCACCGAAGGCGAGTATTTTCCTGAGGCGTTTGTTCGTGGCAGAGGTAAGGCGTTTCGCTTGAATGCTTATACGCGTGAATATGCGAATCGTCCGCGGCGCCCTGAATTTGTGAATCGTTGGGAGATCGCTCAGACAAGACCTTAATACACCAGACTTATCATAGTGGAAGTCAAACCAAACGAGAAGCTCTGGTCGGAGCACTTAAAGAAGATCTACGGCAAGCGCACGGTCGTGAAGGATTCGAGCATATCGGTCTGTCCTGGCGAGATCGTCGGTCTTCTTGGACCGAACGGCGCAGGCAAGACGACGACCTTCTACATGATCTCCGGACTCATCAAGCCGAACGAAGGCAAGGTGTTCCTGAACGACACCGAGATCACGCAGCAGCCGATGTACGCTCGCGCTCGGCTTGGCATCGGATATCTTCCGCAGGAAGCATCGATCTTTCGCAAGATGACGGTCGAAGAGAATTTGCTTGCAGTGCTTGAACTCATGCCGCTGAACCGCAGAGCTCGCAAGGAGCGCGCGGAGGTATTGATGGAAGAATTTAGCATCACGCGTATTCGGAAGTCGCAGGGATACATGCTGTCAGGTGGCGAGCGTAGACGTTGCGAGATCGCACGTTCACTTGCAACGAATCCGAAGTACATCCTGCTTGATGAGCCATTCGCAGGTATCGATCCGATCACAGTCGAGGAGATCATGCATATCGTTGTGCGTCTGAGCAAGGACAAAGGCATCGGCGTTCTGATTACCGATCACAATGTGCACGAGACGCTTTCGATCACCGACCGCGCGTATATCCTCATCGATGGCACCATCTACCGCGATGGCACCGCCGAGCAACTCGCGAATGATGTCGAGATCCGCAAACGCTATCTGGGGGAGACGTTCAAGCTAGAACGCTATAAGCCGGAAGTTCGAGAGCCGGCTACTCCGTCTTCAGCGTAAACGTCAGCAGGTGCTTCTTCTTATCGTACTCGGCTAACAGTAACACTCTGACTCATGTAAGCCCAGACGACGCCTTGGTAGCGTTTGAGTTTTGTTTGCGGATCGGAGCTGAGTTGTAGTTCGCTTGCCAGTGTCGTTGCTTTACTGAAGTCAGAGAGCAATGGAGATTCATTCGTGAAAACATGAGGGTGAATCACGGACCAGCAAAAGGCCTCCATCATTACACTTCGTACATCTGTCAAGTCTTGAAAGCCATTTAGTCCGACGCAGATATGTGACTGAATCCCACCATTTGCGTGAATCGAATCTGGATAAAAGAACTTTGCAGCATTCCCTGCAAGCCGATCGAGAGTGATGGCAGGTTTCACCCATGGCTCGTAAGCCTCGATCTTACTTCCCTTCTCATTCAGGTAGTTTGATAGCAAAGGCAAGAACCGCTCGAATGTAATATCTGCTAATCGCGCACTATCCTTCAGCAGGTCTTTGTAGGTGCCTTCAACGTTCATCCGCTTATGATATTCATAAGCTACTTGATGATAGTTGGATCGCAGATAATCGGCGAGCTTATGATTTTCGCGAAAGAACGGCGCAACGATGCTGTTCACGGATGTATCGACGGTAAACTCCAGGTACTGCTTGCCATTATACGTGGCGTTGCCTAGAGTCACGATCTTTTCGTACTCTTTCCTGATCTCCTCCTTCGTGTATGAGGGCTTTAGCGGAGTGGTAAGCAGTAAAATAGCTGTCAGCAGGAGTGTAGTCATACTGCAAACATAAGTAGCTTCAACGCAAAAAGTGTGAGAACTGCGAATCGTCGAGCTACTGCGAGTTGCGTTGCAACAGCATCCAGTTTGTCCCAAAGCGATCGCGGAGCATAGCGAAGCGGTTGGAGAAGAAGGTCTTTTCCATCTTCATAAAGATCTCGCCGCCTTCGATGAGAAGTGCGTAGACGCGCTCGGCCTCTGCTTCGGTGTCGAGTGTGAGCGAGAGATATGCGCTGCGCATCGGCTCGGCGTTCGGGATGTCTGCTCCCATGAGCATGGTGCCGCCGATCTCGATCTGTGCGTGAAGCACCTTGTCGCCCCAGTCTTCCGGGATATTCGGGTTGCCCTTCATGTCGCCATCCTTCATGATGCCATTCACCTTTCCGCCAAGATGCTGCTCGTAAAACTTGAATGCTGCTTCGCAGGTACCCTGATAGTTTACGTAGATGTCAAGTTTCATGATTTTTGTGTGGGGTTAATCATCCATGCCTTTGCCAGCTAATATCTGCGGGAGGTATTTCTCCACACGGGCTTCGCGTGTCTTCGCTTGCTTTGCGGAGCTGAAACATAACAGGTAACTGCGCTGACGTCCTGGTGTGAGTGATTCAAAAGCTTTCTTTAGCTTCGGCATCTTGTCAAGCTTGATCTTGAATTCATCTGCCATCGCAAATTCGCTCGGCGCTTTGAGCTGCACCTTCTTCCCTGCTTTCTCGATCTCGATCGCATCCTCGATGTAACCCTTGAGTGAGGTCTTCACTTTCAAGATTTCCTTCATGCTCGGGAAGCGAATCTGTCGCGATGACTGCACGTTCTCGGTCTGCTGCACAAGTATGCCTTTCGGATCCTTCATCAACACGCCCTTCATAAAGAGCAGCGCGCAGTATTCGTTGAAGCCGTGGATCAGTACGACGTTCTTGCCGTCGATCGTGTAGCACGGGCAGCCCCACTTCAATTCTTCTTTCACACCGGTCGAGAGGATGATCTCGCGCAGCATTGCATAGCCCTGTTGCCACTCGGATGGCTTAGCGAAGAACCACTCGACTTTGGGATTGTGCTGACTCATAGCCAAAAGAGTTTTCTCGCACAAGCTAAAGCATGTGCTACACTTACAGACCGGTCAGTGATTCCGTCATCAGCTTCTCCTGCTCCAACTGATGGATAACGTAGAAGCCAGTCGATGGCGATGCGGAGCGTTCGCGGCCGATGTAGCGGAGCGTGTGCTCTGGCAGGGCGCCTGTCACGCGAGGTCTGATAAAGATCCAGCCACCCATGTTGCGAGGTTCTTCCTGCGTCCACACAAGATCTTTCGCATTCGGATACGAACGGACGATCTCCGTTAGCGATGCTCCTGGGAACGGATAAAACTCTTCCAGACGAACAAGTGCGACGCGGCCTTCATCGAGCTGTGTTCGGCGTTCGAGCAGATCGTAATAGACCTTGCCGCTGCACATCACGACACGCTGCACTTGCGACTTATCCGCGATGAACGGATCATCGATGACCGGCTTGAATCCGCCGTTCGTCAGATCGTTGATCTCGGACGTTGCGGCAGGCAGGCGGAGCAATGACTTCGGCGTCATGATGACCAGCGGCTTCGCAACAGGCTGGTGCATCTGTCGGCGCAGCAAGTGGAAATACTGCGCTGGAGTTGTTGGATAACAGACCTGAATGTTGTTCTCACCACAAAGTTGGAGGAAGCGTTCGAGACGTGCAGATGAATGCTCCGGTCCCTGACCTTCGTAACCGTGCGGAAGCAAAAGAGTCAAGCGCGACTTTTGCTGCCACTTCTCTTCACCAGGTGTGATGAACTGATCGATGATGACCTGAGCGCCATTGGCGAAGTCGCCGAACTGCGCTTCCCAGAGTACGAGTGTTTTCTCGGCTTGCACGGAGTAGCCGTATTCGAAACCGAGCACGCCAGCTTCGGAAAGCGAGCTATCCCATACGCTGAACTGCGCAAGTGCATTTTGGTCAGACTTAAGCGACGATAGCGGTATCCAGGCCTGACCCGTCTCGGTATCATAAAGCACCGAGTGGCGCTGCGAGAACGTGCCGCGTCCTGAATCCTGTCCGCTCAAGCGAACACTAAATCCATCCTTAACGAGTGAACCGAACGCGATCTTCTCAGCGAACGCCCAATCCAACTTGAGTGAGCCCTCGCCCATCTTCTGACGGCGTGCGAGCTGCGTTACCATCTTAGGATTGAGATGGAAGTTCTGAGGCATGATCGATACTGTATCTGTTACCTCCTTAACGATCTCCGGAGTAACAGGCGTCGGCAGCACATGCGACCAATCCTCTTCGACAGGTTGTGCAGGAAGCTCCGTGCGCTGCTGCGACGACTTGACGTATTCCTTCGACTTCGCGAGGATGGCCTGGAAGCGATCATTCTCCGCCTTGACCATCTCGGACACTTCCTCTTCAGTCAGCGATTTCTCGCGTACCAATCGGTTGCCATAAACGGTACGCACACCCTTGTGCGCTTTTACGCGGTGATACATCAGCGGCTGCGTGTAGCTCGGCTCGTCCGCTTCGTTATGTCCGAGACGGCGGAAGCCGATCACGTCGATACAGAAATCCTTGTGGAATTGCTGACGGTAATCAAGCGCCAATTGCAGTACTCGGAATGCAGCCTCCGGATCGTCGGCATTGACGTGGAAGATCGGCATCTGCATCATCTTCGCAACGTCGGTCGAGTAGATCGTCGAGCGCGAGGATTCGGGCGATGTCGTGAATCCGATCTGGTTGTTGATGATGATGTGGATCGTGCCGCCTGTTCGATAGCCCTTGAGGGCCGCGAGGTTGAGCGTCTCCATCACGATACCTTGTCCAGCGAACGCAGCATCACCATGCAAGAGCACAGGCATGATCTGATCCATTGCTTCGCCTGATGGAAGGCCGGTCAGGTCCTGCTTTGCGCGAGCCATACCTTCGACGACCGGATCGACGAATTCGAGATGGCTCGGATTTGGCGAGAGTGTCAGCGAGATATCACCATTCTTTGTCTTGCGAACAGACTTCGCACCTTGATGATACTTCACGTCGCCTTCATCGGCTGGGAAGCTCGGGTGAACCAGTCCTTCGAACGCAGTAAAGATGCGCTCGGAGTAGTCGCCGAGGATCGTTGAGAGCACTGTGAGTCGGCCGCGATGCGACATGCCGAGAAAGATGTCCTTCACTCCACGCACCGCCGCGCCTTCGATCAGTTGATCCAGCATCGCGATGACAGTCTCAGAGCCTTCAACCGAGAAGCGCTTCTGACCGATATAATTCTTGTGCAGGAATTGCTCGAACTGCTCCGCTGCTGTGAGCTTGCCAAGCAATGCCGTCTTGATCTCAAGCGATAGATCTTGCGCTGGCGCTTCCAGGCGATCCATCAACCACAGCTTCTCGTCGCGACTCGCGATGTGTCGATACTCTACTCCATACGTGCTGCAATATGCGCGACGAACTGTCTCGACGATCTTCCGAAGAGTCATTGTCTCTTGCCCTACCAGTCCACCAGTGGACCACTCACGATCGAGATCTCAGATGGTGAGACTGTGCGTCTCGATGTCAAGCTCTGGATGATGATGCAGCGGGATCGCATGAAGCGGATCGATATCCGCCACGAGGTGACCACGTACGCGATAGGCGTTGATCAACTCCAGCACCCCAGCCTGCTTGCGCATCTGCTCCTTCTCTCGGTTCATTCCGAGGAGCGCGGGGTTGCGATCGATCTGCCAATGGAATGGCTTGAACGGAATGCGTAGCGACTTGAATATCTTGTCGTAGAACTCGTCCTTGCCGAGCAAGAACTCGTGGATGCGTGCGAGCAAGAGTCCTGACTCTGCACCCTGAATGATGCGGTGATCGTAGGTGCTCGTCATCTGCACAACCTTGCTGATACCAAGCTGCGTCAAGGCTTCCGGAGCCATTGCCTGATATTCAGCAGGATACTCGATCGCCCCAGTTGCGATGATGATCGATTGGCCAGACATCAAACGCGGAATGGAGCCCACGGTACCGATCGTACCAGGATTTGTCAGACTGATCGTCGTCTCCTGAAAATCAGGAACGTCAAGCTTGTTGGTGCGGGCCTTCTTGATGATGCCATCGTACGCGGCGAGGAATTCCGCGAACGACATCTGGTTCGAACCCTTGATGTTCGGCACAAGAAGCGTTCGCGAGCCATCCTTCTTCTGCATATCGACTGCGATACCGAGATTGACCGACTGACGCTTGATACGAACAGGTGCGCCATCCTGTATCGCGTAGCTGTCATTCATGTGCGGCATCTCACCGAGCGCCTGCACGATCGCGTAAGCGATGATGTGCGTAAAGCTCGCCTTGCCCTTGCCTTGCTCTGCGAGGAAATCGTTGATCAGCTTGCGGTTCTCTTCGAGCAGCTTGACCGGCATATAGCGGAGCGAGGTCGCGACAGGTACGCCGAGGCTCGTCTCCATGTTCTCGACGATCTTCTTCGACGGTCCAAGGATCTTAACGACGTTCTCTGGGTGGACACCACTTGGTGTGGTCGTCTGGGCAGCAGCAGGCTGCGTCCCAGGCTTTTGGGTGACAGGCGTCGTGCCGCTAGAGCCATTGGTCGATGCCGCTACCCCGTTCGACGAGGCTACTGGGGCAGTGCCGTTGCCGCCAACAAGCCCTTCGAAATAGCTGCGCCAGGATTCGTCGATCCCCGATGGATCGGTCAGAAACCTATCGAGCATGCTTTCCACGTAGCTGGCATTCGCCCCGAAGGATTCTTCGAGGACCTGAAGGACTGCCTGGGTCTTAAGAGAACTGGCCAAAATATCGAGCGCTAAAGATTAAATTCGGGCAATTTAGGGCCATATCGCTTGGGACAAGCCGTTCTGCCGACCGCCAAACAACCCTGGCCCTAATCCAATTCTGATATGCCCTCTCTTACGTCAAATTTCCCGAAGAGTTTTTGCGGGAATTGGGCTAACTGGCAGGGCGCGCCTGGGCTTGGCCGTGTGACATTTGTTTATTCGAAGTTGCAATCTTTAGCGCCTAGGGCGATCATCCTAATTCATCGATGACGGTTGCCATCGCTTCCGTCGTCGATAGTGTGGTGCCGCAGCAACTGCCGATGATCGAGGCGCCGTTATCCATCGCGATGCGGGCAAAGGCCGCGAACTCGTGGTCTTCATGTGCGACGAGCTGCCACTTGCCACCGATTACTTCTGATGCGTTGGGATAGACGCCCCACTTGACGCTCAGGCCGCTGCAGAGGGAGCCGAACTCGCACAGCATCTGGCTGATGATCGAAAGTGATTGACAATTCAGCAGCAAGATATCAACGCCAGCTTTCGCGAGCAGCTCCATGCTATCGCTGA
>JBKJTP010000274.1:0-3103 GCA_046590195.1 Kapaibacterium sp. (SeqCode) | reverse complement strand
TAAATCGCCCAGCGATGATGGCTGCCCGCAAGGACAAGCGCGTCCCAGCTTCGGTCTACGTAGTTTATCGATTAACTTATCGAGGTAAACCTCGATAAGTTAATCGATAAACTACTTAGACCGAAGCTGGGACGCGCTTGTCCTTGCGGGCAGCCATCATCGCTGGGCGATTTACTGCATTGCCGGCAGACATGCGCTGGCCTTCTGCTTCGCCGCCCTTTTTGTTCGTGATGTAATCGTACACGATCGAAGTCGCAACGTACACCGATGAATAGGTACCGACGATAACACCAACGATCATCGTGAAGGCAAAGCCACGGAGAACTTCACCACCCCAGATGAAGAGCACGACGAGCGTCACGAACACTGTACCGGTCGTAATGAGCGTACGTGGGAGCGTCTCGTTGATAGCGCGGTTCATGATCGTCTTGAGATCGTCGCCACGATACTTCTTCAGATCCTCGCGAACACGGTCAAAGATAATAACCGTATCGTTTACCGAGAATCCGATAAGCGTGAGGAATGCTGCAAGCAGCGTCGAGTTCATCTCGAGGTTCAACCATGGGAAGATGTTGTTCATCAGCACTGCTACGCCGAAAGCGACGAGCACGTCATGGATCATCGCGATGACCGCACCCAATCCGTAGATCGGGCGGAAACGGATACCGAGATAGATCAGGATCATCAGCGCCGTAAAACCGACAGCGAGCAATGCCTTTTGGCGAAGCTCGTTACCGATCTTTGGTCCGATGTGCTGCTGTTGAAGCATCTCAGCAGGGTTGCCCTGGATGTTCGTCTGGATCGTGCTCAGTACGTTTCTCGTGACCTCTGCGCTTTCAGCCTCGCTGGTAGTAGCACCTTCGCGTACGCGAACAAGCACTCCCGATTCATCCGCACCGTAATACTTCACTTCAGCACCACGGAAGCCACCTTTTTCAAGGGCTCCGCGGATCTGCTCGATCTCGACGTCCTTCTGGAAATCGAGCTGAAGCTCTGTACCACCGGCGAAGTCGATACCGAATTCAACGCCTTTTGTAAAAGCGCCGATGAGGCCTGCAAGTGTGACCGCGATGGATACCATGTACCACATGCGGCGCTTGCCAATAAAATCAAAGTTGGTTTTTCTAAAAAATCGCATAGCGACCTAAATCGAATAAAGTTGATGGAAAACAGTCTTGAAAGCTTTGATTACCCGAACTTGACGAGCTCTGGGTTCTTGTCAGCAAGCAGATCGAAGATCACACGAGTGATAACGATCGCTGTGAAGAGCGAGCAAGCCACACCGATCATCAGTGTTACAGCAAAGCCCTGCACGGTACCTGTTCCGAATGCGAAGAGGATCACGGCTGAGAGCAATGCTGTCAAGTGACCATCGAGGATCGGCGCGAACGCTCGGTTATAACCGTCATCGAGTGCAAGCTTCAGCGATTTACCCGCTTCAAGCTCTTCTCGTATACGCTCGTAAATAAGTACGTTACCATCGACCGCCATACCGACCGTGAGCACCAAACCGGCCATACCAGGCAGCGTCAGCGTAGCGCCGAATGTTGCCAGGATCGCCATCGTGAAGAGCAGGTTGATCAACACTGCGATATCTGCAGCGAAACCACCGGTGCGGTAATAGATCGCCATGAACGCCATAACGAAGAGGAAGCCCCACATGATAGAAGTTGTACCCTTATCGATCGAATCCTGTCCGAGCGATGGTCCGACGACGTTCTCCTGAATGATCTTCACAGGTGCAGGCAATGCGCCGGCCTTGAGGATGATCTTCAGCAGGTTCGCTTCTGCCATGTCGCCAGATCCGGTGATCTGCGAGTTACCGTTCGGGATCTCGTTCTGAACCACTGGCGCTGAGTACACGACGTTATCGAGTACGATAGCTACCTGGCGGCCCTTGTTGTTACGAGTGACCCGGCGCCATACGCGTGCGCCCTCTTCGTCCATCTGCATCGTTACTTCAGGTGCGCCGTTGACCGTGCTAACGTCTGCGCGTGCATCGGTGATGACCTTACCTGTAAGCTCTGGAGTTGCATTGAGGAAGTAAGCCTCGTAGATATCTGCACCGTTCGCGCCCGGCATTGGACGGCTGAACGTAAACGAAAGCTCGTTCTCGTAGAACGGCTTAATGTCCTCACGTGCAAGAAGCGCCACGATCGCATTACGATCCTGCTCTGTCACGAATACGCGACCCGACTGCTGATCCTGTCCGCGAAGAAGAAGAACCGAGAACGGATGCTCCTTCGAGTACTTCTCTGCCTGCTGCTCTTGCGAAAGACCTGCGTATGCAAGGCTATCTGCGAGACGTGCTGAATCCTCTGGCGTCAGTCCTGCAACCACCGGTGCGGCCGCTGCTGCTGTGTCATTTGCCTTTGCAGTATTCTTGTTCGCTGCTGCATTCTTGTTAGCAGAGTCTGGCGCTGCTGCGATCGTCGCTGAATTCTTTGCTGCCGAATCAGTCGGTGCTGCATTGCCTGCGACCGATGCTGCTACTGCGTTCGTGACCGACGTATCACCGGTGAGGTGCTTATCGATACGTTGCAGAACTTTGCTAACGATCTGTGGCTCCTTGAGGAGCTTGAACTCGAGCTGTGCGGTACCGGAAAGAAGCTGGTGTACCTGCTCTGGATTCTCTGCGCCAGGAAGCTCAATGATGATACGGCGTGAGCCCTGCTTCTGGATCGTCGGCTCGGTCAGACCGTACTGGTCGACTCGATTGCGGATGATCTCGATCGCGCGGTCAACTGCCTCATTCGTACCTGCCTCGAGTGCTGCTCTGATCTCGGCATCGGTGCCGGTGCGAGCTTCATCGAAGAAGAAGTAATTGGAAAGCGCCTTTCCCTTCGGCGCTGCGATGCGCTGAAAGTTTTGCATGAAGAGCTCGACGACCGGAAGGTCGCTGGTGACTTCCTGCTTGCGGGTCTCGGTGATGACCTGGTTGAAGATCTCGTCGGTCTGGAGAGCCTGTTCCTCAATGAATTTGAGGACGTCGACTTCCATCGTTACGTAGATACCGCCGCGGAGGTCGAGTCCGAGCTTGATGGCCTTTGCACTTGCACCTCGCATGTCCTCGGAATTCTCAGCCAAATATTTGGCTCTGGAT
>JBKJTP010000234.1:0-4939 GCA_046590195.1 Kapaibacterium sp. (SeqCode) | reverse complement strand
GATTAACGAGAATGTTGGACCAGTGCGCGAATGTTTCGGAGAGTAGTTCGTCGTGTAGGTCTTGGATCTGTGCGAAGGTCTGAACCGAAAGCGCAAGCTTACAGAGCGCTTCTTTCGCCGATTCACTCCAGTCGCTTTGCAAATAACGAAGCATCACAGAGGTCGCGAGATACTCGCTACGCGTCTTGGACTCTGCAAAACGCTTGCTGCTAGGCATCGAGTCGAGCAATGGCTTTGTTTGCGCTCTCAGGTCGTCCTGAAGGCCCTTCGCGTAACGCTGCATCACCGAGTATGTGAGGACGCTTGCCGCAGAATCAGCTCGTTGCAGGTATGAGCGATACAATTCGGTGACCCTCGACGCTCGACGGCGATGGCCAAGTTTATCGTGTACTAACTTGAAGGCTCCATTGTCTAGATCGATCGAGATCGCAAGCGAATCACCATCCTCCAGAGAGAACCACAGATTGATGATGCCGTTCAGATCCTGTATCTGATAATCGACGACATCAATGGGGGAAAGCTTCGCTATGAGGGTAGTGCTTCCAGTGACCGCTTGTTTCCAAACTTGCTGAGTTCTAGCGAACTCGTGTGGCTTCGATGAGATCTTCAGCTCAGAAGCATACCCTGATCTGACCAAGAGAGTTACGGTCGCATCCGCTCGAAGTTCACTGGAAAACGAGAGCAGCGTGCAAATGACGGTGACCGCCTGCATTGCTATCTTCATAGATCATTCAAACAGCGTTACATTGGACGCCTTCAGCATTGGTGCTTTGTCGGTGCCTGCAGCGATAAGTTCAGGAGCTTGCATACTACGCGTAGAGATCTCGACCTGAGGAAGTTCAGCGATATCTTTGTCGCCGGTCGAGACTTCGAGGTCTTTGAACTTACGAGCACCAGGCAGAACGTTGCGTTCGAGGGAGCCGATGACATCATTGTAGCTGCGAACCGACTTATCGAGATTACCACCAAGCTTCGTGAGATGTTCTGCCACAACCGCAATGCGGCGATAGAGATCCGACCCGAGCTCGCTGATCGCCTTCGCATTCTTTGCTAAGCTCTCCTGACGCCAGCCGTAGCTTGCACTCTTGAGCAGTGCAATGAGCGTCGTTGGGGTAGCGATGATAACGCGTTCGCCGACACCATATTCAATGAGTGATGGATCTTCTTCCAGTGCTGCGTAAAGCAATGACTCACCGGAGAGGAAGAGAATAACGAATTCAGGAGTGTGCTTTAGTGTATCCCAATATTTCTTACTCGAAAGCGTCTGCACGTGTTGGCGAACATGGCGCGCATGATCGCGCATCTTGGCTTTCTTATAGTCATCGTCCTGCGATTCGATCGCATCGAGATAAGCTTGCAATGGAACCTTGGCATCAACGATAATAGCCTTATCGCCAGGCAATCGGATCTCCATATCTGGGCGGATCGCCCCATAGCTTGATTCGTCCGACTTCTGCTCGTAGAAATCGCAGTACTGGACCATGCCAGCCATCTCGACGACGCGACGAAGTTGGATCTCGCCCCAACGCCCGCGCGTCTGCGGAGCGCGAAGTGCCTTAACGAGATTGGATGTCTCCTGACGCAACGTCGAGTGACTCTCGTGCAGCATCTTGACCTGTTCTGTGAGCGTATGATATGCGCCAACGCGTACCTTCTCAAGCTCCTGGATCTTCTGATCGACTTTGTCGAGCGACTCGCGAACGGGACGAACGATGTCGGTGATGTTCTGCTGACGTTTCTCGAGATCGCCCTGTGCGGCCTCTTGAAACTTCTCAAGCGTTGACTTAGCAAGTTCGAGGAAGGACTGATTATTTGATTGCAATGCGCGGGAGCTGAGCGCGCTGAATGCATCGCTCATGTTCTTCTGCGCTTCGTTCAGTAGCGCGATCTTTTCCTCGGTCGCTTTGCGCTCCTTCTGCAGTGACGTTTCGAGATGTGCGATGCGGCCCTCTGCCTCTTTGATCTGAGCATCAGCAGAATTCAAAACCTTCTCCAGATCAGGCACTCGCTTCGCTCGCGCTTCAAATGCTGAGCGGTTGTCTATCTCAACCTGAAGAGACTCTCGGACTTGAGATAACTCGCGCTCGCGCTCTGCAATGATCTGCTTGAACTCCGGGATCTGCTTGACTTCACTTTCGAGCGATGAGCGTCGTGAAGATTCGGCGTTGAATTCTTTATTGAGTAGGTCGAGGCGTTGAGTTCGATGCTGAAGTTCTTCGAAAACCTCGCTGAGTCGCAACTCTGTGGATTGGAGCTTTGAGGTGAGGATGCCGATCTCACTGCGAAGTGTGGAGACCTCGTTCTGGGTCTCCAATCGGGCGGCGCTGAGCGCCTGCTCCTCTTTGCTTCTCAGAAGCATTCGGGCTCCCATAAAGCCAATGACGAGACCGAGGACGAGCAGGACGATGGGCAGGACTAACTCCATGGAAGGCTATTGGGACGTTTTCTTTCTGGCGCAGAAACGTGTGTGAAGTGGTGCAACCCGCGAGTTTGGCTTTTTGAATCCCATTCGCCGAATTTGAGGCTGTCTGACTAGCGGTTCACATAGCCGGACATGCGGACTGTTTTTCAATACCTCAGGTGTTACCCGCCCGATGGCAAAGATCGGCAACATAGATATCGGCGAAAAAGCGGTGCTTTTGGCACCCATGGAGGAGATCACGGACGTCTCCTTCCGTCTCATCGCGCGCGAATTGGGCGCGGACGCCGTCTATACCGAATTTATCTCCAGCGAAGCTCTGATCCGGAATGCGGCAAAGTCCAAGCGAAAGCTGGTTACCTTAGAGCAGGAGAGGCCTGTCGCGATACAGATCTACGGCGGCGACCCAGACGTGATGCGCGAAGCCGCGATCATCTCCGAAGAAGCTGGCCCGGATTTCCTCGACATCAACTGTGGCTGCTGGGTGAAGAATGTAGCGGGCAAGGGTGCCGGCGCCGGATTGCTGAAGGATCTACCTCGCATGGAAGCGATGGTCAAGGCGACCGTGGATGCTGTGAAGCTTCCGGTGACCGTGAAGACTCGACTCGGCTGGGACATGGAGTCGATCAACGTACTCGATGTGGCGCCGATGCTTGAGCAGGCAGGCGCGGCTGCGCTGACGATCCATTGCCGTACTCGCTCGCAGGGACATTCCGGCGAAGCCGATTGGAGTTGGATATCGAAGATCAAGGCCCGCGTCAATATTCCTGTCTTCCTGAATGGTGATGTCAAGACGCCTGAAGATGCCGATCGTGCCTTCCGCGAGACCGGCGCAGATGGAGTGATGATCGCGCGTGCAGCGATCACGAATCCTTTCGTCTTCCGCCAGATCAAGGAGTACTTTGCGACGGGAGCTTACTCAGAGCCTACTGTCGAGGAGAGAGTCACTCTATGCCTTCGACATCTTACGCATATGGTTGAAGTGCGTGGGGAGCGCAACGCAGTGATCATGTTCCGCAAGCATCTTGCTGGATATCTCAAGGGGCTCTATGGCTCTTCCATCGTCCGCGGCGAGATCATGAAGCACGATACTCTCGGTGGTGTCGTCGATCTCCTCGCCCGATTCCTCGACCACTATCACGAGCGAGCGGAGCAGCGAACGATGGACCCGATCCTCGATAATTACGTGGAGATCCCCGAGGCGAAGCTCGTTTGCGCGTAGAACAGAAGTTCTACTTTCTGGCGTTAGTAATTCATGCTACCCCAGTACTCACAGGATAGACTAGTCGAACTCTGCAAACAGTATCATGTGCAGAGGCTCTCGCTGTTTGGCTCCCGCTTGAAAGGTAGCGCGAAGCCCGATAGTGACATTGATATTCTAGTCGAGTTTGAGCCTGGGAAGACCCCTGGACTTGCTTTCTTCAGGCTTGAAGAAGATCTCGAATCTGTCTTCAACCAGAGAGTGGATCTAAATACCGCTGGATTCTTGAGTACGTATTTCAGGGATGAAGTTGTAAAGTCAGCCCAACCTCTGTATGTCGCCTGAGGATAGGATTACACTGCTACACATAGCGTACGCATGTAGAGCCATAATGGAGAATGCTCCTCCTGACATGGAGGATTATTATCGTTGCCACCCATTTCAGTTTTCTGCTATAGTACGGCACATTGAATTGATTGGCGAGGAGGCGAAGAGCCTAACTTCTAATTTTCGATCAGAACTTTCCGATTTGCCTTGGCGGGAATTCATTCGAACACGCGACAAATTCACGCACGGCTACTTCCTTCTGGAGTTCGATATCGTTTGGGCGATTGCGACTAATGATGTCCCAGCCCTTCTAAAGGATTTAACTTACCGGTATCCAGAGCTTTAAGCCCGTTCGCCGAACCCCCGCCCCCCACTCCGCGTTTTCCTTCGTCCCATCACAAAATTGTTGAATGACGAACGGAATCGCCTCTCAAGACCCGATAAAGACTGAATTAGCGAAAGCTTACACCCCCCAGGACGTCGAGAAAAAGTGGTACTCGGTCTGGGAGGATCAGAAGCTGTTCGAAGCTAATCGCGCCGAGCAAAATCCGCAGGACCCCACGGGCCGCCGCGCGATCGACAAGGCTCCTTTCGTCGTCACGATGCCTCCGCCGAATGTCACCGGCATTCTGCACATGGGGCACGCGCTCAATAACACGATCCAGGATACCTACATCCGCTATCACCGTATGCTCGGTCATGAGGCGCTATGGATGCCTGGTACCGATCACGCAGGTATCGCAACGCAGACAAAGGTTGAGCGCATGCTGCGTGATGAAGGCACGACGCGACATGATGTTGGCCGTGAAAAGTTTGTTGCGCGTGTGTGGGAGTGGAAGGATAAGTACGGCAACATCATCATCGATCAGCTTCGGGCGCTTGGCTGCTCTCCCGATTGGCGGCGCACGCGCTTCACGATGGATGAGCACTACTACAATGCCGTAATCGAAGCTGATCGATGATGATGTTGCCGTACTTATCCTTCCACTCCC
>JBKJTP010000199.1:0-9301 GCA_046590195.1 Kapaibacterium sp. (SeqCode) | reverse complement strand
TCTCTCTCGATCGCTACTTTTGCACCGACTTTCTCTGCCCACTCGAACAATTTCCGGCGCTTCGGCGCCATCTTTTCTTTCGAGCGACAGATCTTCGAGTAGACCCTCTCGTAAAAGCGAGGTACTCCTGTCATGATCGTCGGCTGTATCTCCAGCATGTTTTCGGAGACTGTATCGATCGACTCCGCGTAAGCCACGGTACAACCCCTTGAAAAGACTAGATACGATGCAACACGCTCGAAGCTATGACACAGTGGCAGGAAGCTGAGGAATACATCCGCTTCCGTAACGGGTGGAAGCAGCGCCAACGCACCATCAATGTTCGCGATGAGATTGCGATGTGTAAGCATCACGCCCTTTGGCTCACCGGTAGTGCCGCTGGTATAAATGATTGTGATGGTGTCATCAGGGTTTGCCTGACGAAGCTCGGACTCGTAGTCGAAACTGTCGCTATGATCGCCCTTGAGAAGCTCTCGGTAGCTATGGACGCGCTCGGCCCCTACTGATGCAGAAAACTTCTCGTTGAATACGAAAATATGCTTAAGGTCTGGAGCCTCAGCGAATGACTTCGCGGCTTTTGAAAGCTGCAGATCGTTCGAGACGAAAGCGACTTTCGATCCCGAATCGAGGAGCACGAATTCAACCTGCTTTTGGGTCAGCGTTGGGAACATCGGAACGGTGATCGCACCAAGAGCGAGTGCTGCAAAATCGACAGCGACCCATTCAGGCCTGGACTCTGAAACGATCGCGATCCTGTCCTCACGTTCGATCCCTAACGCACGGAGTGCTTTGGCGAGCACGCGCACCTGCTCACCAAACTGGCCGTAGGTCAGTGTAGTGTAAGCTTCACCGCGAGCAGGCTTATACTTTAGATAAACGCGATCTTTACTGCTGCCAGTGGTGCGCTCGAGCAGCGCTTCGTTCAGCGTTCGAAAGGATGGATTCATTAGCGAGGTCGATGGACAAACATAACTCCCTTTCATATAGGAGCACGGCTGACCAAAGATTCCCATTCTGCGGCTTACCGAGCCATCGCGAGTGTGTCAACTAATGCTGAGATATTTTCACGAAGCACATCAGTAACAGATCGTGGCGCAATCATGCGCTCAAATCGCTCATCGTGAATGACGGTATCTACCCTTCGCGGCTTATGCCAGGCGTCGAGCTCACTCTTTTCGATTCGTGTTGGCACGTCACGGAGTCCTGCCTCAGCCAGCATCAAACCGATCTGGTACGGAGTCGTGTAACCCTTGTCATACACATTATAGACCCCGGTCCACTCCTCCGCTGTCAGCAGATGCTGAACAGTTTTCGCGATCACCTCAGCGCTGCTCATCGAGTTAGGTGTGTCAATGAGCTTCGAATAACGCAACAGCTTCATTAATGTATTGCGTGGAGAATCGCTCGAAGAATAGACCTGTCTAGGGCGTAGTATCGCGATCCGATCTGGATCGATCGATAGCAAGAGAGCGTCACACGCTGCCTTCGTCCACGCATAATAGGATGCAGGCGAAGGTATCGCCAAGGATTCGAATGGCTTGCCTTTCTCATCAAATGGTCCATCCCAGATGCAGCCGCTGCTTAGTTGGATGAATCGGCAGCAGTGATCACTTGCAACGATCCGTTTGTAGAGCTCAACTGGTGCCTGTACATTAGACGAAAATGCTTCACGAGCATTTTTTTCGCACCAAAGCAGATCGGTCTTGCCGGCAGCACTGATAACCACGTCTGGTCGAAGATCCCGCAGAGTCCCTTCGGTTACTTCTTCGATGCGTCCATTCCACCAGTGCAAGTCAACTTCTTGCAACCGCGTGCTCAGCTCTGTTCCAACCTGTCCCCTGCCTATGAGTAATACCTTTGTCATCCTATCCCTTAACCCACCAATTCCTGTTCGCCAAATACCAATCGATCGTCGCCGTCAACCCTGCCGTAAACTTTGAGCTCGGCTGCCATTCAAGCTTCTCCAAAGTCTCTGACCAATCGATCGCATAACGTCTGTCATGACCTGGACGATCGGTCACATGCTTGATCAAAGAGCGAAGTCCCTGCTTTCCTGTACGCACCTCGATGACTGACAAGACCGACTCGACAAGCCTATTGTTATCGATCTCCTTCGACCCACCGAATAGATAGGTTTCTCCTGCTACACCTTTTTCGAGAACCGACATCACACCTTCGCAATGATCATCGACGTAGATCCAATCGCGAATGTAATTGCCGTCGCCATAAACTGGGATCTCTTGCCCAGCGAGTGCACGCGTGATGATCGTCGGGATGAACTTCTCGGGATGCTGAAAACGGCCAAAGTTATTCGTGCATCTTGTGATGCGAACATCAAGACCATGCGTGTGGTAGAACGACATTGCGAGATGATCGGCAGCCGCTTTTGAAGCTGAATACGGACTCGACGGTTTAAGCGGCGAACCCAAAATAAACTTTCCGGTCGCGCCAAGACTGCCATAGACCTCGTCTGTCGAGATCTGGATGAATTGCTTGACCCCGCATTTCAACGAAGCTTCTAGCAAGTTCACCGTCCCGACAACATTCGTATAAGTGAATGTGCTTGCAGCACTTAGCGAGCGATCGACGTGTGATTCAGCAGCAAAGTTGATCACAGCATCGAATGCTGAAGCTGAAAATATTCTGTTCAGAAGCGTGGCGTTTGTAATGCTTCCCTTGATGAACTTGTACTTGCTCTCGCTATCATACGCAGAGCAGTTCATTAAGTTTGCTGCATAGGTCAGTGCATCGAGATTCGTAACTCGATACCCACGCGCAAGCGCAAGAGCGATGAAGTTAGCGCCGATGAAGCCTGCGCCGCCCGTGACGAGTAAGTGCACTTAGAACAGCGGTTGGCGTTCGTTCACGAGCTCATTCGCCCGAAGCAATGATAGGAATGTGCCCGCGTCACTCCAGTATCCTTCGAAGGTGTAGTATTTCAATCGATTTTGGCGAAGGTATTCGTTGTTCACGTCTGTGATCTCAAGCTCATTACGGCCCGATGGTGTCAAACCGCGGATGATGCCGAATACATCTGGAGGGTAACAATAAATGCCTGTGACAGCAAGTCGGGATTCTGGTTGCTCCGGTTTCTCTACGATGAGGGATATTGCACCATCCTCGATGTACGCAACACCAAAGCGTTCTGCATCAGGTACTTCCTTCAAGATGATGCGTGCAGTTTCCGGGTCCGCGCCGAAGTCTTTGATCATTTGTGTGATCGAGTCTTCGAAGATGTTATCGCCGAGGATCACGCACATCGGTTGATCTTGCACAAAGCGTTCGGCAAGTGCAAGCGCTTGCGCGATGCCGCCTGCCTCGTCCTGCACTCGGTACGTGAACTGACACCCGAAGTCCTTGCCGCTGCCGAGCAGCGACATCATGTCGCCCATGTGCTCGGTGCCTGTCACGATAAGAATATCGGTGATCCCAGAGCCCACAAGTTTCTGAATCGGATAGAAGATCATGGGCATCTGCCCGATCGGCAGGAGATGCTTGTTCGTGACCTTCGTTACTGGGTGCAGCCTGCTACCGGTACCACCGGCGAGAACTACGCCAACACACTTAGCATTCTGAGACATGTAGAACAGGTGTAGATCCCAAGCGCATTTCTGAGCACAATAGCACAGCCATAAAGATCTAGTTTAGGATCGACATCTAACACTGTTGGGCTGAGAGAAAGTCCAAGGCTCTGCACTAAGGGATGAGGCCCACGGCATTGCTCCTTGAGGCATGACTCTTGTAGAACCTACGTGACCAACTAAACCGTACACTTATGATTTCAAAGACTACAGTTCTTACTAAAGCATTTGCTCTTTCGCTCTTGCTCATCTGCTCAACAATATTTGTTTCCTGCAAGGGCTCGCAGAACTCTCGCAGCGGACAACGTATCATCCCGACAGCTGGCGGAGCCATTGTTGAGGTGGAGTTCTATGAGATGAAGATCCACATGCCGACGGTGATCCCAAAGGGCCGCATCACATTCCGCATCTCAAATCCTTCGAGCAACGATCATAACTTCAAGATCAAAGGCAATGGCCTCGAGAAGCAACTTGATCGGGAAATCGAGGAAGGACAGACAGTCGATTTCACCGTCGATCTTCAACCAGGCACCTACGGCGTCATCTGCCCACTCTTGACACATCTGGACCTCGGCGAGCGTCTGGATCTGACAGTCACACCGTAACCAATTGGCCAATTTGGGAACCTGCTGGGCCAGATTCGTATTTTTGCGGCAGCAAAACTAGTCTCAATGGCACGTAAGATAAGGGTTCTCATCGCAAAGGCAGGTCTTGATGGTCACGATCGTGGAGCGAAAGTGATCGCAGCAGCTCTGCGCGACGCTGGTATGGAAGTCATCTATACTGGCCTTCGACAGACGCCGGAGATGATCGTTGAAGCTGCCCTGCAGGAGGACGTTGATGCTATTGGCATCTCGATGCTTTCTGGCGCGCACATGACAATCTTCCCTCGGGTGCATAAGCTGATGCAGGATCGAGGTATCGGCGACGTGCTACTGACCGGCGGTGGCATTATGTCCGAAGAGGATATCAATGCGCTGAAGGCTCAGGGCGTTGGTCAGCTCTTCACACCTGGTGCAACCATGCAGCAGATCGCTGAATACATTAAGCAGTGGTTCGGCGAGAACCGCGGCAAAGAGCAGCGCATGGCAGCTTAGGCTGTCGGATGATTTGTGAAAAAGCGCAGGCAACACCTGCGCTTTTTCTTTGTACTCCCCGAGCCCCGCTTAGCGAAGCTCGCCCAAAAATGGGAACATCTTGCAAGTCAAATCTCTTTGAAATGCGCAACAACCACGGCGGGGTGCTTCGGCACTGTGGCCAGACCCGGAGAGGTGCAGGAGTGGTTGAACTGGGTCGCCTGGAAAGCGGCTAAGCTGCCAAAGGCTTCGAGGGTTCGAATGCCTCTCTCTGCGCAAATTAGCGAATACACAAAAGGCCCGTCTGGGCCTTTTGTTTTTTGAACGATCCGTATCTAAGAGTAGATCACAGATCTCATAGAGATCGAACCCAGGTCAATGCCTTCGTTGAAGAACGTGGGCGTGTCTATCGCCGACCTAGCGCCCATCGTGTAGAAGAGCGGCAGGAAGTGCTCGAAGGTTGGATGGGCGAGTTTGGCGACACTTCCCCACTCGAGAAATTTAGTTATCTCTGCATCCTTGCCTTCAGCGATCAGGTCTGTAACCTTCGTGTCAAACTCTGTCGCCCAATCGAAGGTCGATCCATCGAACTTGAGCGCGCGGAGGTTGTGTACGATGTTTCCGCTTCCGAGTAGCAGTACGCCTCGCTTGCGCAAAGCTGAGAGGTGATTGGCAAGTGAGTAATGCTCGTCTGGCTTCAGATCGTAATCAATACTGAGTTGGAGCGTCGGTATATCTGCGTTTGGATACATTTGCTTAAGCACGCTCCAGGAGCCGTGATCGAAGCCCCAGTCGTCATCAAGTGTGACGTGTGCGGGCTTGAGACTTTCGGCCGTTAGCTTTGCAGTCCCTGGTGCACCGGGCGCCGGATACTGCGCATCGAAAAGCTCTTGCGGGAATCCACCGAAGTCGTGGATCGTGCGAGGCTTCTCCATGGCAGTGACGCGAGTACCGCGTGTCAACCAATGCGCGGAGACGACGAGTATCGCTTCAGGCTTCGGCAATTGCTTACCTACTTCCTGCCACTTTTGGCTGAAGCGATTGGACTCGATCGCGTTCATCGGGCTACCGTGACCGACAAAGAGAACGGGCATCTCATCGCTCGATTCTTTCGCGTGCGCGAGGTCGCTCAGCGCCTTGATACCGCCAGCTGCTAGTGTCATACCAGTTGCTCCCTTGAGAAAATCTCTCCGTTCCATATTGATTCTCCAATCTAGAAAAGGCAAAGCGAGGACCTTTAGGTGCCTCGCTTTGTCCGCTACTCAAGCTTACTAATCTTGAAGCATTATTATACCTTCTTCGTGAACTCCGCTTCAATGTTGATGCGGATCTCATCGCTGACGAGGAAGCCGCCTGCTTCAAGCGCAACGTTCCAGTGCAAACCGAATTCCTTACGGTTGAACTTGGTCGTTGCGACGACACCAATACGTGAGTTGCCCCATGGGTCCTTGATCTCGTCGGTCGGACCTTCGACATTGAGTACAACTTCGTTCGTTGTGCCGCGAATCGTTAGATCGCCCTTTACTTTATATCCTTCACCGGTCTTCTCGAACTTCTTCGAGCTGAAAGTCAGCGATGGAAAATTCTCCACGTCGAAGAAATCAGCGCTCTTCAAATGTGTGTCGCGATTTGTGTCGCGTGTATCGATCGAAGAAGCCGCGATCGTGATGTCGACCTGGTTCAATGCGGGATCGCTCGGGTTGTAGTTGAACGTGCCCTCGATCTCCTTGAACTCGCCAGTCACGTTCGTGATCATCATGTGGCGAACCTTGAATTGCGCCTGCGTATGTGAGCCGTCTAGAATGAAAGTGCCTGTTCCTGTTGCAACGCTAGTTGCCTTCTCGTTTGCGGTAAGTGTTGACATAGTATGATCTCCTTAATGATTGAATGACATAGGGTACTACGTCGAGACCATATTATTTGTTCCAACAAATATCGTTGCAACTCATCTACAAAACCTGCGTAATTCGTACGCATGAGCAATAATTGCGTGTTTCAACGAAGAATCAATAGCTTTCCGCGCCGCTTCTACTGGTACTATTGATCCTACTTCTATGAAAAGGTCCCTACTACTGGTTGCCTTTCTTTCCCTCCTCGCTGGTCAGTTCTCATTAGGCATTGCGAAGCCAACAACATTGCAGTTGATGCATGGCACAAAGGCCTTTGCGAAGCTGTGGCGTGAAGCGTCTCTGCCTCAACACCGAGCCTCGCCCGAAGAGGTGATCGCGCGATACCAACGCGTGATCGATACGAGTGTTTATCTCGAAAGTCCCTTTAAGCACTGGTACATGGCCGTCACTCACTTCGGTCTTGCGCGGGCCTATGCAAGGCTCGAACTTACCGATTCCACCCGGAGACATCTTCAACTCGCGATCGATAACAACTTCTGGAATTTCGACGTGATGTATGCTGACCCCGTTCTCCGATCATGCCTTGGTCTCGTCTTTCTCGACTCTCTTTCCAGTGCATACAAGGCTCGCAGGTCAGCGGAGCGCGGAAGCTGGCGGAAGCAAGTGCCCGTCGTTCATGGTCCGGACGAGGGAAATGTATGGCGAAACATGGGTAACATTGAGAGCTGGTTCACTGACGATGCATTGCGCGCCAATAAGCTGGACTCGATGTACACTCAGCGCTGGAGCCAAATGATCACTGCGTCCCACTCCACTGAAAAACCTAACGTGATCATCGCGCTGCATGGCGGCAATGCTTCCTATCGTGAGTTCGGATCGCATTGGTCGATGATAGGTCAGATGACAAAGTCTTACGTAGTCACCCCTCCTGGCATTGTGAGATACTCAAACACCATGAATAGCTGGGACGCAGAGTTTGAGGTCATCGACGAATACTTGTCGAATCTGATCGAGCATTTGAGGGACAAGTCGGGCAAACTTCCACCTATTTATCTCTCAGGATACTCACAGGGGGCCTGCATTAGCTTAAAATACGCGCTTGCGCATCCCGAGATGATCAAGGGCGTTATCGGCTTCGCGGGCTTCATGGATACACCACTGGATAAAGATCTTGTTGCAAATGCTAAAGCTGCTGGGTTGAAGGTCTATGCGACCAGCGGTGAATTTGATAGCGAAAACTTTAAGAATTCACTGCGGCAACTCAAGCGCGAATTTGACAAGATAGGCGCCGTATTTACATTCGTCGAAGAGCCTAAGATGATCCACGAGTTACCACAACCCTTCTTCAAGCATTTTTCCAACGCATGGAAAAAGATCACGAATTGAGACGGCGTCAAGACCCTCAGACCCAAAATTAGTTTGAGTCCTACCAGACACTCGTAAATTTGTTGGAAATGCAACAAATCAACGAGTGTTTTTTTATGACACGAAACTTCCTCTCTCTGCTTCTTCTACTCTTCACTGCATCGGCAGCTCGCGCCCAAACACCGGACACCATTCCGTACGGATGGGACCACGATCTCAAGGCGGGGTTCAACTTCACGCAAGTAGCATTCAAGGACTGGTCGAAAGGCGGATCGAATTCGCTTGCGTATGTTGCACAGATGATCGGCACGTCGCAAAATGAAGAACTGATAACACGTCTTGCCAATCGATACAAGCTGATCTTCGGACAGACGAAACTCGAAGATGTCGGCATTCGCAAGACAGATGACGAAATCAATCTCGAGTCGATGCTCACGTACAAGATGGGCATCTACGTTAACCCTTATGCTGCGATCTCGGCGAAGTCCCAGTTCGCGCCGGGATATCACTACACGGATACCCTGGACCTTCCTACTTCCGCTTTCCTCGATCCTCTGTATCTAACGCAAAGCGCTGGCGTAGGCTATGAGCCTGCGAAGTGGTTTAAGACCCGTCTCGGTGCGGCACTCCGCGGGACCTTTACGAACGTTTACAATAGCTATGCAGACGACCCGACCACGGCCAAGATCGAGAAGACCAAGATCGAGGGCGGACTGGAATCGGTGACCGAGGCGCAGATCCCGATCGCTGAGAACGTGCTGTTCGATACCCGGCTCGAGCTCTTCTCGGCATTCAAGACATTCGACAAGGTTGTAATGAATGCTCAGGCGGCGCTGGTCCTGAAGGCTGGAGAATACTTCAATGCAACTCTCAGCGCGAACGCGATCAACGACTGGCAAGTGACCCCTCGAACTCAACTGAAAGAGTCGGTCTCGATCGGCATTTCTTATACGCTTTTCTGATATACTCAGCGGGTTAAGCGGTCCGACTTAGCCTGATTTTAGTTACTCCAGAACTCATATTTTTCTCAAAGCAATTCGAAATTGTGTTTCTTCTTCCAGATATGCAAAGGACTTTCCTGTTTTCAGCTCTATCCACAATAGTGTTGCTGGCCCTGGCTTCGCTCGGCGAGGCGCAACAATCTACCGGGAGCATTCGAGGTAGACTTGTCTCCCCGAATGCTAGTCGTACTTCAGTCGACCTAATCGAGGTGACAAGCCGCACATCCATCCTATCTTCACAACCGGACACTGCGGGGGTCTTTACTTTTTATGACGTCCCTTTTGGCTCCTATATCGCGCAAGCTCGCCGCGGCGGTGACACTCTCGCGAGCATGCGCATCTCAGTCAACTCAACGGTACCTGTTGATGTCGTGCTCACAACACGAACAGTCTCGGTAGGTGGCGAAGTCACTGTGACTGCTGAGTCT
>JBKJTP010000040.1:0-18743 GCA_046590195.1 Kapaibacterium sp. (SeqCode) | reverse complement strand
AAGGCAACTCCCCTTCCGCCAATCGCCAACCCAGGTAATGATGGAAGTACTGATCCATCTGTAGCGGAAAAAGTAAGCGAGGCGATATGAGCAGTACGCCAAGCAGGAGACCGAAGATCAAGAAAAGATTAGCGCGAAACCAGGACTTCAAGAGCTTAAGGAGAGTTACAGGGTACTAAAATAACAAACGCCCCGGGCAACGGGGCGTTTTTCTCCTGTTTACGATCAAGCTTGATCGTGAATAGTGGACTTAGCGCTTTGCAGCTGTGCGACGCGTTGCGCCACGCTTTGCTGTCGTACGCTTAGCAGTCGTGCGCTTCGCCGTTGCGCGCTTCGCTGGGGTGCGCTTTGCTGGGGTGCGCTTTGCTGGGGTGCGCTTTGCTGGGGTGCGCTTTGCTGGGGTACGTTTTGCAGTCGCGCGCTTTGCTGGAGTACGCTTAGCGGTTGAACGCGCTGCTGTCGCGCGCTTAGCTGTTCCGCGTGTTGTGCCAGTCTTACGACCTGCTGCTGCGCGTGCCCCGGTGGCCTTGCGTGTACCGCGAGCTGCGGTAGTCTTGCGAGCGCCAGTAGCCTTGCGAGCGCCAGTAGCCTTGCGAGTCCCTGCAGTCTTGCGTCCGGCGGCCGTACCGCGCTTTGCGCTTGCTGCCTTCCGTCCGCGTCCTGCACCTGCCTCCGCGATCGTCTCGAGTGTTGCATCGAGCGCTGCTGCTGCAGTGCGCTTGAGGATCGTCTTGCCAATGCGCGATGCCGTACCAGCTGCGCGAGCCGCGACGCGCTTTACGCCCGTCGTCGTCTTGCGAGATGTTGCAGCCTTACGCGCTGTTGTCTTGCGTGCACCCGTTGAACGCGTCGATGTCTTCTTCGCTGTTGAACGTGATCCAGTTGATCTTCCTGTTTTTGCCATAGCAATTGTATTGTTAAGTGAAAAACTGAATTTCGCTCCGCAAAGATTACACCAACTTAGCAATTATGTTGTTACATGTGCACAAGTGCAATTGCTGCACTGCATCTTTTATCAAAAAGTGTGAGTAACTGCCTCGATGATCTCTTTACTACGCGGCATCGTACGTCATAAGTCACCCTTCATCATCGTTCTCGATGTAGCAGGTGTCGGTTATGAGGTGTATTGTACACAAGAAGCGTACGAAAATGCGCCAGCGATCGATAGCGATTATCAACTTCATACACGTCTCATCGTTCGTGAGGACTCGATGACGCTATTCGGTTTTGCCTCTTTCGCAGAACGTACGCTCTTCGATCAGCTGATATCAGTCTCAGGCATTGGTCCACGCACAGGACAGGGTATGCTGACTGGACTAACGTCTACACAACTCCGCGATGCTATTCGGATGAATAATCTGAGCACGCTCACAGGAATACCTGGCGTCGGTAAAAAGACTGCAGAGAGATTGGTGCTGGAGTTGCGCGACAAGATCTTGAAGGAGGACTTCACAGCTCCACAAGATTCGGGAGAGTCAGCCGATCGTAGCAACACCCGCAACGAAGCCCTGCAAGCGCTCGTGGCGCTTGGATATCAGCGCGCGGTGGCAGAAAAGGCGATCAGAGTTGTGCTGCGAGACCGCGCAGATGAAGGGCAGACAACGGAGCGCTTGATCAAGGCAGCACTCAAGGAAGCGATCGCGAGCTAACTATTTACTTCATCTCGAACGTCTCGAATTACTTCAACTCGAACGACTCGAACAGCTTCATTACACCACCCTCGATATCCCATTCTTTCTCGATCGAGTATTCAGGATCTGCGAATTGAATGGAGAACGTCAGTGAGTAAGCCTTCTTCACCAACTCCGAGTAGGTAATCAAGTCGTAGCGTATTTGCTGAAGGGCCTTCGACTTGCGGTAGAACCTCGTCTTGAGGATCGGCGCACGGATTCCGCTCTGCAGTGTGTGCTCATACGCCTCGTCCTTCTCCATCGGGAAAAGGCGATCCGGATTGCCACGATAACTTGTCAGCATCCCCGTAACTGCTTCGTCGAGATCGACAGCATCGAACGGCGTCAAGAAGACCGTAGCGATGACGGGGCCATTCTTAAATGTGGCAGGCAATTCTACCCCACTCAACTCAAGATAAAAATCCGGGCCCTGTGCAGCACCCTGGGTATAACGCCAACCTTCTGGGACTCGCAATCTGTAACCCTCTCCTTCGATACCACGGAATTTCATGGTGACGACAGAATCCTGAGCCGATGCTGATTCGCTCAGGCCCATGCATAGCATGAGTGCAAGCAGGATCTGCTTCAAACTTTGCACGGGTTGGCTTGAAATATTAATTGATGACAGGAAGCAAGTTGGCCTTCTCAGGCTCGCCACACATCGTGTAGATATGATCGGCAACTCGGTGCATCAACCACTGCGGCGTTGATGTTGCGCCGGATACGCCGACACGCTCCGCTCCTTCGAGCCACTCCATCAGGATCTCGCTCTCATCCTCGACGAAGTACGTGCGCTCGTTCGCATCATGCGCGACGTGAAAGAGCACCTTGCCGTTCGAGCTATTACGTCCCGCGACGAAGATCATCACATCCTGCGAGCGTGCAAATTCTGCCAGCTTTGTTTCACGGCCAGAGACCTGACCACAGATCGTATCCTTCGCGTGGAATTCCAGCGCATCTTCCTGCGCTTCAGCAACCACGAGATCTGCGATCTTCTCCTTCAGCGCATCGCGTACAGCGCGGAATGTCGGGCGATCCATCGTGGTCTGCGAAAAGAGCACCGTCTTGCGATCGAGATTGATCTGCGACATTGCCTCATCTACCGACTTGATAATGATCGCTTCATAATTGACAACGCCATTCAGACCGATCACCTCCGCATGATCCTTCTTGCCAAAGATCACTATCTGGAAATCCTGATCGTAGAATTTGCGAATGCGCTCCTGAACTTTGGAGACGACTGGGCAGGTAGCATCCACTGCTTCGAGTCCAAGCTCCTTCAGCTTAACGTAAGTCGATGGAGGCTCTCCATGAGCACGGATAAGGATCTTCGTAGCAATACCCTGGGACTTGTTCTCCTCAGCGATGCGATCGAAATCAGCGTGCGAGATCGTCTCAAGTCCTTCGCCTTTCAGGCGATCAACTTCTGTCGGGTTGTGGATGATATCCCCGAGAGAGTAGAGCTTTTCAGCATGCGCTAGCTCCTGCTCCGCGAAGTTCACAGCGCGGACCACGCCCCAGCAAAATCCCGAATTCTTATCTACAGTTACTTCCATTGTGACGGATAACCTCTTATGAAGCTGTTCCGTTTACGGCGTCGGTTGGCTGAGGTTCCATCGTAATACCCAGCTCCTGCATTCGCTGCCTGGCGAGTTCTACGACCTTTTCTACCTGACTTTCGATGGTTAGATTGGTCGTATCAAGCTCAATAGCATCGTCCGCCTTAGTCAATGGACTAAGCGTGCGCTCACGGTCGCGCCTGTCGCGTTCTGCGAGTTGGCGCTTCATCTCTTCAAGCGAGATGTCCGCACCGAGTTCCAGCATCTCGTCGACTCTCCGGGCAGCCCGGATATTCGGATCTGCTACCAAGAATATCTTTAACTCCGCATCGGGAAATACAACCGTCCCGATGTCACGTCCTTCAAGCACCACAGCGCCACCGCTACCGATCTCCTTCTGTCGAGCAACAAGCTTCTCGCGAACCTCAGGGATCGTAGAAAGCTCGCTCGCGAGCGTGGCGATCTCAGGCAAGCGAACTTCCTTTGACACGTTGCGGCCGCTGAGTAGGATGTTGCCGTTATCGTCGAACGATAGCTCAGTCTCGTCCAGGATCTTGTGCAGTTTGTCAACGTCGTCGTTCGAACACTGCTGTTCCTTGGCGCACAAAGCTATTGCGCGATACATCGCACCAGTATTTAAATGCAGAAAGCCAAGCTTGTTTGCAACAAGCTTGGCAGTCGTGCTCTTGCCTGAGGCCGTTGGGCCGTCGATGGCGATGATGATGCCTTTTTTGCGGGGCGTCACGAATGAGATATTAACGTTAGCTTCTAAATTCGGTGTTGACGATCGTCAGCTCGCTTGGATAACGCATGCTGCCGATCGGTGTGCGCATCGTTGGCTGTGCCTTGAGTTGCAACTTTGCCGCTCCCTGACCTGCAATAGCGAGCGCAAGATTGATGATGTCATCATATCCCTTATCGCTGAAGAACTGCTTCAGATCCAGCGATACGCCGAGACCAATGTTGCGAGTCTCGCCACCAGAAGGGATGGCAACGGCATTCGTGATGCCACCAGAGATCGTTTCTCGTCCATCGATCATCAAGCGCCATGGGAAATCGGTCAGTTCAACTGTAGAAAGATTTGCAGTGCGTTCGTTCGGGTTCTTCGCTGCTACATTCAGTGTGAAGGTCAGTGGGAAGCTACCGGTGCGGAAAGCGTTGACCAGGTTCAATCCATCAGAGATGCTGAAGTCCCTTGCTGAGCGCTTGTTCGTGATGTCGATACCGGCCAGACGAAGCTGTGCGACGTTATCAAGCTTGAACTGCAAGCGATTGAGATTTGCCAACGCATTGAGTGTTGCGCAGGACTGGAAAGCTGCTCCAGAAATGAAGAGTGTAAAGAGCAGTACTACGGTCAACGGCGAAACAAAGACCTTACGCAATACAGACGGTTGAAAAGTTTTCATAGATACTCCTTTAATGGTCGATAGTTCTATTCGTTTAACTGAACTACCCCGCTCTTTGAAAACATTGAGCCAATCCAGCGCTCGGAGAACACGTGTGAGCGAGCTTTCGTCCAAGAAAGCAAAAGGCCCAAACCCAAGACGCAAAAGAGCGCCAGCTTTCGCAGGCGCTCTTACTGATCCGTAATTGGACTCTGGCGGAGCGGACGGGACTCGAACCCGCGACCTCCTACGTGACAGGCAGGCGTTCTAACCAACTGAACTACCGCTCCAGAGTACTTGAGTACACATTGGAAATGAATCTCTCAAGCGCGCGAATTAACGGGCTATGAGGCTCGAAAGTTCGGGAAAACTACGTGTTGGGAGAGATTGTGGAAGGATCTGCCGGCAGATCCGGGAGTGACGAAGCCATGAGACCGATCGTGGTGGACCCGAGGGGAATCGAACCCCTGACCTTTTGAATGCCATTCAAACGCTCTACCAACTGAGCTACGAGCCCTCGTGGATAGCGATGAGCTTTGGTGCTGCTGATCGCTCGGGATGGAGTGCTGTTCGTACGTGTCTTGCGCTTTCAGAGATAGGCTCTGTGCAGCCAAAACCGAGGACGTTCTTTTCCCCAAATCCGGCCACATAACCTAGCCATATCAGGTCAGGGTTCCCTGCGCACTCGAAGGGTGAGATGAGCGCTTTGATGCGTCGTTCGTCTTCTGACCTCTCATTGAACGTCACAAGTTTAGAGATGCGTCCGCGCCTTCGTTGGACGTATCCATCGTCAAGTGTAAATGAGAATCGTGTATCTTCGGGCGGCTTCCCTTTCCATCGTGTGTATTTCGTGATCAGAGTTTCGCGGATCGCCTCGCTGAATTCCTCGCTCTGGTAGTGCGATTGCTTCGCGCTTGTTGCTACCATGGGTGAAAGCATTCTGAATTTGCATCGAGACCCAAAGCGCTTAGTCTCAGCGATCTGATCAACAGATACAATTGCTAGTGACGCGCTCGTAACATCGGTCTCACGAAGACCTAGAGCTTCAGCATCAAAGTGTGTTACCGTTCGCATCCGCTCCAACGCTTCGTGCTCTTGCGATGGCTCGACTAACATACTAAGCATTAACTCGATGCGAACTTGATCAAATTCGAGCAGTCGACCTACCTGACGAACTTCTGGTATATAGAGATTAGAGAAGGTGTAATAAAGGATACCTTCATCAGGAGTTGTTGAGCTAACGCGATCTTCGAATGGGCGATCGGGCTCGAGCAATTCGTAGACGAATTGCGCAACTGCACTATTATAATTTATAGGTAAAGTGTTGAGACTCGCCTGAGGCTCAAGAATGACTCGACAACGCATACTGACCAGAAGGGCAAACTATTACTATTCTGAAAGGGATTAAGCTCTGTGAGGTTCGTAAATATACGACGAGATTCATGACGTCGATACGAGATTTGTCTGGCACTACGTATAAAGTGCGATATTTAGGGAGGCTTTGGCTCAACCATTGTAACGACCCGCGAATGGCTCTCGCATACCTGAGCAGTTGATCACACATTCTCATCAAATGGAAGTAGAACTCGTCGGCACCGAAGAGCAAAATATCAAGGCAGAAATGAGCCTCTCAAGAAAGACGCTCATTATCATGACAGCCGCGGTGGGATTTCTCATATTCCTTGCGGTACTGTGGTTTGGTGTCGATATTTTGCTTTTAGCTTTCGCCGGAATCCTACTGGCGATCTTTCTAAATGGGCTTGCAGCCTTCGTAGCGACGTGGACCGGGCTCAAACATGGATTGTCCCTGCTCATTACTTCGCTTGCCCTAATCGGCATTCTTGTCGGCGCAGGCTACGCACTTGCACCAGGCATTAGCGAGCAATCCGAGGAGCTGTCGGAGCAGCTTCCGAAAAGCTTAGAGAACTTGCGTCAATACATCGGCAAGTATGCGTGGGGCCAACAGTTACTTGAGTCGATTCCAAAGATCGGCGAAGTAATTGGCAACCCAATGGGATTGCTCCCCAAAGTTTCCGGGGTGCTTTCTTCCACTGCCGCTGCGATCATGAACTTCCTCATCGTGATCGCGATAGGTATCTACTTCGCTGTAGAGCCAGGGCTTTATCGACGAGGATTTATCAAGCTGCTACCGCTGGGCGATCGGCGCAGAGCACACGAGGTGCTCGACGAGACAGGTAATACGTTGTGGTGGTGGATCATCGGAGTGATGATCTCAATGGCGACGATCGGTATTCTCACCACGATAGGATTGTGGGCGCTGGGGATCCCTCTCGCACCAACACTAGGATTACTTACCGGCATTCTCGCATTCATTCCGAACTTCGGCCCGATCCTGTCCGCCATCCCACCGATGCTGCTGGGACTCATGATCAGTCCGATGGATGCAGTCTATGTTGGCGCGTTATACATTGGTGTGCAGGCAGTTGAGAGTAACATCGTCACTCCTCAAGTGCAGAAGCGCACAGTTTCGATGCCGCCTGTGCTAGGCATGGTCGGACAGCTTTTGTTCGGTATCTTCTTCGGCTTCCTCGGGCTCCTGCTCGCAACGCCTCTTGTTGCAGCGATCATCGTGATGGTGAGGATGCTTTACGTTGAAGACGTGCTCGGTGATAAGGAGGAGGAGCCGAAAGCGATTGCGGCTTCAGCTCAGGGTGCAGCAACAGCTGCACTTGTTGAGAAAGGACCACCGGCGAAATAGACTTAGGTCTGCCTTGACTACGCGTTCCAAAATTGGCGATCGAGGCTTCGATACTGAATAGCTTCGCTCAAGTGTGCTGTGGTGATCTGCTCCGCACCAGCAAGATCTGCGATCGTGCGCGAGACCTTCAGTATCCGATCGTATGCACGCGCTGAGAGGCCCATGCGGGTCATGGCCATCTTCATCAACTGTTGACCCTCATCCCCGATGTCGCAGTACTCTTGAACGAGCTTTGCTGGGATGTCAGCATTCTTGTAGACTTTTCGAGCTTTAGGATGGGATCCATCAAGCACCTTAAATCTCACCTGCTGCCTCTCGCGAGCAGCGATCACGCGTGCCCGGATCTTCGATGATGCTTCTCCATCCGGCTTCTTCGCAAGGTCTTCGATCTTAACACTCGGCACCTCGATGTGAATGTCGATACGATCGAGCAACGGCCCACTGACCTTGCTCATGTATCGCTGGATCGTATTCTCGGTGCAGGAACAAGCATGCATTGTCGATCCGAAGTTACCGCACGGACACGGATTCATCGCACAGACGAGCATAAAGCTCGCTGGATACTCAACAGTCATTCGTGTGCGCGAGATCGTGATCGTCCCATCTTCAAGCGGCTGGCGCATCACTTCGAGAACGCTGCGCTGAAACTCTGGCAGCTCATCGAGAAACAATACACCATGATGCGCGAGCGAGATCTCGCCCGGACGAATGTTGGCCATTCCCCCACCAACGAGCGCTGCATCGGAGATCGTATGATGCGGCGATCTGAATGGACGCGATGTGATCAGAGCGACACCTGGCTGCAGCATTCCTGCGACAGAGTGGATCTTCGTCGTCTCCAGAGCTTCATCGAACGACATCGGAGGCAGGATCGATGGGAAGCGCTTCGCTAGCATACTCTTACCCGAGCCTGGTGAGCCAACCATGATGATGTTGTGTCCTCCGGCAGCCGCAACCTCAAGCGCTCGCTTAACTGTCTCCTGACCCTTCACATCGATGAAGTCATACAGCAGATGATCCGTATCACTATCGAATAGCTCCTGAAGATCCACGTTCACTTTCTCAAAGATCTTCGTGCCGTTCAGCAGCTCGACGACTTCACGCAACGTGCTCAGTCCGTAAACATCCAACTCCTTGACGAGTCCAGCCTCACCTGCATTCTCTTTCGGAAGAATGACGCCCTTCAGCTCAGGATTATCCTTCTTCAATTGTCTTGCATGCATCGCGATGTTGAGTGCACCATGGATCGGTCGCAAGCTTCCATCCAGCGCGAGCTCCCCTAGCAGCATGTACTCGCTAAGTCTCGAAGGCTCGATCGATCCAGTCGTGGCAAGCAAGCCCATTGCGATCGGCAGATCGAATGCACTTCCCTCTTTTCGAATATCCGCAGGTGCAAGATTGATCGTGATCTTGCGGGAGAAGTTGAAGGGCAGCGCTGAATTCTTCATCGCCGCGATGACCCGCTCCTTGCTTTCGCGAACGGCTGAGTCCGGAAGTCCGACAATCGCGAATCCAGGCACAGCGCCCTCGATATGAGTTTCTATCTCGACCGTGTAAGCGTCGATCCCTTGTGTGGTACCGGTAAAGCAGCGTGAGAACATTCTAGATTTCTTGAGTCAGTAGTAGGTGCCCGTATTATTCACTGCTAAAATAGCTCATTTTTCTGTGAGCACCAGCAGAAACGGATTTTTGGCCGTGCTCTGGCTGTTAGTCGTGGGCCTCGGGCAGGCAGGCAGTCCAGTCTTCCCTCCGGGTCATACTCCCTACTCCTCCACAATTTCTTTTCTCCGAAGCTGAATAGTGCCAAATCTGAAGGACATCCCAATGGGCCCTCAAGCGCCCGATATTGTCAACGCGATCATCGAGATCCCCAAAGGCTCTCGGAACAAGATCGAGTACGATGTGGAGATGGAGATCTTCAAGTTGGACCGAGTCCTCTTCTCGGCAGTGCATTATCCTGTGGCCTATGGCTTCGTACCGAGCACGCTCTGGGATGACGGCGACCCTGTCGACATCCTCGTCTACTCCGATCAGCCACTACAAACCGGCATCCTCGTAGAGGCCATCCCCATCGGTGGACTCGAAATGCATGACGATAAGGGCTCAGATCTGAAGCTCATCGCAGTCGCGGCATTCGATCAGTCAGTCAATCACGTCCGTGATCTTGAGTCGCTGCAAGAGTGGCGCAAGATCGAGATCGAGCACTTCTTCGATACATACAAGCTACTCGAAGGCAAGCGCGTGAACATCGGCGAGTGGATCAACGCAGACCAGGCGAAGGCATCCATCCTCAAGTCCAACGAAGCATATAAGAACGCTAAGCTCACAGCAGCGGCTGCAAAGGCCTAAGATCTTGCAAGCGTAGAATGATAAGTTTCACAATTGCGACTCTTATCTCGTTTAAACATTTGCTAGATTAAACTAGCCTCTCCGATCGTAGTACGGAAGCACCGCTTCGGTCGTAGTCTTCGGCTTCGCTGGTGCAGGCTTTGGCTTAGGAGCAACAGGTGTTGTTGGTGCTGCGGGCTTTACTGTCGGCTTTGGAGTAGCGACTTTCTTCGTTGCAGCATCTGCGATAGCTTTATCCTTGCTGTACTTCGCTTCTTTCAGTGCGCGGTATTCATCGGTGTTCGGAAGGATCTCCGGAATCGGATCCTCACGTCTTCCGGTAAGATAAAGATTCATCAGCTTCCGCGCGATAGGCGCAGAGACCACGCCTCCGAAACCGGCATTCTCAACCATGATCGCGATCGCGATCTTCGGATTCTCGTACGGTGCGAAGCAGACGAACCACGCGTGATCCTCACCGTGAGGATTCTGCGCTGTTCCTGTCTTTCCTGCGACATGCCATCCAACGTTCGGCACAAGCGCAGCTCGCGAGGTTCCACCCGGTACATTCACAGCATAGAACATACCCTCGCGAAGGATATTCAGAAACTCCGGCTTCACTGGCACCTGACGCGTGCGATACGGCACCGTATCCCACGTTCCCTTCTGGCCATTGTAGATACGCTTCGCTGCATGTGGCTGCACCCACAATCCCATGTTAGCCCACAGCCCCGCATACGCGGCTTGCTGCATCGGAGTCACCGAGACCTCACCCTGACCTACACCCTGAGAGATCACGTAGCCCTTCGTCCAGCCGCGTGGGTACCAGCGGTTCATACGCTTCGTGTTCGGGATCACACCGTTACCCTCGTGGCCGATGTCAACTCCCGTCGCAGTATCGAAGCCGAAGTGACGAGCGTACAGCCACATCGAATCGAGCGGCATGATCGAAGCCATCTTGAAGTACCACGTATTGCACGAAGCTCCGATCGACTTTCGCAAGTCCGTCACACCATGATGGTGATCTCCGTAGAACTGTCCACCCCAAGTGAAGCCACCCGGACAATTGATCTTGTAATTCGTATCGATGGTACCCGTCTGCAGTGCAGCGGCACCCATCATCATCTTGTACGTCGAGCCCGGTGGATACTTCGTTTGCAGTGCGCGATTGAACAGTGGATGCGCTTTGTCGAGCATCACAGCTTGATACTCCGCTTTCGTCGTCTTTCCGCTGAAGAGATCGAGATCGAAATCCGGCTTCGATACGCAAGCAAGAATATCTCCGTTGCTCGGATCGATCGCGACGGCAGCGCCGTGCTGGCCGTCCATCAATTGCTCCGCATACATTTGCAGATCGATGTCAAGCCCGAGCTGGATCGGCGAGCCATCGACAGCATTGATATCCGTCGCGCCTTCATTCAATCGAGACTGTCTCTGGCCTCTCGCATCGACTGCAAGAAACTCAAAGCCCTTGACTCCACGAAGCTCTTTCTCGCGGACGTTCTCAAGGCCCGTCGTTCCTACGATATCTCCCGGATGATAGTAGCTGCTATCGGCGGTGGAGTCCAGCTTCTTCAGCATGTTCTGCGAGATCTCTTTGGTATAGCCAAGCAAATGCGAGGCGCGGATCGGAGCGACGTACTCGCGCTTCGATTCAAAGATGATATCGACTCCCGGCAGGTTGCGGTAATTCTCCTCGATCGCGGCGATGATACGTGGCGATGCATCGCGCCAGATCTTGACCGGCTGGAAGCGCGTATAGAAGCCGCCCTCTTTTGTCAGACGCTGTAGGATATAAGCCGTATCGACGCCGAGCACTTTCGCCAATAGCGGAAGCGTCTCTTTCTTATAAGGATCGAAATCCTGACGAGTGATCGCGACGGTATAGGCCGGGACGCTCGCGGCGATAACGCGGCCATAGCGGTCATAGATCGTACCACGGACCGGCGTACGCTCGATACGCTTCAGCCCTTGCTCCTGGGCAGCACCGCTCAGAGCTTCCCCTTCGATCACTTGCAAATGAAAGAAACGGCCGACGAACGCAAGGAAGACCATGATGATCATCCCAGTAAAGATCTTGCCCCGCAAAGGGCTGGCAAACTCGTGCTCGGAAAGCTCGTTCATCTAAATTAACGGTCGGAATTTCTAGTGGAACAGGTCGCAATTCAGAACAGCTATCTCATCAAAAACAGTACCGCTGGCTCTATGTCTGCGCTACATTCAGGCGGGTTAAGTCCTTATAAATCAACGAAACATATCGCACAGCAAAGTACGCCCGTGCGATCATCTTTGCTTACCCCACAATTCCCCACCTTGTTTCAAAACCGAGTTCCCCGAAGCCGAAAAATCTATCGTTGCAGCAAAAAAAAATGGGCCGGTGATCCGGCCCAATGTTCTTTACTTTACCAACTGTATCTTTCGAGTCTGCACTTCACCGCCGCTGAGCACGCGGATGAAGTACGTCCCTGCCGGCAGCGACTCGCCTTCAATGACGAGGTGGAAGGCGCCTGCCTGGGCGGCCCCATCGTGAAGCGTCTGCAGTTTGCGGCCCAACGCGTCTGACAGCTCGATCACCGTCGGCATGCCCTCAACGGTCTTCACCGTCACCAGAGTTGTTGAGTTGAATGGGTTTGGCTGGATCGAGACCTTCAAGTAATTTGCAGGCTCAACCCTCGGCTGAGATTCAGTCGTCCGCTTGGCGCTGACAAGTGTCTCATCTTTGGTCAGCATTTGCAGAATACCCAGCACCAAGTCGTTGGTATCACCGCGACTCATCTCTGCTGCGATGAACACGGTATCGATCGGCGCTCCCGCTGGAATCTTAAGCGTGGCGTAGTCAAGCAAAAGACCGGGAGTGCCATTTGGTACACGCAGAGCTGTCGGCGTAATGATCAGGCTATCGATCGTTCGAACATAGCTGGAATCTCTTGCCCTTAGCAACCGGAGCGTGAACATAACATAGTCGGTTGGTCCGGTAAGCTCACTCCGAATGCCAGTCACGTCGAGCGAATCCACCACGCGAGATACTTGGAGAGAGTCGTCCGGACGCACTGTGAACGTATCAGTTCGCACATCAAACGGCCTTGTCGGGTTTGCTGGCCACTTGTGAGTAGTAGGCGTTTCCTCAAATGGAGGAACTGGCAGCAGAGGAACATCTCGCGGTGGGCCTGAAGGCGGAAATAATCTTGGATCTTCGATCCCCACAAGTTTCTTGATCGGCATGCATTCTTCTTCGTCCGGACCCTTGATCACAAAGTAGTACCACGGATCGTAGGTTGCGACGCTGTTGATCTGAGGCATCCAGCCATTGGTGATGTCGATCTTTCTAGCTCCTCCCGGCTGAGCTGCCCACACGATACTCTTCGGGACCATACTGGTATCAGTCCAACGTTGCAATGTGTCAGTTGTCTGACCGAGTGAGACATGACGCCCGTTACGATAGATGTAGGACTTCGCCCAATGATCATTCGCCATCGGACGGCCCAAGTGACGACCCTCGATCGTTTCGAGTGGTATGTTCTGCCACATGATTCTCGTGTGATCGCGCCATACTCCTGGCATCGGACGATTGCGATCCTCATACTCGAACGACTCGGTCGAAACAATTGGGTAGTGATAGTTTTCGACGCTTGTCGAATCTGGGCGAAATACAGTGTAGGACCCCCATGCAGGATCAGAAATATTCCACGGGTTGACGCTACTCCTCGTGACAGGCCACAACTTGTCAACCGAATTTTGTAAGCCGGTGATCTTCGACTCCCAGGTTATGGTTTCAGTGATGAACGGGAAGGAAAAGTGACTCCAGCCGAAAGTGAACTTCCAAACAAAGCCAGCCATCGAAATTGATGGATGTTTTGCAATACATCCATCAGGCATTTCTTTGCTGACTTCAAAGACAGGAGTCATCGAGATCGACGAACCGGGCTTCCACCTCAAAGCTCTGCGGAAGATCTTCGCATCCCGTTCGTACGCAATGCGAACTGGCCATAAGCTATCATCGAGAGGCCGCGATGCGACGGTTGGAAGCTTCGCAGTGCTCGATTGGATCAGGTACTCGTAACTGCCACTCAGGTAACTTGGCTGACCTGCAACGTCCACGCTAAAGCGGAAGAGTATAATGCCCCCCGGAGTAGCGCCAAGTGTCGGCATCCGTGCCGCGACAAGCCACGTGGTATCATTGATAGGCGTCAGAACCGGCGTGATATTGTCACCTGTGGATGTAATGTCTCTGAATGTTGCACCAGTGTAGGGAGCGAACTTCCATGACGAGTCGGGATGCTTGCGATACGCGACCCTGACCTCACCATTCTTATTAGAAGAGTTTGTCCTTACCCAATAGGCCAACGCCACGCCAGTGTCGTTCTGCGCGACCATTACCGATGGTTTCTTGCTCCAGTCATCGTCGAGCAGTTCTTCGCGACCAGTTTCGATGTTGTCGCCCGAAGTGTTCTTCGCATAGCCGTTGAACGTATGACCCATCGATGGATAGCTCGCATAGAGCATATCGTCCTTCGTGTATGCCACTACCGTTCGTGTCCTGTTCATCAGTTCGGCAACACGACGTCCGTTGTTGAATGCAAAGTCCGCGGTCTCTGTCTCTGCCGTTGGACTAACGCGAATGCTGATCCCTTTCTCGATGTAGAGAAACTTCGCATCGCCCGGCTTGATATAAACTGCGAATTGAGAATCGCGATGCACTAGCCAGCACGTATCCGGATGCCAGATATCACGCACAACATAGTACATGCTGTTCATCGAACTGTGCATCTTGCCCGCATCGATCTGCATGTAAACCTTGCGAACATCGATGTCCCCCAGTGTTGGCTTAATTCGGTCCTTGAGTGGAAGACCCTCATTATAGTAGGCAGTATCAATCTGATCTCTGCCAGGCCACAGCCGAGTATTTACGATCAATGCGGCATACCCCTTTGGTGCGCCATTCCCTAGTACACTATCACGGAAGAGCCCCACCTCAATGTATGTTCGGTGAGCCGAATCTGTCACATTCTTGTCAAGGTACTCATTTCTGCTACCGCGATTCCAATGCTCAACAGGTTGCGTTTTTATCAGTTTGAGAAAGGATTGCAAGCGCACGAGTGAATCAATCCCACGACCTGAGGGGTCCGACCCCCAATTGAGTGCGCGGTCTGAAGAATACGCATCGAGCCATTCCAACCGTTTAAGCGGGTAATCCGTGTTAGTCGAACTGTAGATTGAATTGACTCGATCAATGGCACGCCTAATCGCTCTGGAAGTATTGGAGTAACCGAGATAGTAATCATATCCTACATCATCACTATCGCAGCTCTCGGTCGAAGTATTCCACCATCCACCGTTGATGTGGCGGCCGAAATTGTAAGAGCTGCCAAAATACCTTGCAGAGTCCGGAGAGGATCTGTGCAGCGCGTGCAGACCTCCAGGAGCGCCAACATTGCTACCAAAATCGATAAATTGCGCTGAGTTCATAGCGCTCGCTCCATTCGCAATGGATAGATAGATTTGAACCTGGGTCTCTTCGGGTGTCGTTACACGTTGGTGATAATGTGGGGCAGGCCATGCACTCGCACCGTGCTGATGCGATGGGTGAATAATTCCCCACCCTTGAATCTCTGACTCTATAGCGAAGCGCCTGTGCTTCGGGAAGTGCAGTGCTGCTCGCGCGCTACCTCGTAACGCGAGCGCGTAGTCCTGCATACCGCCAAAGGATTGAGTGTAGGCATGGTAAGCTTTAAGAGAGTCGCTAGTCTGAATACGTGCGATGCGCAACCCAACCATTGTGTCCTGTGCTGATGGCCAGGTTTGGCTTTCATCAATCGCTCTGCCATTGTAGAAGTAATCGTGAGGAATGTAATCACGCTGATTTCCTCGCGACCACGCATCGAATATCGTCACTTGATTCTCGTACATCGACGGTACACCGCCATCGAAGGCGCGACGATTCCGACGATAGTGTGCTGTGTAACCGCCAAAATCTTGTTCACGAATATGAGCATGAACACCGTGCTTCGATGCCATGTAATCGATGTACGCAATACCCGGTGCTGAGATTCCGATAAAGTCACCCGGCATATCGTTGAACATGATCTCCTTCGTTGTGCCGTTTGTGGCGGCACTCCAATCGGCGGCTGCTTGATTCACGAGATCGTCGACACCGCCATAGCTACCGTCAGCCCATACCGAATGCGATGAATCGCCAAATCTGCGACGGTGGAACGAGTGATCCATAACTGTGTCCTGCCAGTCGATTGACCTGATACGAACAAGAGAGCGGTACGTAGAGAGAATACGGGAGTCGAGAAGAGCGATACGCTCGTTGAAAGGGAACGACTGCACCGAGTCAAACTTAATTAAGGAATCCTGATGGACATCGGTGGTCATTCGCGATACCTGCTCCCCGATACCCATTTGCCATTTCGCGGAATCGGACGGCATTGTTTTTAACGCATCCTCCACCACCTGAGGGAGCTTCAGGACACAATGCAGTTGCTTGAACTCCCAGTTTCTTGCAGGTTGTCCATTTTCCAACGTATCGCTAGTTCGCCAACTCAAAGACAATTGGCGGTAAAGTTTGCGCGTGATCACCGTATCGAGCACTGCATACCAGCCCGGGTTACCCGGCTGTGCTGAGGTTTTGAAAGGGACAAATGGAAGATAGGTCCAGCCATCCCCTGCTTCATCTAGCCCTTTCTTGAACAATATTTGTAGCCTTGCCAGCGGAACGTCATCGCTATTGCCAGTCCATCCAGTGTAATCGATCGATGATGTATCGATGTTAAAATCGAGCCGGGCAGAGAAGGTCTTCGCTGTGTCAGGCTGGCTTCCATAGTGTATGCGGTGATGCCGAACCACTTTTAGCAGTTCGCCAGCATTCTTATTTTCGGAATGAGCCAGGATTACCTTGCCTTCGTTGCCGAACTTCAAAGTTGAGTCGACGACCTGACTAAGGACTGGATTGAAGCGACGGGTGTGGTAATTGCCTGTTACAACACTTGAGTCCGCGGGGATCTCAAGATAAGGACTGATGTCATTTGAATCGTAGGTACGGTCGTACCACTTCGAATTGGGATTGAAGTTAGCAATGTTGTAACGCCACCAATAGCCATGATCGAACCGATAAGGCAGTCCTCTAAGTGGAGATGGATAGTAGACCCGCTGCTTTAAGATAAACCCGAGTGCGGTGAGATCATATAAGGAGTTCGGAGGATAATTGATATGTCCCCACGACATCATGCCTCTTCGCTTACCTTTAAAGTCGATCGTACTAGCGCGACCACCCCATTCGTGATTAAAGTTGAATTGCATCTGGTCGAGCAAAGTCGCAAGCGAATCGGTATTGCCTGCGCCATGTATGTCGAACACGCCCCACCGAAGACTATCCTCCGTTTCCCAACCGGAAGGAACTACCATCTGGCCTGCATCGCGGGACTGGGCTACAACATCGATGCTTAAGAGGAGCGAGAGTAAAACTATAATTCTATTCATGGCTGTATCCTTATCGAATGATTGTAAACGGTACTGCCAGAGTCGCGCCACCTGCAGACAACCTGCAGGTGTAGGAACCTGAGGGAAGATGCATTAAGGGAATCAGTTCTTCTTGAGCGCCTCGTTCTCGTACTTTAGATATCATCGGAGACGAAACAACTTTTCCCGATCCATCGAGAATCGTGATAGTAACTTCTTCTGTCAGGTCGAGCGAGTACTCTACCGTTAGTTGTTCAGTCGCGGGATTAGGGTAGATGCGGGGGGCGTGAAACCGTGTCGGTGGGTTGAGCGGAATCCATGCCTTTCCGCCATTAGTGGTTTTCCAGACGCCTTCTGGTCCGCAAACAAATCCAGTAAGTGTATCACTGAACTTGATTTTCGACCAGTACGTAGAACCAACTGCTGCGATCTGGTGCCACGATTGCCCACCATCGGTAGTCTTCATAATTGCGCCGCCCAATCCTGCTGCCGCGAATCCGACTGTCGGCGATACAAAACACAAGTCAAGAAGTGCTTTATCTTGCGGATCGATCAAACATTTTTTCCATGTCGTTCCTGAATCGACAGATCTATACACTTTGCCCTGACCTGCCGCAACGATCAGAGTATCTGGCGAAAGTGGGAAAACGCTCGCCCAATCCTCATCGAAACCCGTGTAGAGCATCTTCCAAGTTTCACCACCATCGGTTGTGCGCTGAAATGTTGCTGCGCTCGGCTCGTACGGCTCGAACCATGGAATGGTGGTACCTACGGCGAAACCGATCTTCGGTGTAGCGAAGGTAACATCATTGATAGGCACTTGCAGCATGGAGTTGCAGGACCACGTCTTCCCGCTATCGAAAGTAAGACAGGCATGGATTCCGGTGTTAGCTACACCGCTCTCAGCGTCAAACATTTGCAGTTTGCTCACGCTGTTCCCCGAAACTTGACTTCCCTGCCACGTCTTCCCTCCATCAGTAGTCCGAAAGACGTTACCTTTATCTACCGTGAAGCCAAATTGGCTGTTCAGGAACCGGTGGCTACCGTAAGTATCAGGTGAGTCGGTAGGGTTAGACACAGTTTCCCATGTCTCACCTCGATCATCGGAGACGTATATGCGGTAGGGGCTACCGGCCCACCACCGCTGCCCTTTCGGTAGAGAAAAACTGAATATATCTCTACCCAACCCTTCGATTCTTCGCCAGCCGTCGACTTCTTCCTGAGGAATAGTACCGGATGGGTTGTCCTGCGCGAATGAAACAGATGCTAAAAACAAGAGCGAGACGAGCACGAGGATTGCTTTCATTATACCTCCGAATAGGGATGGTGGGGTTCAAGACTCAAACTAACTGCACCGGTAATATACGGAATATTTTTGGCGATGTCAAGGGTATTAATAAATACCAAAAACCCCGGTTGATGCCGGGGTTTTGCGTGTGCAAGTTGTGTGTGAAGCTTACTGTATCTTCAAGCGTACGTCGATGCCTGCTAGGATGAGGCGTGTTGGAGCGCTGAGCTGGCCTGTTGCTGCGGGCTCAGTGCGCGCGTATCCTACACGATCAGCCAGCAGCTATCGCTCGAAGGCTTCTATCGCTACGAGCGCACTGAGCCCGCAGCAACA
>JBKJTP010000031.1:0-3983 GCA_046590195.1 Kapaibacterium sp. (SeqCode) | reverse complement strand
CGGGTAGGCTAAAACGCAAGTTTTAGTCGAAAGGATAACTGTTTTTTCTCCACAAAGTGTACTTCTTTACACACTTTGCCGCTCGACTATTGCCCGAACTAAAAGTTTGCTGCGTAACGACTTAGCGTAATCTGCGACACAATTTACTTGAAGCGAGGACCCCTGCCCGGGCCCTCTAGCCTGCTTTAAATCGCCCAAAACCCCGTGCAAAAAAATCCCCGCCTCTGATACTTTAATTATAGTAGAAGCTCGTAATTTTGTACTATGAAGTTCGACAAGGACTTTAGCGGGCCGAAATTCTGAGATTCAGCATAGCTCTCTAAACCAGTCAAACTTGATCGCCGAAGGTGTGTAAGTTCACCAGAGCGACGCGCCCTCAGAAGCGCACTAGTTCACCAACTTTCTGCGAAAGAAAAAACAACTGTCCTGGAGGAGCCCGAAGCGTAAGGGGTGACTCCAGGGCCCCTCCCTTCGAGGTTATTGCCAGGGACCGCGAATCCCGATTTTAGTTTGCTGAAGGGAGATTGCCAACATGATTAGAGAGCCAAATACAGATATGCTTAGCACCGCTACTTCCACAATTGACACCGCTGCCGAGCAGTACAACTTCCTGTTCAGCGACTTTTTGCTGCCAAATTCCGACGGTCAGAAGATGATCAATGCGATCGAGACGCCTATCCTTGCCACAGGCGACGGTTTAGAAGAGGGCAACCTCATCCACGTATTCGATTCGCAGGAGGCCTTCGACTCTTGGGCTCGCGGTACCGACTTTGCCGACCGCCTCGCCAAGATCGACTTCATCATTGCCGACACCCGTCATCAGCGTGAGATGCAGATCGGCACTCCAGCGCCAGGCGCTGTCGGACCAAAGCTCGTGTCGAACAAGTCGCTCGAGGATCTTTCAACGAAGCCCTCCTCACGGACAAGTGCCGCTCCATTGAATGGCTCAGCCGACCGTGCACCAGCCGCCATTATATATGAAGAAGAAAATTATCAGGGTCAGTGGTATCCGGTTTCTGCTACCGCGATCCCTAACCTGGCGAATGTCGAGATGCATCATAAGGTAAGCTCTCTGAAGGTCTCGGGCATCTGCCTGCTGACCGACCAGACTTACTTCAATGGCATGAGGCTCTACATCATCGGTTCGCCGATGGTGGAGGTACCAAGCCTCAAGGCCTGGGGATTTGATAAGGTCGCTGCCTCAGCGATCATCGTCTAAGAGGCTCGGGAGTTGCCCCTCCCGCCTCTTCGGCCATGAGGCCATGACCGCACAGAGTGGTCCTTGTTCATTGATGTGACAACAACAGTAGGAAAAGGGATGACGAAACATCCGGGTGAGCGATCATCCTGTATGAATTAGCATCCACGGGGACCTCTTTTGCCCGGAGGTCTCCACAAATTTAATCCAGTTGGGTCTAATGTCTTAGTTTGCCCTCGGTATTGCCACCGAGTCTAGGAAGTAGCCAACGATGTGACTGACGGCCGGTATTGCCCACCGGCCAGATGGTCCGGACCCTTGGGTCCAAGACCCCTCAGTTGGGTCTCTGTTTAGTAGCACCGATTGGTGCAGCGCCTTTGCCAGCGCACGTTTAGTAGGAGCTGACTGCCCATTGCCCGGGTGAGTTCAGCACCATGAAGGTGGGACACTCCAGGGTCTCCCCTTCGCAAGTTGGTGAACGAACGGTATTTAAAGCACACCGGTAGTTCACGAGGCCTCAAAAGCTTACTGCGAATTCGCTTTTGAGGTTCAGTTGAAAGATAGGTACGTAAGTTAGTTTTCTTAGGAAGTGAGTGCGTCACAACACTCCTTGCATTTTGCTCAGTTTTGTTTGCCTCGGAGATGCCGAAACATTCTCTGAGGCTCGCCCTAACAAGTTTAGGTGGTACCTTTTAAGTAGTACATTGAAATCAGGTTTACGAAGTGTTTCTTAGGAAGTGAGTACGTCACAATACTCATTGAAACTCGGATGGGTAACCATCGACTCTGTTTTGTTTGCCTCATGATGATGCCGAAACGTCATTTGAGGCCAGCCCTAACAAATGTCAGATCGTACTAATGTTAGTAGTTGACACTCACAGATCAGACGTGTCAACGTTGACAAAGATGTCAACAATAAGTTGCGAAAGAAACAATCGGGTTAGATTGAAAGGACGACGAAGCGTAAGGTCTCCGAGTATAGCCGCTCTTGGCTCACATCTAACTCAGCTCTGTTTGGTTTGCCATTGCCCCCACCGCTCACAACAAAAAAAGCCCCGGTTACACCGGGGCTTTTTGTTTACGCTCAACTCTGACAATCTCCACTAGCACGACGAAACAAGCGTAAGCTCGCAGCCCCGCGAATAGGAAGACGAAAGCTGGATGGCTCGCGTGTGTAAAGAGGCAATTCTTGACAACCGAATTTGCTTATTACTTCGGAAGCATTGTGTCTTGCAAATGTACGTATTTAACAACCTATGGAATTCGGTCGCCTTCTTCGAGTACCAAAAGAACTCGCAGAAGATCAGGACGCCAACAAGCAGCATAGCCTCGGGGCGCACGAAGTAATTGACCGATGCGACGAAGATAGCGAGCTTTGTGCGTCTATCGATGAACAGCGCAATCGAGATCAGCGAACCAAGTATAAAGAGGTCATCTCCATCCCTCCCACCGAAGTTCTTGCGAGCGAGGGTGAGAGAATGAGAAGTCCAAGCGAGATCGGGATCAACTTCCTAGAATGCTCCTGCCCCTGAAGGAGCCTGATGAGGACCAACGCTATTCCTGCATCGAGCAGAATGTTAACAATCGGGATCGTCACATGCAGTGGCAGCCCGATCAGCGCGAAGATCGACTGAAAGAGTCCGAAGGCAGGACACGTCAGATCCATCACAGCTTCGCCTACATTAAGGACTAGGCCATGCCCTTCCACGAAATTTCGCACGTTATGAAAGGTAATGAATGCATCGTCGTATGACAGGTAGCACTGTCATCGCGAGCACACGCGAGATGATGAGAGAAACGATGAGAAACCAGTAATTCTTGTCGTGCATCCACTCTTTTGATGCGCCTCATCTAACAGCGACTTTGCAAGTTTCTGCGCCCGCCGCTTCGTTTTAATTAAGTGTGGCGCACCCACAGTTTGTCCGACTTCAATAGTGAGTATGACTATTGCTTGAGTTCGAAAACGGCAGTATTCTTCTCGGAACCCAGGCCAAATTCTAAGTTTCCATCCATTGAGCTCGCCAGATTAGACAGCACAGTAGCATCCATAGAAGTGGCCGCGTGATGATACACCAGCCCTGTTTTCGAGCGTACATCAGCTCGGAAGGCATGTGCAGCTTGCTCGATCGTAAGCTCGATCTCCTCACCATCCCCAGCGGCGCTGATCACTCGAGCCAGCATCCCATCTAGTATGTCTTGCGTTGCCTGGATGTCTGCTTTGATGAAGCCGATCTGCCCTTTTCTCAGCAGACTGATGCTAATATTCCTTCTGGCTGCGCGCTCTTGATGCTCCATCAAAAGCGTCTGCATCAGCATCTGAACATCGAAGGTAGCCGGTGAGAGCTTGATCTTGGTATCTTGTGTTTCCCCGGCCATCGTCAACCGAGAAAGCACGCTTCCCATCATCTCTGCCTGCTCGTCGATCGATCTCGCCTCAGCGATGACCGCCTTGTCCTGTGAGGTGACGAGCATCTCAGCCGATCTCTTGATGGAGCGAACCGGGGTCCTGAGATCCGTGGAGGCTACACGCAGAAATTCTTGTCGCTCCTCATTGACGTGTGCGAGCTTCCTATTCAACTCCCCAACCCGCTCGTTAGCGACCGTGATCTCCTGCATTCGGAGCTCGAGCTCCATTGTGCGATCTCTCACTTTCTGCTCGAGCGACTCGTTTGCGAGCTTGAGCTCTGCGATCAGACTTCGACGTTCGGCTTCGAGGTCGTACAGCTCAACAGCCCGCAGCAACGTGATGCGCAATTCTTCCGTGTCCCATGGTTTCGTGATGTAG
>JBKJTP010000205.1:0-10847 GCA_046590195.1 Kapaibacterium sp. (SeqCode) | reverse complement strand
AATATTATTTACGTCGAGCATCCGAAGATCCAGGTCGAGCGATACTGGTGGGATGGCCCGGAGAGCTCGTACCAACGCTACGCGACCGAATCCTTCGAGCACACATCAGACGGCTGGATGGCCTCATCCGACATCAAGCGCGAGCCAGTCATCCAGGAAACCCGCGACCAGATATCTGCTCCAATGACCGACCTGCCCCCGGAAGTGGAGATACAGTAAGGCTTACTTCTTCCTGAACTCAGCTACCATTTCATGCGCGATGTCGTAGCTGGTGGTCTCGTGCTGCATGACGCTTGCAAGGCGGGATTCGAGATCGCTCGTGCGCTTGTCACTCCAGAAATCAATGCGAAGCATCGCTTCGACGAGTTCATGCACGCGCTCGCGTTCGCGCGAGACGCGGCGCTTATCGAACTCACCAACCTTGATGAGATGCGCATGGTGGCGCTCGATCTCCTCGATCACGCTTTCCAATCCTTGCGCTTTGCTCGCCACGGTCTTGATGACCGGCGGGATCCACTCATCTTCTGCATGTGTAACGCGGAATGTGAGGATCGTCTTGAGCGCGGCGACAGCCTGGTCCGCTCCTTCGCGATCGGCCTTGTTGACAATGAAGAAATCGGCGATCTCCATCAAACCAGACTTCATCGCCTGCACGGCATCGCCTGATTCGGGTACGAGTACAACGATAGTTGTGTCTGCGGCTTTCGCAATATCGAGCTCCGATTGTCCGACGCCAACTGTCTCGAACAGAATGAAGTCGAAGCCTGCAGCATCAAGTACATCAGCTGCATCTTTGGCTTTGGCTGATAGTCCTCCGAGCGATCCACGCGTCGCCATCGAGCGAACATAAACGCCGGGATCCATCGCGATGTCCTGCATGCGGATACGATCGCCCAGGATCGCGCCGCCTGTGAAGGGGCTTGTTGGATCTACCGCGATGACAGCAACAGTCTTATCCATTGCACGCAGCTTCTTCGTGAGCTCGGATGTCAGCGTTGACTTACCGGCGCCCGGAGGCCCCGTGATACCAACACGGTACGCCCTGCCCTGCGATTTGCCCAGCATACGCAGCATCTGTGCAGTCTCAGGATAATCATTCTCGATCGTCGTGATCGCACGGGCGATCGAGCGGCGGTCGCGCTTCTGGATGTTGGCTATCAGTTCGTCTAAGGTCACGTGTCGGTTATCGATTATGCTCGTTCCTGTCATCCCGAGCGAAGTCGAGGGATCTCTCGGCTGAGATGCTCTTACTTCATTGCCGAGATATTGTCTCTGTTGAGAGGTCCCTCGACTTCGCTCGGGATGACGAGTACGAAAGATTCTGCTCGTGCAAATTTACGGAGCGCAGGCACAACACGCTTCATGTAACAATATTTCACTATGGCACGTAGGTTGAGTCTGGGGATGAACTGAATCTAATTTAGTTCAGCGACACCGTAGCAGGAATAGTAAACCTTGTAAGAAAGAGAGGTAGTGATGCAACTTCGTGACAGTCTGATGCAAAGGACAATTCAATCGATAATGCTTATACTTACCCGTTCTTACCATGCAACGCTATGTCCAACCCCAACGCTCGCGCGCTACCCAAGCGCCGCTCGAGCCCGTCGCGCTGAACCTGAAAGTCCTCCGCCAGGAGCAGGCATTTCGCCTTAGCCTGTGGATGCTCGCGAGCTTTCTCCTGTTAAGCTCGCCGCTCTCGTGTGAGGTGCGTGGCCTGCACGCACAACCGAACCGGGTCGATGGAACAACAGCGGCGAAACTCACGCGTTATCAAGCCATGCTGCAGCTGATCGATTCCTACTACGTTGATGAGCGACGAGTCAGTGGTCTGATCGACTCTTTGATGGCTACGGTAATGCTCCAACTCGATCCACACTCGTTTTACATGGATCGTGAAGCGACCATCGAGAGCAACGCTCACTTTTTCAACAAGCGTGCGGGAACGTACGGGCTGGCAGCTTACCGCGTCGGCAAGGATATCGTTGTACGCACCGTAGCTAACGGAGGCCCTGCCGAACGAGCTGGTATTCTACCCGGAGATAAGATCGAGAGGATCTGGGGTCAGCCCATTCAGGATCTCAAGGAGGAGGAGATAACCGCCTTCTTCACTACTGACAACCACATCGATCTAAGCATTAGCCGCAAAGCGAATAGCAAGCGGTTCACTACTCGGATCATAAAGAATCACATGCCGGAGCGGAGCGTCGCGTTCTATCACATGCTTGATGCGGCTACGGGCTACATTTATCTCACTGCCTTCATCACGAGCACCTTCAACGAGCTTCAAACTGCGTTGAAAGATCTGGAATCGCAAGGGATGAAAAAGCTGGTTCTCGACCTGCGCGACAACAGTGGTGGGTTACTGGATCAATCGCATGAATGCGCATCGCTTTTCCTGGATCGAGGAGCAAAGCTAACGGCACTGATGCACCGAGGCGACACGGGACTTGTCTATGCAACCGCGAAACAAGATGGTCCGTACCGTCAGCTTGAAATGGTAGTGTTGGTCGATGAGGAGACAGCCAGCGCTGGCGAGATCCTCGCAGGAATTCTGCAAGACCACGACCGTGCTCTACTGATCGGTCAACCTACATACGGCAAGGGGCTCGTGCAAAAGCAGTTCGACCTGCCAGATGGTGGCGCATTCAGATTAACGTCTTCTCGTTATCACCTGCCTTCGGGCAGGTGCATTCAACGGCAGTACGAAGGAGCTAGCTATATCGGTGAGCGCAAAACGATAGCCGACGGTCTGAATTTGGACCATCACAAGGATACGCTTTTGGAGCCTACTCACAAGCACGGTACCGCCGCCGGACGTTCGGTGTATGCTGGCCAGGGCGTTGTTCCTGAAGTGGTCGTGAGTCTCGATACGATCTCGACCCTAATAGATGAACTTCGCAATGCCTCGGCCTTCAATCTGTTCTTGGACGAGTATCTGAACTACAACGCTGGGGCGATCCTCGCAAAACATAAGACAGTAGATCACTTCCTTGCTCATTATTCGGTGTCCAAAGCGACTCTGCCGATCCTTGTAAGGAAGGCAAAGAACGGAGGGGTTGTAGATGCGGGTGCTCGGATCGAGAAAGAGCAAAGCACTGTGCTGGCCTACACGAAGCGGTGGATGTGCTACCGTCTCTATCCCGAAACGGGTTGGATGCTGAGCCGTCGCCAAACTGATACCCAGTTTCAAGAGGCAGTCAAACATCTTCAGCAGCAGCTGGTCTTCAAATAGGAGGCAGATGAGCAGAAACGATGACCTTCTTCGCATCCCCCGCAGGGTGAGAGGAAGGTCATTGGTATAATATAGAAGGAGAATAGAGGTTAAGGGCTATAGCTGAGCCAAAATCGTACAACATACAGCAAAGTTCTGAGCTAAAGTTGAACAGGTGTAGATGCTCAGTTGCATATTAGATGGCCTTATAGAAAAATTCTTTCTGACCTCCAGCTTCCATGCAGGTGCCCTCACCTCCAACCGCTAAAATCTACTCCAAAACTGCGATTCTCAAGTATTTGCACGAAATGCCCCAAAAAGATTTAAGTGTCAGTGGCTTGTCACTTTAGACTTTATTTTGTAGACATGAATTAGGCACAACGCGCACGGCTCACTGGAGTCACTAGCGAACTGCCTGTCATCACCCAATTGCCCAGGGTGGTTTGCTTGAGATGAGTTGCTTAGCATTCCTTTCAGGCCGTATTTTCTAAGATATGTAGCGAGTGCTCTGTTCGGCAGAGTGTCTCGATTGATCCGATCACAAAACCAGTAATACCACTGTGTTCAAGATCTGCCCTTCCTGTCAATACATTGCCATGCGCGAGCATGAAAGCAATTGTCCGATCTGCAACGGTGCTTTGACTCAGCGCGAGCTGACCAGATCATCCAGCCTGCGGAGCTCTTTGTTTGCCACCGATACACTTCATGCCCGATCTGCTCAGCGGACGACGATCATCGCAAGAAACGATGAGAACAGCGCCGCTGCCTTTGCCATGCAACCAACAACGTTAATTTGACCGCTATGACCCAGCGCAACAACAACCCACGTAGCTCAATGGAGCGCCAATCGGCTCGTCTTGCGGCTCTCTTACTCTTGATAACATTTGGCCTTAGCGCCTGCAGCCAGCCAAATACGCCGGCAGGAAGCGGTGAGAACGCTTACGGTACATTGGCTACGAACATGGCCGATTACTACTACCCAACGGAGGCTGGAAAGACCTACGTATATAAGAATACGATCACCGAGTATAACAATGCAGGTAATCAGGTCCTTCAAAGCTACCTAGGTGGATACGACACGCTTCGTACGCTCGGCTATCAGGGTTTTAATTCGCCAGAGGGCGACCCTGTATATGCCTTTAGCGTCAAATTCCGCGTCTCGTCGGACCGCAATAACAAGACACCATTCGACCTGTACTACGTAAAGAAGGGCAGTTCGAACAATGGCGGATTCATTGAAGGCAATGATCCAACGGGCTTCTCCAACCTCGGTACCGTTAGCGCTGTTGCCGCGGCGATCGATACGATCCTCTACGCCGTAGAAGGTCCAGCTCGTGACGTCATCGATGCAGTCGGCACAACGAAAGTGTGGCGCACCGATAGGATCTTCTTTTCGGCCCATCAGGATCACGTCAACATCTGGTGGTATGAGAATGGCGCGATGCGCCAGACGCGTCTTATCTGGAATGAGGACTTCGTGAAGAACAACGACTGGGCGTATGCAGCGGCCGTAGGCGATCCTTACACAACCTGGGTTGTCAAGGATGTTGATGCGCAGCTCACGACAAGTGCTGGAACATTCACAACAGCAAAGCTCCAGGCGTACACAGAAAACCTCAACACATCCACAACGGAGTACAAATGGTGGGGCCGCAACACTGGTCTCGTTTCACAGTACGACGAATGGCGTGTTACGAGTGACGGACAGAATTTCCGTAAGAAGACGAAGGTGCGCGAATTGATCTCGATAAATTAATCGATAACTTCAATCCGAGCATTAAACCTTACGCAAGTTACCTGCTCAATCATACATAAGAATAAGACGATTGTTTTTTCTTTCGAAGCTTTAACCGATCTCTCATCTACTCACAAGCAAAAGAACAATAGGTACAAGCAATACCTAAGGTAAAAGCAATAAGCAAAGGATCATAGCGCAGGCTCTCAGCAATGGGAGCCTGCTCTTTTTTGTGCTGATCGATTTGTCGTCAATGAAGAGCCCTTGCTAGTCGATGAGTTTGATCCAGGCTTTGATCACCTTCTTCAGCTCCTTCTCTTTCGTCTTGAGGTCTGCAAGATCCTTGATCTTCACCATGCGGCGGCCATCAGTGTAGTCTCCTTCGAGCATCTTCGAGACGTCCTTCACTTGCTCACCTGTTGGCAGTATCAGAAGCACATATTCTTTCTGCCGGAGATTCAGCACGATGAGATCGCGTTTGTAATCCTTCGGATCGAACGGCTTCATCTCTCCGGTGTAGAAGAATGCTGGCGCATTCCACTTGATGTGCTCGGAGATCTGTGTATCGGCGGCGAGGATCGATTGGCGGATGGCTTCCGTGAGCTCACGCTGCGCTGGGGTGAGCTCGATGATGTAAGCGGATACAGCCGCGGGGTTAGCGGAGTAAGCGGGCTTGGGCATTGATTGAGAGAGTGTTGGGTTGCCGGCTAAAGCCAGCGCCACATTACTACCATCTAAAGATGAAGTCTACTTTGGGTTCATACATCGCTTGTGTCGCAAGCTGGCCCTGGTCATTGCGAGAGAATGAGTATCGCGCGATGACGCTGCCGTAGAGTCCGGCAAAGATAGGTACGGATACACGTGCGTGCAACAGCGAGCGTTCATCTATACCGAATGCATCCTCGACGCTTCTGATGTTCTTTCGTGAGTAGCCGATCGAGCCGGTGAAGCCATACCAGGCTTCCGGAAAGTTAAGATAGACGTCCATCCAGTCGAGCCCCTTCAGGTTATCGAGATGCATGAAGGTGAACGTCCCCTGCACGATCTGATCGAGGCTTAAGAAGCCGCCAAGCTTGAAGCCGTTGCCATCGCCGCTTGTCGAGTCATCGAGCAGCGTAGCCTTCGTGATGTAGTCGTTCGTGTCTGCTTGCGTATCGTATCGGTCGCGTTCGTAGAACGTGTTGTAGTAGTTTGGCAGAAAGCCGTTCTTAAAGAGTGATCGCTCAACCCGCAGATCGAGCAGGCTCTCACCCATCTTGAACATCGTGCGGGCCCCGAAGATAAAGCCGTCGTTGAAGTTCACGATCTTCACATAGTCCCCGTACACGCGAATATCTGCGCTCTCGTTCTCAATGATCGGCAGAGTGAGATCCGCACCATAAATAACGAAGGGTGTACCGCGTACAAGCCAGTCACGCACGACCACACTATCACGCGTTGAGTCAATAAAGATGCGCTCGACATATGGCGGACGGTTCGGGATGATCTTCGTAGCGTTCGTATCATAATCGAACGAGCCTGTTACGCCCACCTGGATGTTACCCAGCACTGGCAGCTTGTGGATCACCGGTATGAACTGGAAAGGATGAATGAACGGGCGCGCAACGAGCAATCCCCTTCTGGCTATATCGCTCGTGAGTCCTTCAAACCCCAACGGACCGAGCCGGACTGCTCCTGCGAGTCCAATTCGTCGCTCATCGTATGAGCTGTTGTTCGAGTAGCTGCTGACGATCGTGCTATTGCCGATGGAGGCGCGCTCGATGCCACCGATGCGTGCATACAGGCTGTCGTGCGGCTTGCCGTAGCTGAGATAGTTGATCCAGCGCAGCAGGTCGTAGCCTTCATCCCAGTCCTTCTTTCGGAATTTGCCATCGGTACCGATACGAATATTGCCATCGATGCCAATGCCGAACTCCTCATACTCGAACTGCGGCGCGACATGGAATAACACGTACGGCTTGCCATCGATGATCGTCGTACCTAGGCCCGCCGCGATACCATTGTACGCGAGCGACGGATCGTCCTTGTACTTCATGATGTCCGCAAGATTCTGCGATGAAGCGACAGACGGCACAATGAGCACGAGCAACATCAGCGCTCGTAATAAGAGCTTAATCATAGGGCGAGAATGATTGCGCACCGAGAACAACGGTCAGTCCATGGTCATCTCAAGATCAGAACAGGATCCATCAGAATAGAATATTGACCAGCACTACCGCAGCGATAACACTCACAATGTCGCTAAAGATACCCACGAGCGGCGCATGGCGAACGCGCGACACGCCAACCGATCCGAAGTAAACCGCGATGACGTAGAACGTCGTCTCATGGCTTCCCATCATGATCGCCGCGGCGCGGCCGATGAAGGAATCAGGGCCGAAGGTGGTCATGAGCTCTGTCATAATGCCCAGCGAGCCGGAGCCTGAAAGATTGCGAATGACCGCGAGCGGAAAGAGCTCGCTCGGAAATCCGACGGCGTCGGTGACCGGGCTGATCGCTGTGGTCAGAATATCCATTGCGCCTGAGGCCCTGAACATACCGATCGCGACAAGCATACCCACAAGGTAGGGAATGATGCGAACGGCGGTCTGGAAGCCTTCCTTCGCACCTTCGACGAACTCCTCGTAGACCTTGACCTTACGCATCGCGGCGATTCCAACGATGAAGAAGATCATCAGGGGGATAGCGAGCGACGAGAGAACCTTGGTAACTGTGATAAATGTATCCATGATCGGTTCTCCTTATGCGTTAGTGACTGATGGTGTTGGTGCCGATGGCGTCTTCGGCAGCGGATAGAACCGCTCAACGAATCGGGTGAAGATCACACCGCAGACGAGGCTGATCGCCGTTGCGATGATCGTCGGCACGATGATGTCGGCCGGATTCGGCGATCCCATCGTGAGCCTGATCGCGATGACTGTCGCCGGTATCAGCGTGATCGCCGTTGTATTGATCGTCAGGAACATGCACATCGCGTTCGTCGCGACGCCAGCATGAGGATTGAGCTTGTTCAACTCCTCCATCGCCTTGAGACCCATCGGCGTTGCTGCGTTGGAGAGGCCGAGGAAATTTGCGGTCATGTTCATTACCATCGCGCCCATGGCTGGATGCTCAGGTGGCACTTCGGGGAAAAGCCTGACCATGATCGGCTTCACAAGCTTTGCGAGCGATGTCACGATGCCGGCAACTTCAGCGATCTTCATGATGCCGAGCCAGAGGGTCATTACGCCGATAAGACCGAGTGCCAGTTCGACCGCTGTGTCGGCGATCTTCAGAATACCTTCGTTCGCAACCTTCGCCATGATGCGGAAATAGACAGGCTGCGGCGTGAAGGCCAGAGCGCCTCCGCCCATGCCGTCCGGCACAAACTGCGCGTTGCCCGTAAGCAGCTTCTTGTCATCGTCCTTCGTGGCCATATCGGACCAGACGCCCGGCGCATCACCACCGACCTCCGCTTTCGCGGTGCCTCGTACCAGCTCGGGCGTTACTGAGTTTGCAACGATACTCACTGGCATACGAACCGTGTCGGCCTTCATCTTTGCAGCTTCTTTCTGGCCGTAGAAGCCGGTGAGATTCTGCCTGGTCGTATAGGCCGTAGCGGTGAATTTGTTCGGAGCGGTCTGCTGCCAGCTGCCTGGATCGACCTGCATGGTCAGCGGCTGGCTGTTGCGGAATCTATCCTGGGACATCTCAGCAATATCGCGCCCCGTGGCGACAAGTATCGCAATGACGATTAGTCCGAGCCAAATGTAATTTAGCATTGAGTGACGGGTTGGTCAGAGTTAAGTTTGATAGGCGAAAATACGACATGATAAGGCAGTATCTGTCGAGCGCTCATCTTTGATGTCATCCTTCGACTCCGCCGCCGCGTGCTTGCGGCACAAATCACCGCGGTCGGCGTCGCTCAGGAGGACAACCGTTGAGAATTGCTAGCCGAATTCATACCAATACCTGATTGTTACGGATGGGCTACCAATAAAGATAACGAATGGATACGACTGCTTATGAGCGCGTGCACGAACGCGCAGGATTTTATGACATGACTCGCGCCGCCGGCCGCTTGATCGGCAAGGGCAAGGACGTGCTCGATCTCCTGCACCGCCTCTCCACGAATGATCTCCGCCCCCTCATGGAGAAGCAGGGACTCGGCACCCAGACCGTCCTCACGAATGAGAAGGGCCGGATCATCGATCTCGTCGGGCTCATCTCACGCTCGGATGATACACTCATGACCGTCAGCGCCGGACACGAACAGCAAGTGATCGCATGGCTCGACAAGTACACGATCATGGAGGACGCGAAGTTTATCAATGCGACGGAGACGCTGCATCAGTTCGGACTCTTCGGTCCGCGCTCATTCGATCTCGTCAGGCAGTTCACCGATATCGATCTCATCACGCTTCCAACACTCTCAACGATCGAGACAACGATCGCCGGATTCCCTGTTCTCATTCAAAAGTTTGTACGCTTAGCCGAGAGCGGCTGGCTCGTCTTTGTTTCAAGCGATGTTGCAGGCGATGTCAAACAATTTCTCGAAGCCGAAGTACTTGCGCTCGGCGGTGCGGTGCTCGATGATGCAACGTTCGATGTCATTCGCATTGAGTCCGGGATGCCGGTAGCCCCGAATGAATTGAACGACAAGCATAATCCGCTCGAGTCAACGCTCGTGAGTGCTGTGAGCTTCACGAAGGGTTGCTACATCGGGCAGGAAGTTATCGCACGACTCGATAGCTACGACAAAGTGCAGCGCCACATGCTTGGCATTGTGGTGAATGGCGTTGCTGCTGATGTTCTTGCTGAAGTGACAGAAGCTAACCAACTGCAGAAAGCCACCGATCCGAACGTGCGTGTCGCTTTCGAGCTTTATCCACGTGAAGGTGAGGCAACTGGCGGCTGGAGCGCTCTCGGCGATGTCAAGGCAATCGGCGAGATGACCAGCTACGCCATTTCTCCCGCCATGAACAGGTTCGTTGGCCTCGCGTATATTCGCACAGCACACGCTACGCCAGGAAATAAACTTCTGATGAAAGTTAAACCTGAGGTGCTTCTTCCCGTACAAGTGGTGAAGTTGCCATTTGATGTTTAAGAAGATCAGTCATTGATGTCCACTGTACTCGAATTGAATGTCGTTCAGGAACCTGTAGCGACGCCTGAGGAGATCCTGAGCTCTGAGACAACCTCGCAAGAAGTTGTCAGGGAGATCCATGCGCTGAAGAAGAAGCTTCGCGATAAGGTGGTTGTGCTCGGTCATCACTATCAGCGCGACGACGTCGTGCAGTTCGCTGATCGCACTGGCGACTCCTTCGAGCTTGCGCGTTACGCTGCTGAACTCCGCGACCGCGAGTACATCATCTTCTGCGGCGTACACTTCATGGCTGAAACAGCCGACGTGCTCAGTGGGGCGGATCAGAAAGTGATCCTGCCCGATCTCAAGGCAGGTTGTTCGATGGCAGATATGGCGCGTGTCGAGCAGGTACGCGATGTATGGGATGAACTTGCTGAGCACACTAACGCGAGCAAGGTCTGTCCCATCACCTACATGAATTCGACCGCTGCGATAAAGGCATTTTGCGGCGAACATGGTGGCACCGTCTCGACAAGCTCGAACAACAAATCGATCTTCGAGTGGGCGTTCGCGCAGGGCTTTGAGAAGATCTTCTTCTATCCCGATCAGCATCTCGGCCGGAACACTGCATTCTTTCAGCTTGGTATTCCGCTCGACGAGATCTTCCTGTGGGATCAGACGCAACCTTATGGAGGCCTGACACCAGAGCAGATCAAGCGCGGCAAGATCTTCCTCTGGCGTGGACACTGCTCGGTGCATCAGCACTTCCAGCCGTCGCATCCTGATATTATGCGCTCGCTTTATCCCGGGATAAAGCGAGCGCATAATATCAGGAT
>JBKJTP010000166.1:0-7364 GCA_046590195.1 Kapaibacterium sp. (SeqCode) | reverse complement strand
GTCGAGAAATCCCCTGTTGAAACCCGCGATGCTCGTCGTTTACACCAGCACGGAATCCTCGCAATGACAGGCATTTATTAGATTTCTATAGTATAGATAGTCCCCTGCCTCTCAATTAATGGAAAAATATTTACAGGAGATCTTCTCCGGTGCGTTAGCAAAGTTAGGTGCGCCTGCGGATACGGTCCTCAAGTTCGAGGTGCCACAGAACACCACGTTCGGCGATCTCTCGACGAACGTTGCGATGACGCTCTCGAAGCCGCTGAAGCGCTCGCCACGTGATCTCGCGAACGAACTGCTCACGAGTTTGAACTACGATTCGCAGACGATCGAAGCTGTCGAGATCGCGGGTCCCGGATTTATCAATATCAAGTTTAGCCGCAATTACTTTCATGGTGAGCTTCGCACTGCACTGGCTGCTGGAGAGTCATTCGGACGGACGACTGAGCACGCGGGCAAGACCGTCAACATCGAGTGGGTATCTGCAAACCCGACCGGCTTGCTTCATGCAGGACACGGCCGCCAGGTAGCGCTAGGTGCTGCAGTATCCAATCTACTTGAATGGACCGGCTTCAACGTCATCCGCGAATACTATTTCAACAATGCCGGCAACCAGATGCGCAATCTGGCGAAGTCGGTTCGCACCCGCTATCTGCAGGAGCTTGGTGACGCGATCGAGCTTGACGAGGATGGCTATCGAGGTGCAGAGATCGTTGACATTGCGAAGGCGATGGTTGTGGAGTTTGGTGACGCAAAGCGTGATGCAGAACTTCCCTTCTTCCAGTCGTATGGCGAGCAATCGAACTTTGCGAACATCAAGAAGACGCTCGACACGCTGAAGGTCAAGCACGACATCTTCTTCAATGAGCAATCTCTCTATGACACCGGCAAGGTTGCGCAGACGATCCAGACGCTGAAGGACAAGGAGCTTGCTTACGACAAAGACGGCGCCATGTGGCTGAAGCTAACAGCTATGGGCGAGAAGGACGATCGCGTGATCGTCAAGTCTACTGGCGAGCCTACCTATCGTCTACCTGACATTTGCTACCATATTGACAAACTCTCACGTGGGTACGATCAACTGATCGATATCTTCGGAGCTGATCACATTGCCACGATCCCGGATGTACTGGCCGCAATCCGTGCACTGGGATACGATCCAAGCAAGGTGAAGGTGATCATCCATCAGATGGTGAGCTTTGTCTCGAACGGCGAGCTGATCAAGTTCTCGAAGCGCTCGGGCAGCAACTACACACTCGATGAGTTGCTCGAAGACGTTGGCACCGATGCGGCGAGCTTCTTCTTCAACATGCGCGCAGCTAATACGCATTTGGAGTTTGATGTGGAGCTTGCGAAGGAGCAGTCGGACAAGAACCCTGTCTACTATGTACAATATGCACATGCGCGAATCGCCAGTATGCTTCGCTTTGCCGAGCAGCAAGGTATCTCGCACGACACGATCAAGACCGCGCAGCTCGACGTGCTTCAGCACAACGAAGAGATCGCATTGACCAAGCTATTGCTTCGCTTCCCACAAATGGTCAGTATGTCGGCTGCTGCTTATGCACCGCATCACATCTGCGAATACTTGCGCGATGTAGCTGCACAGTTTCACAAGTTCTATCACGATTGCCGCATTGTGGGCACCGAAGAACCGATACAGACTGCCAGGATCGCGCTTGCAATTGCAACAAAACGCGTGTTGGCAAACGGGTGTAAGATACTCAACGTGAGTGCGCCCGAGAGCATGTGATCTAATCCGCTTCTTTGTCCTTTAATGGGGATCTCGTTAGGGTTTGAGATATTTCTCCTGATCTTCTTTATCGTGCTGCATGCGTTCTTTGCGCTTGCGGAGACGAGCATCCTGAACGTCCGGCGGAGCCGACTGAAGGAGATGATCGACGATGACGATGTGGATCCGGATGATAAAGCAACCGCCACAACACTTCTTGATCTGAAGCTCAATGTCGAGAGCTTTGTCGCAACGACGCAATGCGGCGCGGTGATGTCAAGCTTTCTCGTTGCAACTGCAGCAGCTCTTATCGCATACAACGACCTCTCGCCCTCGCTTGCGCTCTGGTTCGACTGGACGCTTCGCACAGGTACGATCGTCGCCTTCTTCCTAGCCATCGGTGGCGGCGTTATTCTGGATCTCACATTTGGTGCGTTGATACCAAAGTCTGTCGCATTACAGCAGAGCCAGCGCTTCGCGTTCATGCTTGCGCGTATCGTCCGCGCGATGGTCCGTTGGTTGAAGCCCATCACGCATCTTCCGGTCGTCATCTCGAACATTTTTCTTCGTCCGTTCCGCGATCACACAAGCTTCACCGAAAGCCGTGTCTCCGAAGAAGAGCTACGCGTGATGTTCGAAGAGGGTGCACGCTCTGGTGTGATCGATAAGACAGAGAATGAGCTGATCGAGAACATCTTCGATTTCCGCGAACGTACCGTTCGTGAAGTGATGGTACCGAGGACGAATATCGTGGCGGTCGATCTTGAGACACCACGTGAGCACCTCGTCGAGCGCATCATCTCGGAAGGTTACACTCGTTTGCCTGTCTTTCATGAGTCGATCGAGAACATCATTGGGGTCATCTACTCGAAGGATGTGCTGGCGCTTATTCAGAACCCGCATCTCATAGTTCTCCATGACATCATCCGCCCTGCCCCGTTCGTACCGGAGACGAAGCATCTCTCTGAGTTGCTGAGAGAATTCCAGGCACAGAAACTTCACATGGCAGTTGTCGTCGATGAGTATGGCGGCACCGCTGGCATCGTGACACTCGAGGACATCGTTGAGGAGATCGTTGGCGAGATCCATGACGAATACGACGAAGATATCCCAGCTGTGGTGATCGATGAGGCGAAGAAGTTGATCGAGATCTCGGCCGAGATGGCGATCCCTGATGCGAACGTGCATCTCGATCCGCTGTTCTCGAGCTTCCACATCCCTGAGGATGAGGATTATGAGTCCGTCAGCGGCTACGTCAACAAGCTCTTTGGGTATATCCCAGAGACCGGTGAGGAAAAAGAAACTATGGGGGTCAAGATCAGTGTCTTAAAGAGTGCGCCGAACCGTGTTCTCCAGGTCCGGCTCCAGGAATTGTACCCGGCTCCTCGTCCGGTGGAATCTGAAACTGCATCGGGTAAATACACCTCAATCAAGACCGAATGATCCGTTGATCCGATTTCGATAACAAACATAATCCTGGTCTTGCATTTTCCTCTTTCGAGACACACAACGTCTCTTTTAACAGGTGCTCCATCCACGAGCGCACTTGCACTCGCTGCCATCCTCCTGGCGGCTTTCTGCATTTCTTTCCCTTCTGTTCTCTTTGCTCAAAAAGATCCTAAGGCGCTCGAGCACTCGCGTGCAGGCTATGACTACGAGCAAAAGAAGATGTTTGAGGAAGCGCTCTATGAATATGGCGAAGCGATCAAGCTTGATTCGAGCTATCCCTACCCATGGTCGCGAGTGGCGGGTATGTATCAGACGCTCAAGAATCACAGGCTTGCAGTGCAGTACTATCACCGCGCGATCAAGATCGATTCGAGCTTTGATGCGTACAACTACTACAATCTCGGTACCTCTCTGAGAGTCTTGCAAAAGCCAGATAGCGCTGCGTACGCGTTCACGCAGTTCGTTAAGCGAATGGTGCCGTTCACGAGCTTCGACACTGTGCAGATGCGCGAAGCCGACTTCTGGATCAAGTTCAATCTCGAAAGTCAGGCTGAACGGCTGAAGCCACCTGCGGGCGATGCACCGATCAATGTGCCTGGGCTCAACAGCGATTACGATGATTACGGCGTCAGCATGACTGCCGATGGCGAGAACATGTATTTCACTTCTCGCCGGCCATCGAGCAACATCAGGCAGTATTACGATACGAGGGATTTCGGTGACGATCTCTTTATGTCAACGAGAGATAGTATTCGCAACTGGCGAAAGCCAATTGCACTTGATCCACCTCTGAATCAAGTGGATGAAGATGGCTCGGCCTTTATCAGTGCCGATGGGCTCACGATGTTCACAACACTTTGCCGCAGGCCCGAAGGCGTTGGCGATTGTGACATTTACATCTCTGAAGCTACGGCAGACGGGTGGACAACGCCACAGAATCTTGGCCGCGTCGTGAATTCACCCGCCTGGGATGGGCAGCCGAGCATGACGGCCGATGGCTCGACCATGTATTTCTCGAGCAGCAGACAAGGTTCGCTCGGTAGCTCTGAGGACATCTATGTTGTCTATCGCGGAAGCGGTGGATCGTGGACGCGTCCGCTCAATCTCGGCGAAGTAGTGAACACACGCTTCAACGATCGCTCCCCATTCATCTCAGCAGATGGCAAGACACTTTACTTCTCTTCGAACGGACATCCTGGCTACGGCAATCATGATATCTTCATGACGCGGAAGCTCGATGACGGCACGTGGAGCAAGCCAGTCAACATCGGTGCGCCGATCAACTCATTCGGTGAGGACGCTTATCTCAGCATTCCTGCACGCGGAGATACGGTTTATTACAGCAGCCAGCGCGATGATGCTGCGAATGATCTCGATATTTACAAGTCGAAGTTGCCGACCGAGTTTCGTCCAGGGCCAGTAACGGTCATTGCAGGTCGTGTGATCGATAAGGTTACTTCTAAGCCAGTTGCAGCATCGATCAATGTGACCGATCTTGCAGGCGATGAACTCGTGGCTGTCTATCGCGCGAATCCTGTCTCGGGTAAGTTCTTCATCACGCTGGGCACTGGCAAGCACTACGGCATCACCGCGACTGCTCCGGGCTATGTGTTCTACTCAGAGAATTACACCGTGCCTGACACGATCCCTTACCGCGAGATCATGCACGATCTGCCGTTGACACCGCTTGGTGATCTTGCAGCAAATGATCCAAAGAATCCACCTGCGAAGGATCCGACTAAGCCACCGGTAAAGGATCCCAACAAGCCGCCAGTGAAGGATCCCAACAAGCCGCCAGTGAAGGATCCGAACAAGCCTCCGGTAAAGGATCCGAGCAAGCCGCCAGTGAAGGATCCGAACAAGCCTCCAGTGAAGGATCCCAACAAGCCGCCAGTGAAGGATCCGAACAAGCCTCCGGTAAAGGATCCGAACAAGCCTCCGGTCAAAGATCCTGTAACGATCGATTCACCTTCGACTGAGCAGCCACGCACCATCATCGCGCTGAACAACATTTTCTTCGACTTCAACAAGGCGACGCTTCGTACAGAGTCTGTCACGGAGCTGAACAACCTCGTGAAGCTGATGAAAGACAACCCGAAGCTTCGCATTGAGATCGCCGGACACACTGATAGCATCGGTACAGCGGACATCAACAACAGGCTCTCGCAGATGCGCGCTGAAGAAGTGAAACAGTACTTAGTCGATTGGGGCATCACATCTGCCCGCCTGCGTGCGAAGGGCTACGGGGCTACGCGTCCTGTCGCGACGAACGATACCGAGGAAGGTCGTCAGCAGAATCGCCGTACGGAGTTCGAGATCCTGAACCTCGCACCTGCAAAGAAGTGAGGATACAGCAGTGAGACGCATCGGCATCTTTGGGGGCTCGTTCAATCCGCCACACGTGGCGCACCTGATCGGCGCTGAGATCGCACGAGAGGAGCTTCAGCTCGACACTGTCATCTTCGTGCCCGCATCCGTGCCGCCGCACAAACAAAAGATGCGGTTGCCCGATGGGATGCTCCGGCTGAGGATGGTCGAAGCTGCGATCAAGAATAATCCCTGCTTTGCGGCTTCAGATATTGAACTCAGGCGTGAAGGTCCATCATACACGATCGACACATTGCGTGAGCTCAAGCAGCAGTATGCGGCTGACACTCAGTTGGTGCTGATCATCGGTATGGACAACCTGGAGATCTTCGATGCGTGGCGATCGTCCGAGGAAATACTCTCTCTTGCTGAGCTTGGAGTGATGGTCCGGCCGGGATACACAAAAGAGAAAGTGAAACCCGAGCTTCTCGATCATGTTAGATTTGTAGAGATACCGCTTCTGGAGATCTCTGGCACAGAGATTCGTAAACGTGTAGAAAGCGGTCAGTCGATAAAGTACATGGTCACAGATCCTGTACTCGCGATCATCGAAGAACAAGATCTCTACAAAGACGCGTGATCAAAAAGGGCACACCACTCGGAAGATTCGTCTCGCATGCAGTGCTGCTTGTGGGCGCGGTCACGATGTTCTTTCCGCTTGTCTGGATGATCATCCTCTCGCTCTCGGATAATCCGGCAGGTGGTGCAACGCTTGGCGAATTGCTCAAGTCAGCATTCACGCTGCAGAACTACAAGGATGCCTTGGCATCCGATAACTTTGATACCTACTTCTTTAATAGCCTGCTTGTTGCGACAGTGGTCTCTGTCGCAAATTGCCTGCTCTGTACTGTCGTGGCGTATGCGTTTGCGCGGCGAGAATTCCCGCTGAAAAAGCTGTGGTTCGGGACAGTCCTCGCCATTCTAATGGTGCCTCCGCACGTCGTGATGATCCCACTCTATCGTGAGATGGTTGTCTTCGGTTGGATCAATACCTACGCAGCACTGATGATCCCGTTCTTCGTGACACCGTTTGGTGTCTTCCTCATGAAGCAATACATCGAGGAATTACCGAAAGAGCTTGAAGAGGCGGCGACGATCGATGGCGCAAACATTTCGCACATCTTGCGCGGCATCATCTTCCCACTCGCGAAGCCGATGCTCGTCGTGCTCTTCATGTATCAGTTCTTATCGATGTGGAACAGCTTCCTGTTCCCATTCCTCTTCGTGAGCGACGCATCGATGCGCACGCTGCCGGTGGGTCTTGCCTTCTACCAGGGCAAGCAATCGATCGACATGGGCCACCTCATGGCGGGCGCCGGAATGAGCGCACTCCCCGTCCTAGTGCTCTTCGCAGTCTTCCAGAAGAAGATCATCGCGGGATTGACGGCGGGCGCGGTTAAGGGATAGCGTCTAGAGACTAGAGGCCGGGTTAGAACTCCCGCTCCATCACGAAGTCGACGAATTGCAAAAGAGATGTCTTTGCAGGTGAAGCAGCGAAGATGTCAAGACTTGACTTTGCTTTCTGCGCGTATTCCTCGGCCTTCGTCCGGGCGTATGTGAGTCCACCCTTCTGCTGGACGAGATCAACGACCTCGTTGTAATTCTGCTTTGCAGCCTTCCCGCTCTTGATCAACCGCTTAATGCGCTTGACTTCGGATGGTGTCAACTGTTCGAGTGCATGGATCAGCGGCAGCGTGAGCTTCTTCTCTTTCAGATCGATCGCGACAGGCTTGCCGATGGTGCTCGCAGCACTCTCGTAATCGAAGAGATCATCACGGATCTGGAATGCAATGCCGACGTACTCGCCATAATTCTT
>JBKJTP010000115.1:0-3003 GCA_046590195.1 Kapaibacterium sp. (SeqCode) | reverse complement strand
GCTGCGCTTGTCAGGAGCGTGCCGCTTGCCGTAGGAAACGTGAACTCAAAGGCGCCGGTAGGTACGACCAGCTTGACAGAATTCAGGCCCGATGTAAGGATCAAAGGCTTGTCGATCGTCAGACCGTCTGCGGTCTGCGTGAGCTTCGTTGTTCCAGTGGCATTCTGGATGATGAGCTGTGTTACCTTTGTCTGAGCCGAAGCAGAAGTTGCAAGGCCCAAAGAAAGAAGTCCGAGTGCGAATAGGCTAGAGATACGCTTCATTGAGTTTTCCTAGGAAGTAATTCTTAGTACGAGGATATCCCCGCAATCTGTCGTAAATGAACTGTCAATTCGATGTCTCATGTGGGGACTTCGTGAGCGCTGTGTGGAAGTAGAAAAACTCACGTAGCAGAGACACGAAGAAAAGCAATAATCGGAGCATCACGTTCCGAAATGTTCCTTGTATTTGTGTACAGTTCTAGGACTTTTAATGCTTTTCTGTGTCCGATACGGCTGATAATGGGACGATGACGACCAGAACACTACATTTTTTTTCGTAGCTGATGGGGTTCGCTAGCGCCTAGCTATCCTGCCATAAACGCAAAAGACCCCGCAAGCGGGGTCCTTCACATTCTTAGGAAGAAGCTTACTTGAACACAACAGCCTTAAAGGTTGCACTTGGAGGGTTAATGCTTCCTCCGTTACCGTTATTCGAGAAACGGATCGTGACAGTGTCTGCAGCAGACACCCATGCTGATACGACCGTATTTTCACTGAAGATCAGACCCAATGGCGTGGCAAGCGCAACTGCGTCACCAACTGCCGCTCCTGTCACTGTGATCGTGGCATCGCTTCTGTTAGCGCCAGCTGTTGCTGGGAAATCGATCACGCCTGAACCAGAAACAGACGTAACACCGCCAGTTGCAGCGGATACTGCTGCAGCGATCGCAGCATTCATGTTGGTCGTCGTTGTGTAATTACTCGTCAGGTACGAGTTAGTTACGTAGCCGTTCAGCGCGATATTGCCTGCGTTGATCGAGTTGATCAAAGCATTGCCCTGATTGATCGTCGTCGGGAAAGTCTGAGTCTGCAACCAGGTGTTCGCGTTGTTCAGGTTCAGGCTGATGTCAATGTCTGTTGCTGTTCCACCGACATTAAGCGTGGTGTTCAACGGGGCTACCGTCTGGACACCGCCGCCGAGAACACCAGAAAGATCGAGGTGCGAAGCATTGATGATCGAGGTGCTGCTAGCAGCATTGATCGCTGCAACGATGGCATCACCGTTGACGTCATTTGCTGTCGTCGTCAGGAGCGTGCCGCCTGACGTTGGGAATGTAAAGTCTTCATTGCCCATTCCGGAGGTGCTAGGCACCAAGAGGGTCACAGTGTTGCCAGTAACGCTAGGGTTCTGAAGCACGACTTGGTTATTGATCCAGAGTCCGTTAGAGGTCTGCGACAGACTGGTCGAGCCAGTGGTATTCTGAATGATGAGCTTCGTTACCTTTGTCTGAGCAGAAGCAGAAGTTGCAAGGCCCAAAGAAAGCAATCCGAGTGCGAGTAGGCTTGAGATACGATTCATTGTTTTACTAGGAAGTTAGTTCTGCACTGCCGAAAAGTGCGAAACTGGTTACAAGACGAACAGCCGACATAGACAGGACCGAACCTGTGCGATGGAAGCTTGACTGACTTGGAGGTTGGCACCTCGCAAGCTAGTCATGATGATTTGTCAATGGGTTGACTCAGGCGGATTCCAGATGATCACCGTAGAAAGCACAACTACAGCTCACATGGCAGAGACACTGGGATAAGCCTTTTGGAAAGCGTCACGTTCCGATACATTCCCGAAAAAAGTGTCCAGTTCTAAGAATCTTGAGTCTTTTTTGTGTCCGATATTTACTAAAATCGGACACTTTTAGGAAAAACGCTCCATTTGAAGCGTTTTAGGCGTTTTCAGCCAAGTGTCAGTAGCAGAAAAAAGTAGCTCGGGACGGAATATTAGAGCTGAGGGGAAGAGAACAAGACTCAGAGCTTCACATCGCTCACGCGGAGCACCGCGATCAGCGCGTCGGCCTCTTCGCGGGCAGCGCCAGCCAGCGCTGGTTCAGACATCGCCTCATGAACGTCCGCTTCGGTGGTGAGGATCTTCGCCGTCAGTGAGACGATGTGCTGCTTGTTCGCGATATCAAGAGCGGCGCGGCACTCGCCAAGTGCAAGTGAATACTGACCGAGATGATAGTGGCTGATCCCTGTGCGATGATGAACGATCGCGCGGAGGCGATCTTCATCGAGCGACAACAACATCCGCGAAGCTTGCGCAAAGGTCTCGATAGCTTCTGCGTGATAACCTTGCAGTTGCGCTAGCACTCCGGTGTTCGCTTGCACGGTTGCGATGCCCGTCTCGTTGCCGATCAACGAATAGCTTGCAAGCGCAGAGGAATAATGCTGCAAGGCCCGTGCGGGATCGATGGTCGAATGCAGGTTTCCGAGATTAAGATGAATGTCGCCAAGCTTCTCCGGCATCTCCTCGCCATCGAGTAGCGCTAGCGCTTGCTCAAATGATGCAAGCGACTCAGGCTTCATGCCGCGCTCGAGATAGACCTGGCCGAGCTGGATATATGCCGCAATTTTTACGCGGAGCTCCGGCTCATATTCGAGTCCGCGAAGCAGCAACTCTTCGGCTTCTTCATAGACGCCGCGAAGACGGAGCAAGCCGCCAAGCAGCGTAGCAGCACGAGCGAGCTGGGTGTTATCATGCGGGTCGGCTATCTCATAAGCCTCACGCGCAAGGCGAAGTGACTTCGGAAGATCCGAGGCCTGCAAGCGAAGCGCCTCATCGACCAGATGCTGAAACCTCCCCGATGCTGTCATACCAGTACAGTGTAGATGCAAGTTTAAGACTCATTTGTGCGCAATCAATCCCCACGATCATTGATGCTCTTGCAATTTGTTTAGCACCAGCGGGTCTAGAGGTTAGGAGCTGGTGTAACATTGAGGGGGCCGCGCCTGGTCGGGCAGATACCCC
>JBKJTP010000316.1:0-3330 GCA_046590195.1 Kapaibacterium sp. (SeqCode) | reverse complement strand
CGACTAAGTTAGCAAACGACTAAGTTGTCTACCGTCCGAATTTAGTGTCTCAACCATATTCAGCTATGACCAACCATCTGGCTCTGCGCGCACGCGCCATCCCGAGCCTTTTCATGTTACTGCTCAGCCTGAGCTTTTTTGCCTGTCAGCAAACCAACGATCCGACGCCAGATACGAATACCGAGGCAGTCTCTGGTGTACTCCAGGACGAGCAGGGGCATTCGCTTCCTGAGGCGATCGTCGAGGGTATCAATGCCCAGAGTGTAGTATTGGCCACTGACACAGCTGATGAGGACGGCAAGTTCTCGCTTCAACTTCCAGTCAACCTCACCGGCGTACAGCTCCGCGTCCTTCGTGGCGATCTCAAGCCGATGCTCTTAGACGTAGCATCGCTCGTCCAGACAGCTGGCGGCCGCGAGAGCATCATGCTCAACGGCGAGCACGATGATAGCTGCTGCGGCAAGATCTCGATCTTCGTCAATGCAGACAATGAAGGTATCAACCATGCTGAGGTCAAGCTTCGCCAGGGCGATCACCTTTTCTCAAAGGCTTACACGAACGATAACGGCCTCCTCACCTTCGCACACGTTTGCGAGGGCGAGTACGAACTTCGCATCGCGAGAGACGGCTATCAGGTACAAGAGATCACCGTAAACGTTGGCGCAGACTGCGACTCTGTTTATCAGTCCGTCGCACTTCAGGGCAATGGCACAACTGATGATACTTGCTGCGGCTCGACGTTCGACTTCGTAGTGAAGAATGCTTCGAACGAGATCCTGAACGGCGTTCAGATCAAGCTTCGTAAGGGCGATGCCGATTACATCATCAGGAACACTGAGAATGGCGGCGCACACTTTACCGAGCTTTGCGAAGGCATCTATGCAGTACGCATCGCTAAGGAAGGTTATGCAGTACAGGAGTTCTCGATCGAGATCGGATGTGACACTGAGGGTGAGTTGACAAAGACTCTCCAGAGCCTCGGCGGCGGCGGATCAGATTCGTGCTGCAATGGTCAGATCACCATCCTCGCTAAGAATTCAGAAGGCGGGATCATCGAAGGTGCTAAGGTCAAGCTCTGGAAGGGCGGCACGTTGCTGAAGCAAGAGACGATGCACAGCGGCGTTACCTTCAACGGACTGTGCGAAGGCAACTACAGCATCTCGATCAGCGCAGAGGGTTACGCAGGCAAGGAGTTCAGCTTCGAGCTCGGCTGCAATGACACGCTCGACACATTCGTCAAGACGCTCGAGTCGAACAGCCACAACAATGACAGCTGCTGTAATGGCGTGCTCTACCTTGTTGTCAACAAGGACGGCACAGACCTGAAGGTCGGTAGCGCAACGGTCAAGCTCTGGAAAGGCGGCCAGATCGTCAAGACCGGCACCACGAATAGCAACGGTCTCGTCAAGCTTGAGGGTATCTGCGAAGGCACCTACGGCGTCAGCATCATCCGCGAGGGTTATGCAGGCAAGGAGTTCGATGGCGTTGAGTTCGGCTGCAACGACACGCTTGAGCTCCACAAGGCTATCGTCGCGAATGGCGGCGGTGGAGATTGCTGCACGGCAGCGTTGAAGCTTCGCGTGAAGGATTCGACCAACATGGTCTATCTCGAAGGCGCAACAGTCAAGATATATAAGGGCAACGATCTCGTAGCTACTGTACAGAGCGGCGACGAAGGCTGGGCGATCAAGGAAGGCCTTTGCGGCAACAGCACGTACCATGTCGTCATCGAGAAGGATGGATACCTGTCTAAGGAATTCAACTTCACGTACACCGAGTGCAAGGTTCTCCAGGAGACGATCTGGCTCGTGGTTGATTAACCTGTAGCTCTATAAGCTATTATTAGCTCCCTAAGCTATTCAGAGAAGCCCTCGACAGTGTCGAGGGCTTCTCTCGTTTTATGGTGATCGCAGCTTTAACCGCTACTCAAAATTTCACGATTAATAGATGCTCTTCAGGATGAAATTAAGGAGAGAGGGACTTTCGGAATTCCAGCTAAAAAAGTCCGTTTTCAACAGCAATTTTGTCACTGTGAAAAAACATGAGCGGCTGCTAACACTACCGTTAGACTTTGGCAGCGAATTGGAAGATGTATCAAGTGTACGACGATAACAACAGACTTAAGTATCGTTAGCCTAAGCAGCTTAAGTCACACTTCTTGGCACACTTGTTTAAGAAGTTATTATCGAAGTGCAATTGAAAGTTTTTATCTACGCACTTGCAGCGAAGGGTTTGTGTCCAGGTCCAATGGCCTGATCAACACAAGCTTCTATCTAACCGATAGGCACTGCGAGTAACAGTATCATCATTATCTAATACTACTATGTTTAAATCTCTTCGTGCAACAATGGCAGCAGCGGTTATCGCTTTGGGTTCATTCGCTACAGTATCTGATGCAGATGCACAGATGTTTGGAGATCGCGGACGTGAAGAACGCATGACGATCGGTCTCGGTGGTGGTGTTAACAGTAACTTTGGGTCAGGAGACTTTGAAACGTCAGAGTTCCGCCGCGGTAGCTGGCATGCACCGGAATTCCACGTAGCTGGTGAGATCCCAGTAACGCAAGGCTTGACGATTTCACCTCGCGTAGTCTATAATGACTTTAGCACACGTCTTGACAACAACATGGCTGGTAAGTTGAGCGACGATCGCTCGACATCAATGGAGATCCGCACCATCGGTGGTGAGCTCCTTGGTAAGGTCGGTGTTGTTGGTGGTCTCCACTTACTTGGTGGTGCCGGCGTAAATGGTGTATTTGAGCGCAAGATGGTCTCTGGTTCGAGCAGCGTGGCGGAAGCACGCACAAGCGGCTCGTATGATGAGATGTCGACTACCTCTGACTTCCTGGTATCGGGTATCATTGGTGCAGGTTATGACATCCCAGTGATCGAGGGTTCGATGTGGGTCACTCCTGAGGTAACGTACAATGTACCGCTTCATGGATATGCTCGCAACGAGGCTGATGGCAACCTTCGCATCAACTCACTCCAGAGCAAGGCGACTCTTAAGTTCGCACTTCCTTTCGGTGAGTAACCAATAAGGTTATCTCAACCGAACAATACGACAAGGGGCTCATCGCGAGCCCCTTGTTTGTTTTAAAGATCCTAAATGGTTATTCTTCCGGTATCGTCACAACCACACGAATCAGATCATGCGGGTCGGTGACGATGCGTTTGCGCGTCGAAGGCTCGAAGTAGAATGTGTTCATCGCGCGCGTTGTGAAGACGAGCTCCACGGGCACGCCGCGCGGATACGCCCGCTGGATGAGGAGCTGAACGCTCAGGGTGATATCGTTACTGCCCTTGCGCACAGCGCCGAGATGGTAGTTG
>JBKJTP010000162.1:0-5741 GCA_046590195.1 Kapaibacterium sp. (SeqCode) | reverse complement strand
CTTCGATCGCTCGAAGGAATCGCGCAATCGCAAAGCGGAGCTAGTAACGAGAAGCGAAGAGCTCAGGAAAGAGCTCGTGCATCTGCGAGATCTCGAATCGGAGATCGAATCAGCGATCGACATGCGCGCGTTAGAGACGATCGAGCGGCGGATAAAGCCAGCTCAGAAGCAACTACCGAAGCAACAGCAATCTGGCCCGACATTTCGGAAGTATCTCGTTGCCGGTGGCTTGACCGTGCTCGTCGGCAAGAACGCGAAGCAGAACGACGAGCTTACGACGAAGCTCGCGAAGAAAGACGACATCTGGCTCCATGCGCGTGGCGTACCCGGCTCGCATGTTGTGCTGCAATCCGTGGGTGCGAAGAACAAGATCATCCCGAAAGAAGCGATCGAGATGGCGGCCGAGATCGCGGCGTATTATTCCGAGGCGAAGACGCAATCGATCGCGCCAGTCTCTTACACGCAGAAGAAATTCGTTCGAAAGCCAAAGGGTGCTGATCCTGGCGCAGTCTTTCTCGAACGAGAAGAAGTGATCATGGTCCGTCCACAGATCAGAGGCAAAGAAGCATAATCAGTAATGGCAACATTCATCGGCGTAGATGGAGGTGGTACGAAGACCCGCTTGCTCATTCAGCAGGATGAGGGCGAAGCGCGCTTCGTCGAGTTCGACGAGACGTTTAGGTTTCTCGAACTTGGCTACGTAGATGCAGCCCGACTATTCATCTCCATGCTCACCAGATCGTCAGTCGATCTCCCAGATGTCAAAAGCATTGCTATCGGACTTGCAGGCGCAAGTCTCGAGAATGAGCAGCGGACGCTCGAAGCAGCACTCAGCGAGCATCTTCATCAAGCTCGCGTGAGTGTGCAGAGCGATTCGACGCTTGCTCTTTCGGCGGCATTTCCTAAAGGCGTAGGCATGATCGTCATAGCAGGCACAGGCTCGGTGGCGGTTGGTCGAGATGCACAGAACGGCTTGCACTACGTCGGTGGCTGGGGAAGATTCATTGGTGACGAAGGCAGTGGCCACGCCATAGGACTCGCAGCGCTTCGATACTTTGCTCGCGTCGCCGATGGACGAGATAGGGGAGCAGCATTGTTCAACGCACTTGAAGCGGCGCTAGGGGCAGGCGTACTGAATGATCCACGAACACTTCGCACATCTATTGCGCGGCGCGATCTCATGCCTGCGACGTTGGCGCCGTTGGTTTTCGAGCATTCCGATGATGACGTCGCCCGATCTATCCTGCAACGTGCATCGCACGACCTCGCAGAGATCATAACCTGTTGCGCTCGGCAGATCGACTTCACTGGAGCTGTGCGATCAGTTGGCTCCGTCATTGCTAACCCGTTGATGATACGGCTTGTAGGCGAGCAAATAGGTGCTCACAACCTATCAATATTAGAGCTGGAGTCTATGGCACCAGTCCGCTATGCATTAGAACTCGCACGGGCTAATAGCTGATCAGAAGCGTCTTGATCGATTCACTGAAGCTGCCCTTTGAATCGCTCACTCGGATGATGTAGCAGCCGTCCTCAATTGGGTAGCCAGATGCATCTTGCTTGGCGATCATCATCTCCCGTGAAGTGATCGTGTGCTGGGCGACCTCACGTCCAAGCAGATCATAGATGACGAGCTTGCCAGTATCGAATGGGAGTCCTTCGATGCCAAGCTCTGTACCCGACTGAAAGAGTATGATGCCACTTCGAGTGCGAGTTGGAGGCACGCTTGCCTGCACCATCTTGAGCACTTGAATTCCAACTGTATATTCTGACGCAAGTCCTCCTACCGTTGGCACCCTAACATTTGTGCGGAAGAATCCAGAGCCTGTCTTCTTGGCGTAGACCTCGATCGGTGGTGTTGCGCTATCGGGAGGTATGATAAGTGGAAGAAGCGGAAAATCTTCGATACCAAAATTGACCGTGTCATCTATAATGAAATCCTGAATGTCTATCGTGTCAGGTCCATCATTCACCATTCGCAAGTTTATCGTGAACTCATCCTCATTGGTAATGCGTCCTAATGTACTCGGTCGGACTAGTGTAAAGACAGAGTCCAGACTTGAAGGGAGAATCCCTTCAATTAGGATGACTGCGGTTCGCGTTGCAGCGTTGCTATCGACGAAAATGAGATGAATGCTCCTGGCCCCTGTGTCTTTTGGAGTGATGTTAAAGCTTACTTTACGCGAAGTGCCTTGTTGAATAAGAGCCGGGAGTTGAAGTCCGAAAAGGTTTAACGAGTCGCGTGAACTATCAGGTATAGACAGATCTTCTATTCTTAGGTCACCCGCCTCGTTGACAATAAAGAATGAATCATCCACTGTTGCACCAACCATCAGCTGACCGATGCGGATAGTATCTGGCGAGATCCTAAAGCTACTTTGGGGCGTGCTCGAAAAGAGGAGGACGAGAGTATCTGTATCAACGGAATCTACCGCGGCAAGGAAGAGAGTGTCCTGGCCGAGCCGGCGTGATACGATCTGAATGGGAACAGCGAGGGTTTCCAAACCCTTGCTGAACTGATAGGGATTGACAATCGATACTCTTAATGCGGTGTCTGAGCTTGTGAACGAGACAATGCGAGCTCGACCCTGAAGCACCAGGAATGCAGTATCTCTGTGAATTGTACCGGGGAGGATGCTTCCGAGCCGAAGTGTGTCGGGCGCAAAGCGTGTCGTATCCACTTGAGCGCTCACATCCGCAACGAAGCAGAGGAGTGATAGCAGAGCGAAAAGACAGATATGTACGAAGCGTTTGGTCATCGAGAGGATAGGCAACTCGTTAGAGTCCACTAAGGAACGTCGTCAAATTTACGTCATTATTGAGCCCGAGCTTCTTTCGGATGCTTAGACGGTGATTTTCAACGGTGCGGACCGACAAGCATAACAGATTGGCAACGGCTTTCGATGAGAGATTCAAACGCATCAAGGCGGCAACCTTCCGCTCGGTCAATGTCAGGTCCGAATATGTGCGACTCAGCGAGCTGAGAAAATCGCCGTGCATGGCGTTCATCTGCTCCTCGAACTGCTGCCAGTCCTTATCGCTTCTTACATGTTCGTTGATCCGGCGGACGACGTCGTCGCCATCAGTCGTTTGTGCAACACTTTCCCTTATCTCAGCCAGGAATTCATTTTTGTGTACGAGGTGCAGTGCAAGCGTAGCTAGCTGCACGTTGCTCCGCTCACGTTCCTGTTCGAGCGATGCCTTTGCTACCGAGAGTCGCTCCCGCTCTCGCTCGGCACGCTCAAGTTCGATCCTCGCTTGAAGCTGAGGCACTGCACGTTGTTGCTTCTCGATGTTGAATTTCGAGAGCAATTCTCTTTCTGTGATCAGATATTCTAGTGCTTGATCGGTCTTGCCTGATTCCCGGTAATACATTGCAAGTTTCGCAGCCGCATCGGCTGCCTGCACGAGGCAGCCGATCGAGATAGCCAAATCAAGCGCTGAAACGTAATGCTTCTCAACCTCTGCACTCACCAGCCCGGATCTGATTTGAATGGTGCCCAACAGTATCGAGGCCTCAACGCTCTTAGTCTTCAAACCCAGTTTCCGGGAAAGCGCTGCGGCTTCTTCAGCAAGCTTGCGCGCTGCATCGAGCTTGTTCTCAGCGAGCTGATACTCCGCGAGAGCCATCTTCGAGTCAACCAATAGATCAGGATTGCCACCATCGCCAATCAATGATTCGATCGCCTCAAGCTCTTTGATCAACTCGTGTCTTGACAAGCCGTGATCCTTCAAGGCAATAGCCTGGAGCCTTAACGCGGCTTCCTGAGTGGTGTCGCCAGTATTAATTGCAAGATCCAGACCTCGCCTGATATATTCCTCCGCCTTCTCATCAAAGTTCGCTTCGAGATAGATAGATGCGATAACAGACAAGATAATAGAAAGCCGAAGCGGCTCATCCTGGCCTTCGAGCAATTGCAAGCATTCGTAAAGTGCTGCCAGTGCACCTGCGTAATCGCAAAGCCGAAAGAGCACAGAAGCAAGATCGGTGAGCGCATCGGAGGTTTGTGTGCTCAATCCCAACTCACGCCTGATAGTCGCGGACTCCAGTAGGAGCGGCTTTGCCTCCAGATGTGATCCGGTAAAGGAGAGCACCGAGCCCTTGATATGCAGCGCAGCGGAGAGCTGGCGTTTGTCGCCCGTCTTTTGGCATTCGGCGATGCTGAGATCGAGATGCTCGATCGCTTCAGGGTACTCGGATAGCTCACGCTTGGCGCAGCCGACGCGGTAGTGCGCTTTGGCAAGTGCGCTGACGTCATGAAGCTGCTCGGCAAGCTCGCGGGCCTGCATCGCAAGCTCGATGGTGCGGCGAGGTTCGCTACGGTGAAGACGAAAACTCTCTTCAAGCAGCTCCGAGAGCTGTTGCTCGAGCCGCTTGCGTTCGCTACCATTACCTGCTGCCTGCTTTTTCATGACCATTAACGACGAGGGCGGGGAAGACCTCTACTATATAACAGGCCAGGGCGTTTACAGTTACCTTTTCGGACTACTCAACTTCTACTCACACGCTAGGTCTCCCACAAGCTTCGCTCGAAACGCAGAAGAGAGGCCTGTGGCCTCTCTTCGCTGAAGTCTCATCGATCTAAACTCGATCAGCGCTTATAGTTTTCGCCGAAACGGCCGCTGAAGTTCGAAGTTGAAGCGTAGATGCGCTTCGTCGAGCCTACATTACGGATGCGGTCCTCAGCAACGCGGTTCGCTGCCTGGACGGTGGTGATGTCCTCAGCCTCAGCGCGCAAGAGGATCGTCTTGAGCGTGTCGTAGATACCCTCAGCCATCTTGAGCGCACGTGTACGCTGATAGCCCTCAAGTTCGTTGGCTACGTTGATCAGGCCACCAGCATTGATGACATAATCAGGAGCGAAGAGAATGCCCTTGCTCTTGAGCAGCGCTGCATCACGCTCCTCGTTCTCGAGCTGGTTGTTTGCAGCACCTGCGATGATATCGCACTTCAGCTTGTCGAGCGTCTGCGGATTGATGATACCGCCAAGTGCACACGGTGCGAAGATATCGCAAGGCACATCGAAGATCGTGTCAGGAGCGACGACATCAGCGCCGGTCGCCTTTGCCACTGCCTGCGCCTTCTCCATGTAGATGTCTGTGATCGTGACGTGTGCGTGCTCCTCCGTGAGGTGCTTTGCAAGCGTCTCTGCAACGTGTCCAGCGCCTTGGATGACAACGCGCTTGCCGACGAGCGAATCACTGCCATAACGCACTGCTGCGCAAGCCTTGATGCCCACATAGGTGCCGAACGCGGTAACAGGCGATGGGTCGCCAGAGCCGCCCAACTCGACCGGAATGCCGGTCACATACTTTGTCTCTGAGCGAACCCAGACCATCTCCTGGAGGGTCGTGCCGACATCCTCTGCGGTGATGTAACGCCCGCCAAGTCCTTCGACGAATCGGCCGAAAGCGCGGAACAGCTGCTCGGTCTTATCCGTACGTGGATCGCCGATGATAACGGCCTTACCGCCGCCAAGATTGAGGCCCGATACGGCTGCTTTGTAGGTCATGCCGCGGGAGAGGCGAAGCACGTCGTTCAGCGCAAGGTGATCGCTCGAGTATGTCCACATGCGGGTACCGCCAAGCGCAGGTCCGAGCGTTGTGTTGTGGATACCGATGATGGCCTTGAGGCCGCTTGCCTTGTCGCTGCAGAATACGACCTGCTCGTGGTCGCGCTCGCCGATAACGTCGAAAAGCTCAACGGAAACGCCATTACTGAAGGCTTCAGAGGCGATCGC
>JBKJTP010000151.1:0-13044 GCA_046590195.1 Kapaibacterium sp. (SeqCode) | reverse complement strand
CCTTAACTCTGATCCTGAACTTGTTCTCGCGATCAGGCAGTGCTAGTCCACCTTTGAAGAACAGAGTATACGTGTTCGTGTCGTTTGCGCCAAAGCCGATGGATGCAGTTTTGCTTCGCATATCGAAAGCGGAATTGAATGCTGCCGAGCTATCCTTGCGGAGTATTTGCAGCGTGATATCGGTGAAAAGATTATAGTCTTCGCGGCTAAGCATGAACTCGAAACGCGCTGCATCTTCATCTGCTCGTTGCTTGAACTCATGAGCGAAGATATCGCCACTCTCGATGACGGTATCGAGGAACCGCTCATAACCCACGATCTCGCCATCTGATTGCAGTGCAAGCGTCTCGTTCGTTGTGTTCGCTAGTTCGAAGATCCCGCGTGCGTGGCTCGAGGCATCTGTGTTAAGGATCTCGATATCGAATGGTATCGCTTCAACACGAAGATCAAGCGGGCCATATTTCTCTTTTCCCGTGGAGAAGCCTTGCTTCAGCACTACCTCAATAACACCGCGCTTCAACTGATCGCCTGTTACAAAGTGACTAACAGGTTTATTTCCACTGCCGGCTTTAAGTCCGAATCCACCGAACTGCCGACCATCTTCATCAAAAAGGCGAGCATTGCCACCCGACTTTGGATCACGTGACGATAGCGTATAGCGCATCGCCTTCGTGCCAGGAGGCACCATGAAAAACTCGCGACGCAACCGGTTGTCATTGAGATCGATGTTCTCGACAAGTGCAGCATAGTTATTCTCAGCCGTCAACTGATTCGGAACAACGATCGAGGTAAGCAATTCGAACGCTGCATTTGCGCGTGAATACTTTCGGCTTGCATTCTTTGGATATGCCCAGATGCGCCCGCTGTATAATCCTGGGGTCTTGAGTAGATCTGGCTTGTAGCTTACGTCTACGCCGAACGGATCATCGCCGCGACGATAGATCGTCGATTGAACTGGCTCCATCCACTTTGAGTCGGAGACGAGCTCGAAAGCATCCATGCCGATCATTCTCTGACGCCCCGACTTGACGATCGAGTCGCGGATCGTGAAACGCTGCGTCTCACCGTTGCGAGGATAATTACCCGCGCGGAAGAAGGCAGCAGTGCCTGTCTTTGTCGGATTCGGTACCGATGTCGATACGAAATAAGCAGCAGACTTGATACCCTGACGATGCCACGAGGAAAGAAGCTCGACACACTTGGGTACACTGATCAAGCCATAGCCTTCGTCAAGCGGAGTCTGATCTTGCAGATGCACCGCCGAGAGCTGCATCGCGCGCTTCAGTGCAACAGCATTTGGCACATAGTCCGCAAACATCTGCTGCATCGCTGATAGGATCACAGCTGCGCATCCGGAAGTGTACGGAGAGGCCATGCTGGTGCCGTTGTAACGATCGCCGCCGACGAAATCCGGGACAGTGCTCACAGCAGTGCCAGGGGAGACGATGTCGGGCTTTGCAAGTTCGCCACCACGAGAAGAGAAATCCCACATGAGCGGGCGAGTGATGTTCGCAGCGTAGAGATCGCGTCCTGAGTCATCAGGCAGAATTGCTCCGCTCGTGATCACGCGAGCCGATGAACCCGGCAGGCCAATGTTCGAGAGCCCAGGTCCATCGTTGCTTGCAGATACACAAACGGTAAGATTTGGATGCGCTGCCAGCAATGAATCGAGCCACTTATCCATCGCGCTGTGGCCTTCGATCTCGCTGCCGATGCCGAAACTCATGTTCACAACAACGGGCTTCTTGCTCGTCTTTGCAAGATCTGCTGCGTAGAGATAACCTTGACGCATCGAGTTCGAAAGCGTGACACCACCTGCTGCGTTGTCAGCGAACTTGATCCCGACGAGCTCCGCGCCTGGTGCAACACCATCGAACCCCACAACGCCATTGATATCATTGCCCGCAGCAATACCAGCTACGTGCGTACCATGGCTTCCATCATCGAATACGAGTGAAACGAGTTCACGCTCTGGATAGATGTTCACGCCGCCATTGAACTGCAGCGTCGTCCCTTCCGCGCTGTTCGCAGGCTTGAACGAAAAGATGTCGAATCGCTCGCGATAGTTGAAGAGCACTTTCTCGTTTGCGAGCGATCGATCAGCATCGGCATCAACCACGACAACGTAGTGCCCTGGCGAATCTTCAAATACCAATATGCCAAAGATGTCGTCTTTCTTATCGTTGAAGTTCAGATCACTGCGTCCGTTTTGGAATCTCTCCTCTGGCAGGAAGCCGTAGTAATACTCGTTGTTCCATGACTTCGCAGTGAGCCAGCTTAAGCCAGTAAGAACACGAACACCATTAAAGTATAACGTGTCTGACGAGCGCTCAGCTCTCGAATACAACACATCGCCCGTGCCGGAGTAATCGACAACATCGATCAGCTTCTGTTTGCCTTCGCTTGTTGTTGTCAGTCCAAGTAACCCTGGGTCTACACCAGTATCAAGAATGACGATGATCACGCCGCGTCCATCGGCTGTCGGCATCTTCTTCCAGAAGGTCTCAACGCCAGCGGCTTCGAGAGAAAGGAGTCCGAATGTGGACTCTGTGGTGACGTTGTCCCGGCGCGATGGCGTGATCTTCTCATCGAAGAGCTCATCACCTTTGCGTTTATCCTCGCGCGGAGCAGTGCTGCCACGCTGCGCGAGTGCCTCGCCTGATAGAGCCAGTATAAAGAGAGCGCATAACGAAAGCTTGAATGCGCGAGCGGCAAACGCCTGAGAAACGGTCATCGATGAGTGTATTAGATGGAATCGGCCAATTGTAACAGTAGCGTAATCTCTTTGTTCAGTCGTCCCCAGATTCAGTGGTCACAAAAATTAAAGCCCTCCAGGATCACTAATAATAAAAGCCCTCCAGGACGGAGGGCTTTTGATGCTCATTCATATTAGAGCGACCCGAGGCCACAAATGATTGCCCATTGTGTGGCGGCACTACTGTAGCACCATCGCTATGACGAGCCAAGCACGGTTGCCCGATGTGTGTACATCAAGGCTGCTAGCTTGTTCACGTCGAACTGAAGCTTGATCGAACGTTGGGAGTCCGTTCGTATCTCTTAACGAGGATTGGGATCCTCTTAAATCACCGTGTCAAAGGAAGTAGCGTAAGTAAGGATATGTCTGGACTTGTGAGGGTCCTAACTTTCCCTGAGCTAATCTACGAATATTTTGTCAAGAGAGTTTGCTCGACGCAGCGAAGATTCGCCCCATTCCTCCTCACAATTACCCCCGAATTTATCCACTGATTTTTGCTAAAGGGAAACCACTTCACGGATAGAGCGCGTTTTACGCGCCAGTCTGCAAAAACATCTTGTTTTCGTGGGCGCACAAAAGGCGGTCAGGTAGCTCAGTTGGTAGAGCAAAGGACTGAAAATCCTTGTGTCGCCGGTTCGATTCCGGCCCTGACCACACCGAACGCTGTTACACGGCGGAGATCAAAGCCCATCCTCTCAGGATGGGCTTTTTTCGTTCAGGGCCCTGTATTCGCGAAGCAGCTCCGCTTCGTGTTCGCGGGTCAACTTGTCGGGAAGCGGCATCTTGCCAGCAACCGCCTCTGCTTTCCGCTCTCTGAGCTCTGCCCACGTGTCGGGAACGGTCTCGGCAAGTGCTCTGAACGTGAGGCCGCTCGCAAGCGCTCGATCAAAGTTACGTTTGAAGAAGCCGTAGAAATCTGGTGTCACCCAGTAGGGGATCCCATCGACCAGTCCGATCTCTTTTGATGCGAGAAAATCGCTATCGACCCACGAGAGCTTTGCACCCGGATTCAGCTCTTGTCGAACTGTCCCGAGCAAGTGGCCCATCGTCGATGGCTTTTCGGGGCCGGTGATATTATAGATGCCACCGATCTTCTGCTCCGCGAGATCGAGCGACCATTCCACGATATCTCGTGCATCTATTAGCTGTAGCGGTGCATCAGGCTCGCCAGGGGCTAGCACTTCGGCGCCCTCGCTCATGCGACGCAGCCAATAGTTGAAGCGGTTGATCTTGTCATATGGCCCAACGATCATGCCAGCCCTGACGATCTGCGAATTGGCGGGGAAGTGCTCCAGAACCACTTGCTCGCACTCGGTCTTGAGTGCGCCATAATGCTTCGGGACGTCCTCGCTTCCCGGCTCCTCGAGCGCGGCTATTGGTGCTGATTCATCCGAGTTTGGCTCGTGCCCTGGATAGACCGAAATGCTGGAGATGAAGATGTAGTAGGCAGCCTTACCAGCAAGATGCTTTACCGATTGACTCACAACGCGAGGGACATAGCCGGATGGGTCGACTACGATATCCCACTGGCGATTGCCGAGCTTTTGGATCTCGCCATCGCGATCGCCCAGGACATGCTCGCAATCGGGAAAGAGGTCAGGATTCGTCTTGCCTCGATGGAAGAGGGTGACCTCGTATCCGCGCTGGAGTGCCGACTCAACATAGTGCCTTCCGAGGAATTGTGTGCCGCCAATGATGAGAAACTTCATGAGTAAAAGCGTGAGAGAGAATGTAAGAGCCATCCCGGCTCGTTGTTATCGTCGTATTTTTGCCGACTGATTTTAATATACGCACGCATTTCGTCGTGCGGCGCAACCGTTCTCTCCGATACGACCCATGAAGATCTCAGTTACTACGTTTCGTCTCACCCTGTTGCTTCTCGTCACATTGTTCATCTCCGGATGCGGCAAGGACGAAGTCTCGAACATGCAGTCTGGCAAAGGCGGCAAAAAGCTTGGTGGCACCTACACGCTGAATTTGATCCGCGGCATGCCCGGCAAGCTCGATCCAGTGCAGATGACAAGCAAGACCGAGGATGACATCGCCGGCAACATCTTCGATAAGCTGATCGACAATGACGGCAAACTCACGCTCGAGCCAGAACTCGCGAATCGATGGGAGGTCTCAGAAGACGGAAAGATCTACACCTTCTATCTTCGCAACGATGTGCACTTCCATGATAACGCCGCTTTCCCGAACGGGCAAGGCCGCCTGATGACCGCTCATGATGTGAAGTTCTCCTACGAGCGCATCTGCGATCCGAAGTCATTTACTGCTGGCTACTGGATCTTCCAGGATATCGTCGAAGGCGCGAACGCATTCTTTGACGGACGATCGAAGGACACAGCATCAGCACCGAAGGAAGTTACCGGATTCAAGGTCATCAACGACACCACATTCCAGTGCATCCTGACCGCTCCTTATGCACCCTTCCTGCAGCACCTGACAACGAGCTTCGGCTACATCGTGCCTCGCGAGGCAATGGCAAAGTATGGCAAGGATATCTTCCGCAACCCTATCGGCACCGGGCCATTCATGCTCGATCAGTGGGCTGAGGACCAGCACATCACGCTGAAGAAGAATCCAAAGTATTGGCAGAAGGATGAGGATGGCAATCAGTTGCCGTTGATGGACGCTGTCAAGTATCTCTTCATCAAGGACGACAAGACCGTGATGGCGAACTTCGAGCGCGGCACAATGGACGAAAATATTTCGATCCCGTCGGAGTCGATCCGCAACTACCTATCGACAGACAAGACGCTGACCGATAAGTACAAGGATAAGTATGAGCTTCAGCGCGCTGTGGCGATGAACTCACACTTTTTCGACTTCATGTGCGCTCCGGGACGCACATTCAGCAATGTCAATCTTCGCCGTGCATTAAGCTTTGCGGTGAATCGCGCGCAACTCGTTAAGCATGTTTTAAAGGATGCACCAAGCGGCCCTGCAGATTATGGGATCGTCCCGCCGGCGTTTGAGAAATATCCTGTGAAGGAGGTACAAGGTGTGAAGTTCAATCTCGATAGCGCGAAGTATTATCTGGAGCAGGCCGGTTATCCAGGAGGAAAGGGTTTGCCGAAGATCGTCATGACGATCTACAACGATCCGACCTCCCGACAGGTGGCTGAGGCAGTGCAGAACATGTGGCAGCAGTATCTCGGCGCCACGGTGGAGCTACAGATCATGCAACTTGCCCAATTCCTTGCATCATCGGAAGAGGGCAAGCTCGATCTGTGGTTAACGCGCTGGTATGCCGATTATCCTGACGTGGAGAACTTCCTCAATCTCATGAACGGCCGCCTCGTCCCAACCGACCCATCACAGAAGAGCTACCCTAATAGCACACGTTGGAAAAACGATGCATTTGTCGAGACATTCTACAAAGCACTTGCAACGAACGATGAGACCGAGCGCATGAAGCTCTACGCACAGGCCGAGAACATCGCAGTGCAGGAATCTCCGACGATCCCGCTCTTCTATGCAGAGCACATCCGCTTGCTGCAGAAGCATGTTCGTGATAATCCACTCGACCCAATGAACCGCGTCGATCTGAAGCGCACCTGGCTGGATAAGTAAATAGTAATGCCAAGCATTGTATAAGATTGTAGTCCAGAAATTCGGCGGCACCTCTGTGCTGGATGCTGCTGCAATGCAGCGCGTGATGCAGATCGTTGAGCAAACGGCGATCACGGATAAGTTGCGTCCGCTTGTTGTACTCTCCGCAGCCGCCGGTGTGACAAACGCACTCATTCGTGTTGGTGATCTCGCGCTGAAAGAGGAGACGACTGAAGCGATCGCAGAGATCGATGCTATCCACAACCGTCATCTCCAGATCATCAGTGATCTCAAACTTGGCAAAGAAAAGAGCGAGACCGAGAAGGCACTAAAGGCGATCTTCGATGACTTGCGGCGGCTTGTGAAGGGTGTGAATCTCCTCCGCGAGATCACGCCAAAGAGCAAGGATCAATTTCAGTCGGCCGGCGAGCGGTGTTCGACGCTGATCTTTGCTGCAGCGTTCAGAGAACACCTGACAAAAAAGAAGATCGCGGTTGATCTGCTTGACGCACGTGAGTTCTTCCTGACATCCGACGAGCATCAGCTTGCTCGACCCATTCTGCCTGAGATCCGCAAGCGCATTCGCAAATATGCACAACGCATAGAGAAGGGTGCTGTCGCAGTAGCACAAGGATTCATCGGTGCAACAGCAGAAGGAAAGACGACGACGATCGGGCGAGGCGGCTCTGACTTCTCCGCGGCGATCATGGGCGTTGCAGCGCAAGCAGAGGAGATACAGATCTGGACAGATGTTGCAGGTGTTCTGACATGCGATCCTCGCATCGTCAAGGGCGCGTTTCCCCTAAAGGAAGTGACATTCGAAGATGCTAGTGCGCTCGCATTCTTCGGTGCTAAGGTATTACACCCGGAGACGATCTGGCCCGCAGTTCAAGCGGGAATTCCTGTACGTGTGCTCTCAAGTAAAGAGCCGGAGAAACCAGGTACACTGATCCTTGGTCAGGTTGCCAAACGGCCTCAACTCACAGGTCTCGCGCTGAAGCGAAACGTGACGTCGGTGCGCGTGGTGTCCAAGAGCACGCTGCCTGATCCTCGTATTCAGCTCATGGTGTGGGAGGGACTTACCGCAGCCAAGGTGGTGCCTCTGGCAGTCTCATTCTCTGCCGATTCAGCGATCTATGTGCTTGATGACCTCAAGGCGTTACAAGACATTCGCTCAGAGATCGAACAGTTCGCGCAAGTCGATATCGACTCAAGCCGTGCCCTGCTAACGATTGTTGGACCGGCTCTCCGCGAGCAAGCAGGTATTGCATCGCGCTTGTTCAGCGCAATAGGTGATATCAATTGCGAGATGATCTCCTACGGTGGATCTGCTTCAACCGTGAGCCTGATCGTCTCCGACGAGCAGGCCGATCTCGCGACGCAACGACTACACGCTGCCTTCTTTGCAAAGAAGTGATCGAGTCATCAGACTCCTGCAATATAGAGGTAGAGGTAGGTCAGCGGGAAGACAAAGAGGATAGAATCGAGGCGATCGAGCACCCCACCGTGACCTGGGATCAGGTTCGAAGAATCCTTCACACCAACATCGCGCTTGAACTGCGACTCTGCGAGATCGCCTAGCTGTCCGAAGACGCCGACGATGTGACCTAGCACAACGCAATCAACAACCGAAAGACCTTCAAGTCCAGGGATCCACGCGCGTGCTGCGAAGAATGTGAGCAAAGCGAAGATGAGTCCGCCGATCGCACCTTCCCATGTCTTGTTCGGACTGATACGCTCGAAGAGCTTATTCTTTCCCATCATCCTGCCAAAGGCATAGGCTGCTGTATCGCAGATCCAGATTGATGCTAGCACGGTGATAACAAAGGGGCCAGGCATGATGATCGCCGAAGATGCCGGATTGATCGAGCGCGCAAGGAAATACTCGCGTACACCGTAGAAGCAGCCGAGGCCAACACCTATATAGATAACTCCAGCGATCGTGATCGCGACATGAATGAACGGGTTCGGCATATTGCGGAACATCTCATAGGTCATCACTGCGATGAGAAGCCCTATCAGCACTGCTTCAACGAGCGGGAATGTGGTGAAGCGCGTGATGAGATCCTGATTGATCAGGAAGTTAATGCGTTGGTGCGCGAAGCCCATCACGAGTAAGAGCGTGAACGTAATGCCGATGCCGATCTGCGGCAGAAAGCCCTTCGCTTTGGCAAGTCCATAATACTCGTGAACTGCAAGTCCTGCAAGGATGAGGATCAATCCAAGCAATCCAACCGGTTTGGCCAGCACAAGCCAGATAACGATCGGTATTCCGATCAATGCGACGCTGAGCCGCTGTACAAGGTTATTCTGAAAAAAGCTCATAGGTTTCTCTGTTGATCGCTGTCGGATGTATCGCTCTCCTGGTGGGTGCGATCGTGTGAATGTGGGTCAGATCCGTCTTGGGATCCATTGTATAGATCATCGTGCGAGGAGCGCTCGAACGCTCCAAGCTCGCTAAGTTCAAGTGCATCGAAGTAGGCGGTTGTTGCGCGTACTTCTTGCTCCGCGTAGTCTCGTGCCTCGATCGGCTCTGACAAATTGTGAAACAAGGTGATCGCTCCTGCGAGCATCACACCCATGAATCCAAGCGCGCCAACCAAAGCAGTATCGGTAAAACCATTCTCCTTGAGTGCTGTCTCGGGATCTGCAGCACCCATCAGGTCCGGTGATAGAAGCATGAGCAGAACAACCATTCCGTTGTTAAAAGCATGGCCAAGTGAACCCAGTAGGAGATTATTTGTCCGGTAGGACATATAACCCATCGCCAAACCCAGCGCAAACAGCCCGGGAAGCTTGAGAGGGGAGAAGTGAACGAGCGCGAAGATCGTAGATGCGACCAATAAAGCGACATAAGGACGCGAACGGCGATAACCGCTCCGCTCGATGTTCGTCTGCAGGAATCCTCGGAAGAAAACTTCCTCTGCAAAAGCAGGCACAATGGCGATCCCCAGCAGCACAAAGACAAAATCGCCCATCGACGAAGCCTGAATAATGCTGTTGATCATTTCCTGTTGCGTCTCCTCGAGCGCCTTGAGCTTGTCGATCATCGGGAGATGCTCTAGCATACGTCCCCAGAAGATCGAAAGCAAGCCACCGACATACTGCGCGAGAAAGATGATCGGGATCGCGAGGAAGTAAAGCGTGACCGGAGTCTGCTTGATGCCCTCCAGCCGTAAGGAGGTAACGAAGTCCTGATCGGTCGCGCGGATCATCAACATTGTACCGCCAACCATCACGAGCAACTGCGCAATAGATGTGGAGCCAAGCAATCCTCGTGGATCGGTGCCAGTAATATCGCCACCAGTCGCCATAAGATAGATGACGCTGCCGACTGTCTGAAAGATCAGAAACACAGCGACCGCCACCAGCGCACTCGTGCCGGTGGTGAAGTAGCCGTTGCGCATCCAGCCACGCCTCCAAAGAAGAAAGAGAACGCCTCCTAAAACAGCAAGCGCGAACACTACCGCGACAAGAACACTCGTCATTCGACCCAGTATGAGAAAGAGCTACCGATAAAACGATTACTTTGCATAGTGCTTGTAAATTGCCGCGAAGAGCGGGATCATCAGTTCGTGATGCCCAGTAAAGCTATAATATTTTGAATCCGGACGCGTTGGACGCTGCAACACATTCATTTGTGTGCGATAGTGCTGAAGCATATCAAAGTTTGCCGTGGTGAGATTGCGTCCGCCGATCTCCAGATTACGTGCGATCGTCACTGCTTTGAGAAAGACTTCCGGCATGATGACCGACGAACCGATATTGATGGCGGCACCATCTTGCAACTCTCCGCAGATCCCGGCCAATAAGCGGAAGTCGCGAAAGCTCATTTCACCCGCAACGTCTCCTCGCATGGTCGGCTGCTGATGAACGATATCCGTACCAATGGCAGCGTGAACTGTGACAGGTATGCGAAGTTCGACGCATCTGGCCAGCACACTCGTCGCAGCATTTTCGGCCTTGCGCTCGAGAAGAGCCAAGCCGAGGGCCTCGCCGTAACCTACATCCTCTTTGTCGAAGTAGGAGAGGAGCGATCCGTTGATGAATTCGCCTGTCTCTCGCGACATGCCGAAAGTACCATCCTGGATATTCGCTTCGACATCTTCGCTAGTCCTTCCGAAGAGCGCGCTTTCGGAGTCATGGATCGCGGCAGCGGAGTTCATCGCCACCGACGTGATCAGTCCCTGCTCGGCAAGATCGATGATGATCGGAGCAAGCCCTGTCTTTATCACATGGCCGCCGAACATCACAGCTACCTTCTTGTCAGCGCTTCTGATCTCCGCAAGCTTTTGGCAGAACAGCTTCAGGTCCCTCGCTTTGAGCACATCTGGCAGCGAGGAGATGAAGCTCTCAAACTCTCCGCTGGACTCAGGAGAAAAGGGTTTAGCCAGTAATGACGTCTCCATCTTGCGCGGTTTATCGCCGATCGAGATCGTCTTAACGTTCGTAAATGTGATCTTTGGAAAGAGTGTCATGGTCGTGGAATTGACCCAAATTTACGGCAAAACGCGCTTCAACTTCTGATTGAAAGGAAGTCATTCAGGCTATAGCTTAGATGGGGTGTCACAAACGGCTAAATTCGGAACTCAATACCGGATGAGGTTATTAGAACGCTACGCCTTTTTTAGGGTATTCCGACCATTTCCGGAGCTACTCTGTCGACCAGATTTATAGGCGATAGGTCACTGAGTTTGGCCCTGTCAAAACTCATTCTCGACTGTACTATTCGCGGTTTGCTGTCGTTTTCTTCCCACGGTTTGCGCGTCCTTGTCGCCAACCCTCAGACAGTAACTGTGACTTCACGAATTGCTTGTGTCCTTGAAGAGCACTCGATCCCTTGCACCTGGATCCTTCGGATCCTTTCTTTTTTGCCTGTTTGTGCTATCCCTGATGGGATCGCGCGCGCATGCACAACTCTCCGCCTACGAACTTTATAGCCGTCAATTTCAGAACCAGGCCGGTGTAGCCGATACCGCGACCGAGCGCTTGCTCGCTCAGCGCCAGGCGATCCGTGCTGGGTATGATGCTCAGGCACTTGAGGGCCCGGTCGATCCATCGACCTATATTCTCGGTCCCGGCGATGGCGTCTATCTCAATGTGTATGCTGCACACTCTCTCGATCAGGATCTTACGGTCACTCCCGAAGGGCGGTTGCTTATCCCTCGCATCGGACAGGTCGAGGTCTCGGGGTACTCTGTAACGGACGCAGAGAAGCGTGTCAATCAAGTGCTCTCGCGAGATTACCGCAATCCGGATGCAAAGCTCTCATTGCGTAAGTTACGTGGCGTGAAGATCAACTTGCTCGGCGAAGTTATCATGCCGGGCGTGCAGACAGCGACATCGCTACAGCGCTTGAGCGAAGTAATCGATAAGTCTGGCGGATTCAAAGAGAAGTCTTCGCTTCGCAATATTGAGATCAGAAATGCGAACGGCGCGATCCGAGCGAAAGCAGATCTCGTGAAGTATTTCTCAATGGGCGATGTCAGCGCTAACCCGTACATCCAGAGTGGCGACGTTATCATGGTGCCGCGCACACGCCGCATCGTGACGATCTACGGCGCGCTCGCTTCACCTGGTGCGGTGGAGTACCGTGAGGGAGATGATCTCGAATCCATCATCGCACTCGCAAGAGGTTTACAGCCTGCCGCGCTGACCGATTCGATCGAGATCGCACGCTTTCCAGAGGATGATCCTTCGCGAGCTCGCCGCTTTTATATTAGCTACGCCAGTGGTAAGAAGACACCGATCCACGAAGGCGATGTGATCTTTATTCGCTCGATACCAGAGTATCATATTCCTCGCGTGGTTACAGTTGCGGGAGAAGTGCGTTACCCGGGGAAGTACAGCATCGAACTTGGCGAGACAAAACTGAGCGATGTTATGGCACGGGCTGGTGGTTTGCTTCCTACAGCATCAATTGAAGAAGCGGCGGTCATCCGTCGTGTCGGTATCGGCTCATGGGATTCAGAGCCGGAGCTGATTCGGCTTCAGCAGCTTGGCGTGTCGAACAGCGAGCGAATGACAGAAGACGAGTACAATTACCTTGTGGCGCGTACCCGTCAGTTCTCGCGTCAGGTGATGGTCGTGGACTTCAAGCGCCTGCTGAAAGGTGATGCAAAGCAGGACATGCTTTTGCGCGACGAAGATTCTATCTCGGTGCCTCGAGCACGTGGATACGTGAGCGTGACCGGTGCAGTGAACAATCAGGGCAACGTCACTTTTATCGAAGGCTCACGCTACGAAGACTACATCCTTCGTGCTGGCGGCTACTCTGCAAGCGCCGATCGTGATGCAGTCCGCATTATCAACTCGAAGACAAGCTCGTACATCGATCCGACCGACGACGACAATTACACCATCGGTGCCGGCGATGTGATCGTGATCCCGAACGAGCGTAGTGACTTCTGGAAGAATTTTGAGACGGTCTCAGCAGTCACCGCGCAGGTCATTACGATCGTGGCTGGTATACTGCTGCTGATCAATCGATGAACGGATGAATAGGAACGGTAAGATTAGAAAACAGGCCAAGTGAATAAGGATACGTACAAGAACGCAGAGACCCCAATGTTCGTCGCGCCGGCGAAGGATCCGCACATCCTTGATTTCGTTACGATGGTTGTGCGCCACCGTAGCCTTGTGCTGTCGATCACATTCGGCGTTGGGTTGCTCTTTTTGGCATCAACTTATCTTATGCGGCATGAGTACACTGCTGTAGCGACCTTGCTTCCGCC
>JBKJTP010000134.1:0-7801 GCA_046590195.1 Kapaibacterium sp. (SeqCode) | reverse complement strand
CGTACGACCAACCTTCTTTACCGACTGACCGGGAAATGCTGGCATGGTCGTTTCAGTCGGAGTATAGCCACCACCAGCCATTTCGGCGAGGTGCGTAATATTTGAGCCGCCATAAATTCCGGCGTCAACCGTGTTACTCGCAAGATTGCTGAACGTAATCGGAACGAGTTGAACTACTGCCCCATCAGTACGGGTATTTGTTCTGCAACGGTTATCGTACTTGCCTGGCTGAGTTATCGTACCGCCGTTACCATTCGCCCCAGCGAGAACATGCCAGTTGCTTAAAAACCATCTCCCGCCAATAGCATTCTTCACGACGCAGCCTAGCGTACCAGCTGCACACTCATTCTGGTTACCGATACTAACACCACAGGGGATCGGAGTATAGGTACCTGTAAAGCCTTTTCCCATCGCATCAACTCGTCCTATGTGCTTCACATCTGTTTTGACACCACCAACTTCGGTTGGTATGCCGCGGACATCTCCGCGTTCCGTATATATGACAAGGCGTGCGTCGCCATCTATAGACTGGCCTACGCCGGTACCATTAACACCTGGAATCGACATGAGCGATGCCGTATTCGCTTCCTGCACCGCGATAGCCTCTTGCAGATGCGCTGGCAGATGGCTCCAATCCGCGCTCATGTTATCGATGCCGCGCTGCGAGATCGATTGATGTTGCTGGTTATTATCAGCGACGTTGCTGCCTTCGTTACAACCGACGCCTGTGAACAGTGCTAATGCGACGAGCAGAGATGCCGAGAGCCGCACAAATGGATTTGAAAGACGCTTCATCTTCTGGATTTTAGGATTAGGACAACGAGGTGGCTTGTGCCCGCAGATGCGGAGACTGAGACTTCGCGGCAAAGATACGACATTTAATCGCGGAATGCAACAGGTTCCTTACAGACAAGCTAGTCTATCACCCAGGTCAGCCTAGTCCCCAGTCGGCTCTATCTCGCTGGTTTCGACCATCAGCATCACCACCTTCTGCGGTGCTCGCGGACGGTGCATCACTCCCTTGGTGATCGTCGTGCCCTGCCCTGGCCCCATCTCGAGCGTGATCTCACCATCTGGACCCTCGACATCGATGAAAAGCGTGCCCTCGACGACGTAGAAAAACTCGTCATCGTTGTCGTGTTTGTGCCAGTGGAAGTCGCCTTCAATAATGCCGAGCCGGACGACGCTGTCATTCACCTTGGTCAGCGTGCGGTTTGCCCAGGGCTTGGTGGTCGCAACGATGCCCGGAATATCGATCACTTCCAGGTGATCGTACTTGATGCTGAGATCGATGTCGTATTTTTGTGTCTGGCTCATGGTATTGATCTGAGTAATTGCGACTTGTTCCTACCCGAACGACTATGCTTGAAGTCCCGTACTATATCTCGATCCTCTTCATTCTGCTCACATTCGCGGTGTTCGCGTTGTGGATCCTCGGCGTCAACCGTGCAGCAATGCATGCACATCTGCTGCCAACCGAATCGATGGCGCTGGCTCGACGCTTCACTATCGGCATCGCGCTCTGGCTTGCGGCTACCGGCGTGCTTGCGAGTATTGGCTTTTTCATGCAGACCGATGCGATGCCTCCAAAGATACTACTAGTTGCAGGTCCAGCCTTGATTGCGGGCGCTGTCCTTACATATTCGAATCGTGCAAAGAATCTGTTGCGAGCCCTTCCCATTACATTCATCATACGCGCACAGTCATTCAGACTCGTCGTTGAGATCATCTTTTACTTCCTGCTGATCAACGGTGCAATTCCCGCTCTGATGACATTCGAAGGCCGCAACATGGACATCTTCGTCGGACTGACTGCGATCCCCGTCGCGATGCTCGCGAAGCGAGGCAAGCTAAGCGATGCGCATCTCAAGCTATGGAATTACGTTGGGCTGATGATCCTCACTAGCGTGATGGTCCACGGAATGCTCTCTTCACCGAGCCCGATCCAGCAGATCCAGACTGTGCCGGTTAACAACTTCATGCTGCAGTTTCCGTTCGTCTGGCTGATCGCACTGCTCGTGCCGAGCGCATTCGTCGGGCATCTGATGTCGCTGCGTCAGTTATCGCTGAAGAAGGAGACAGCAATTATCTCTGTAGCTACTACTTGAAATGTTGACCGAAAAACAAACACTTCTCGCCGCTTTCGATGACGCGTGGTCACACAAATGGGAGTCGTTCGAGGTTGCCACAAAAGATCTGACCGAAGAGGAGGTGCAATTCATTCATCCCGCCTACTCCGACGTGGTTCATGAGGATGGCTGGCCGAAGCCGGGCTCGATCCTGTGGCATCTCGTGCACATGGAGTACTGGTACCGCTATTACATCGACTGTTTAGAGAAGCCGATGGATGATCGTGCGCCGTTGCCGATGCCTCATGCCGCCGAAACTCTAGCCCATTCGATCGAGAAGTTGCTCGCAAGGCGCAAGACATTGCGCAACATGATATCGGATATTCCCGATGAAGGGCTCGACATTCAACTCAAAGGCAGCACACGCTGCGGCGAATTCATCCGCATGGTCATCCGGCATGATACGTATCACACGGCTCAGATCGCGGTAGCTAGAAGGCTTTATCGAATGAGTTTGTGAGCCAATGGGTTAGACCAGCATAAAGAAGCACGATGTCCGACATCTTTATCTCCTATTCCTCGAAGGATCGCGAACAGGCCGATCAGCTAAGCGAACTGTTGCGTTCCGCTGGGTTATCTGTGTGGATCGATCAGCAAGGCATCGATGTAGCAACAAACTGGTCGCGCGAGATCGTGCAGGCAATCAATGATTGCAAGGCCTTCGTCGTCTTGCTCAGCCCATCCTCTTTGGGCTCCCATAATGTCATCAAGGAAGTATCACTGGCTTCAGAAAAGCGAAAGCGCATTTTGCCACTCGACCTCGAGCCTGTAACGCTTAACGCTGACTTTGAGTATGCGCTCGCAGGTCTGCAGCGCTCACCAATGTCGAACATCGATGGGATCATCCGCGCACTCGGCAAGCTCGGTCTCGAAGCGACAGGTGCGCCTGTTGCTCCGAAGATCGTTAAGGAACCCGGTAGGAAGAAGTCGCTGATGATCCTGCCGTTCGAAGACCTCTCTCCTACTGGTGATAATCAATGGTTCACCGATGGCATGGCGAGCGAGTTGATCGGCTCACTAAGTAAGATCAAGGTGCTTCGGGTCATTGATTGGAACACATCCAAGTTATTCCGCGAACGACGAATAAAAACGATCGATCTTGCCCGAGAGCTTCAGGTCCAATTTTTCATTGAGGGCCAGGTGAGAAAGTTTGGAGACAAGATCAAAGCATCGATTCTCTTGCTTGACATTGACTCTGGCGATCATTTGTGGCAGGAAACACTCAGCGGTAACATGGACGACATTTTCGACATGCAGGAGACTGTTGCGAAAAAAGTCTTAAGCGGGTTGGAGGTGATCTTAACTACTGTGGATCGGGCCAAACTCGGTACTCATGCTACACTGAATGTGGAGGCCTATGAATGTTATCTTAAAGCGAGGGAGTGTTTTCTGCAGCAAACAACAAGTGGGTTTGAGCGAGCACTGGCCTTGAATGAGGCAGCAACCCAGCTTGATCCTAGTTTTACGTTGGCCTGGGCGAATGTTGCCGCTTCCTGCAATATGATCATGCTTCGAAATGGCGCAACGGACGAGCTTAGCGCTCGTGCCCACATGGCTGTCGAGCAGATCTTACGAAACGAAGGAGAGTCCTCGTTGTATTGCTGGATAAAAGGAGAGCTCCTGAGAATTTCTGGTGATCTGGACGGTGCGCTCGAATGCGCACGTTCGTCTATATCTAAAGATCCTGAGTCGCCATTGGGCTACTATACACTTGCCGGAATCTACCATGAAAAAGGGCTTCCGATCGAGGCAGCAGAGGCCTATCAAAAGACACTGCTGACTCGGCCTCGTGACGTGTCCACGCATGGGAATGTGATCAACGCCCTCTATCAAAGTGGTCACGAAGAAAAGCTGCGAGAAAGTATCGAGCTCGCAATACCGCTTTTTAAGCAACATCTTCGGCTAAATCCGCACGATGATTTCCATCGTGTTCGGTTTGCTTGCGCGCTTTTCTATGGAGGCAATGTCTCCGAAAGTCTTGATGTTGCAGGGCAAGTACGGCTCGATACCGGACTTGATCTAGGATTATTCTCAAACCTGCTCGGATTCTATCGAGACGCCGGCAGACTAGATCTCGTTCTGCAAGCAATCAATAGGGTGATCGGCAATGGGACTTATAGCCTGGAAACGCTACAACAGAATCTTTTTACCGGCCCCCAACTTTCAGCACCCGAAGTGGCTGCTATGTTCATTCAGAATGACAGCTCCTCACGTTCACAGGAGTTGCACTAACTGATCCCCTTCATCATCTTCCTCTTCCGGCATATCGCTGTCGAGTGCCTCAAACGTCAGCAGCTCACGATCGATCTTGCTTAGGTCGATCTTAGTGGCTTCGTGATTAAGCTGGATGTGATGGATGTCGCGCGAGCCAGGGATCGGATAGAGTATTGGCGAGAGCGCGAGCAGCCACGCCAGTGCGATCTGGTACGGTGTTGCATCGTATTTCGTTGCCATCGTTTGCAGGATCGGGAAATCCTCTGCCAGCCACTCTGCATTTTTGTGTCCACCAAGCGGTGCATACGCGAGCCACGCGATCTGCTTCTCTTCGCAGTACTTCAACATGGAATCTTCATAGCCGATAGCGATAGAGATCGGATTCTGTATCGCGTCGATCTTCACGATCTGCTCAGCCTGCTTCATCTGATCGAGCGTGACGTTCGAGAGTCCAACCCGGTCGATCTTCCCTTCTCGCTTCAAGTCCGCAATTGCCGCGACTGAATCCTCGAATGGAATATCATGATCGGGTGCATGCAGGAAGTACAATTGTATCTGCTCGGTGCCGAGATTCGTGAGGCTGCGTTCGCATGCAAACTTCAGATACTCCGGATCTGCGCGGCGTGCCCACTTCCCATTCGGACGCTCGTAGCCGCCCTTCGTCGCGATGATGACGCCTTCGGTCCACGAAAGCTCAGAGTCGCGAATGAGCCGCTCCGCATAGCCCATCTCGTTTGCATCAGCGCAGTAGGAGTCCGCGGTATCGAACAACCGATACCCCATCTCGACCGATTGCACGAGCATCTGCACGGCTTTCGGACGCGATGGACGAACATCGGGATTGATCCCAAGCGACATCGTCCCAAACCCAAGACGATCGGTAACCGGAATTGACATTAACGGGCCCTGTAAGCTAGAATAAAGTAGAAAATGATCGGCACAAACACGATCGAGAGCAACAACACGATGGGCATATCAAATGAGCCATCGCGTACGTATCGCACTGTCGAATAGATGATGAGTCCGAAAAGGATCGGTACTGCGCACGCTATCGCACTCAGTAGTCCACACGTGAGATCCGTCTGTCGCTCACGATTCTCGTCTGTGATCGCGAACGGCATATTCAAATACTTCGGATGCTTCTTGATCACCGACATCAACCCAACAAGGATTGAAGCGATCACCGGCAGCATCCAGAGCGTCGTCTTGCTGCCATAGTCGTCCGCTTCACCCGCGAAGTTGAAGTGGGTCGGAATGCGATCGGGCAGTGAGTTAAGGGCGACGATCGTGTAGACCCATAGAGCCAGAAGCAGCAGCCAGCTTGCAGGTCTTAAGACCATAAGTGTATCAGGATACTATGGTACAAATAATTTTGCAACGACGCGACGATTCTCGCTGCGTCCGTCTTCGGTCTCATTGTTCGCGACAGGCACCGTTGCCCCATGACCGATAGACTGTAACCGTGCGGCGGCTATCCCCTTTTTCACCAGATATGCTTTCACAGACGCTGCGCGGCCTTGCGAGAGCTTCGCGTTGTACTCATCACTTCCCTTGTTATCGGTGTGTCCTTCGATCTGCGCATTCAGCGTTAGATCCTTCTGTAATACCATCGCAAGAGTGTCAAGCGCTCCGGTGCTTCCTTGCTTCAACGTTGCTTTGTCAAAATCGAAGAGGATATAGCGGATGTTGATCGCAACCTCGCTTTGGATGCTGAAGAGATCGAAGTTTGCCCAGGCACCACCAGTGGCAGATGTGAAGCCGATCCAGCACTTGCCTTCATCTAGTGAAAGCAGTGAATCGAGCCGGACAGGGACAGTGAGCACTGGCCTCACAAGATCATCTACGAATACAGTCAACGTGCCCGGAGTGTACTGCACGCGCGCTGTGTGCTTCGCACCAGCCTTGAGATCCGGGATGTTCGGCGTCCAGCCCATCCATAAGCTATGCGTAGCTAGATTCGCGTTCCGACCTTGCGACTGCACGCTCACGTGATTCGCATCCGGCTCAGGAAACTCCCACGGTGTATTATCGAACACGTCGAACTCCACGGCAAGACTATTCTTGATTCCCTCATAGCCAATTCCGCCGCCGATCCCGCCTTCAAACAGGGAGGAGTTCTGGAGCACGAAAGCGATGCCGTCAGCTCCAGCTACGACGCCAGAATGACCTCCAGGATCTGTGATCTGGAATGCGAAGGTGACATCGAAGCCATCACTTACTCGCTGCTTGCCGTTGAACCAGCACGAGCCACGTTGATTCTGCTCGGTGGATACGAGCCGAATGCGATCATCCAGCTTTGTCGCATTGCCATTGAGCGTGACATCGTTGACGAGAGCGACGCTCCGGTAATTAAATTGAGCGAATGCAGTGCTTGAGGCGCACAGCAGCAGAAGAGCACACAGAAAGATCTTTATCATTGGCGAGACATTGAGAGGTAACCTAACACAAATGATGGGGCAGATAGGTCTCGTAGATCCTACACGACTTCTATTTCTTGCCCCCTTCTTGTCGGCACCTCACCCGGTGTTTCTCATTGCGCTTGCGATCGCATTGATCGTTGTTAGGAGCCTGCGAAGTGAGATCTCTGCATCATCCGAGACTTGCTCCGTCTTCGATCGCCACTCTCGCAGTAGACTGACCTGCGTTCGGTGCAGATACTCCATCAAGGAAGCTCGCAACATGCTCGAGTAGTGATGGCCCTTTCTACGCTCCTCGATCGACCGTCCGAGCAGATCGCTCACTGCCTCGCGCGTCTTCTGCAGTTCATCGACGAAGAGTCCAAGAAACCTGCTTCTAATCCTCTCATCTTCCACCAGCGAGGCATAGTCGGTCATGATGTCGATGTCAGTGGAAGCGAGGCTCGTATCTACATTGGTGAAGACGTAGCGAATATAAGGGTCCGACTTGATCGCGATCTTCAACTTTGCGTACGCATCAGGGTTTCCTTCCTTTAGGTTAAAGAGTGTGGACCCCACGCCATACCAGCTTGTCATGTTGAATCTGCACTGGCTCCAGCTAAAGACCCAGGGTATCGCGCGAAGGTCTTCCAGGCTATTTGCTCCCGATCGCCGCGATGGACGCGAGCCGATCCTGCTCTGCTCGATAGCATCGATCGGCGTGGCTTGCCGGAAGAACTCGATAAAGCCTTCCATCTCGATCAACCTCTCGTAGTGTTGCTTACTTTCTTCAGCGAGGCCATCGATGAGATCTGCCATTGGATGAGGACGTCTAGCCGTAATAGTATCCATAATGGTGCGGCTAACAGTGCTGGCGATGAGCAGCTCCAGGTTATATTCTGCGTTAACCTTGTTCGCGTATTTCTGCGCGATGGTCTCGCCTTGTTCCGTCAGCCGGACGTCACCACAAAGCGTTGAGTGAGCCAGCGCGTCAATGAAGTAGTGCGTCGGACCTGCTCCCCTGCTGATCGAACCACCTTTGCCATGAAAGAAGCGGATCCT
>JBKJTP010000050.1:0-4064 GCA_046590195.1 Kapaibacterium sp. (SeqCode) | reverse complement strand
AAGAGGTCCGCTGATCATGTGCAAACCTCCCATGGAGTGTTGTTTGAGATTGTCGGGGGACCTCTTTCTTTTTTATGTGCTGGACTGCGTGAAAAATTTGGAAAACGGCAACGGGTGGTTAAGCTTTACTGTTAGTAGGGCACGTGACTCACACACGTATGCTTCTTAATAGAATAAGCATAGGATATGACCCGCTGAATTAGGAAGCAGCGGGTCTCTTTTTTTGTCAAGCTAAAACAGAAAAGGCTCATCTCTTTCGAGACGAGCCCCCTGAGTAATCCAAATTGATCAGCGGAGCGACTCGAGTACGATCTCAGCGATATCCTTTACCTTCACAGTGTCTCCAGCCTCTTTCGCTTTGACACCATCCGAAAGCATGGTCATGCAGAACGGGCATGCGCTTGCAACGACAGTTGACCCTGTTGATAAAGCCTCTTCCGTACGCTCAATGTTGATGCGCTTGCCTTGCGTCTCTTCCATCCACATCTGTCCTCCGCCTGCGCCGCAGCACAAACCCTTCGACTGATTGCGTGGCATTTCGACGATGTTCAATCCCGGAATGTTGGATAGCGCAGCACGCGGAGCCTCGTAGATATCATTCGAGCGGCCGAGATAGCAGGAGTCATGATATGTTGCCTTCTCCAGGAGTTCCTTGGTCGGCTTGATCAATCCTTTCGCAAGCAGATCATTGATGTACTCTGTGTGATGCACGACGTCGAAGTTGCCGCCGAAATCCGTCCACTCGTTCTTGATCGCATTGAAGCAGTGAGGGCACGTCGTCACGACCTTCTTGATCTCATAGCGGTTCAGCGTATCGACATTCTCCTTGATGAGCATCTGCGCGAGATACTCATTACCCATGCGACGCGCCGGATCACCCGTACACTTCTCCTCATTACCGAGGATCTTGAAATTGATACCAGCGATCTGCATGATCTCCGAAAATGCGCGTGAGATGCTCTTCGCGCGTGCATCGAACGAACCCGCACATCCAACCCAGAAAAGAACAATGTCTTCCTTCTTACCAGCTTCAGGGGTGATGATCTCAGCTTGACGCGCAGCGTGCTGCTCCATCGTCTCGATGTTCATACCTTCCGCCCAATCAGCGCGCTCGTGCGGCGAGAAGACCCATGGCGTGAAGTTATTCTCCATTGAAGTGAATGCCGACTGCAACTCTGGCGGAAAGCTCGACTCCATCATCACGAGATTACGTCGGAGATCAACGATCTCGTCAACATGCTCGATCATCACGGGACATTCCTGCATACATGCCTGGCACGTGGTGCATTGCCACAGCATCTCCTGGGGAATGTAATCTCCAATGAACTTACGGTTCTCGATCTCCTCGACAGGAATGCGAGGTTTCTGCATCAGAAGAGTGCCACCGTCATTCGTCTGCGCAGGATCTATTGTGATGAGATCGCTCGACGTATCGGCAGTCTCCAGCGCCCCATCGGTTGTAACCGCAGTTGTCGATAGATTTGCGTCTGGACTCCATGACTTGAAGCCGAAGGTCTTTTCGCCAACGAGCTTCGGAGCTTTGTCCAGCATGCGCTCGCGCGTGGCAATGATGATCCAGCGTGGGTCGAGTACCTTACCAGTAATGTTTGCCGGACAGACAGATGTACAGCGTCCGCAATGCGTACAGGTCTGCCCATCGAGAAGTTGCTTCCACGAGAGATCTTCGATGTCGCTTGCGCCGTACTTCGTTACTGTCTCATCTTCGAAGTTGATCGGCTTGAGATAATTCTTGCGCTTGAGATCGGAGAGATAGACGTTCGGCACCGATGTCATCACGTGCAGGTGCTTCGAATAAGGCAGGTAGTTCATAAACCCGAGCACTACCACGATGTGGATCCACCACATCACTTCGTACATCAAATGTGTGGAGCTCGCACCGCCATCGAACATCGCAGACAGGAGCGATGCAAGCGGACGGATCTCCCAATCATACTGTCCGCCCATCGCAAAGCGTGTTGCATTCGCGATAAGTAGCGAGCCCACGATCGTAAAGATGAGCCCGAGGATGAGTGCGGCGTCCTTCTTCTCATGCTCATCGCCTTGCAGACGGCGGACTTTCGTTACAAAGCGGCGCCAGAACGATGCGATCACAGAGAGGATGACAAGACCAATGAAAATGTCCTGCGAGGCAGTGATCGCGGTATATACCGGCCCGAGGAAAGAGAAAGAGAAGGTGCCGAAGAATCCTTCACCGATCGATTCGAGCACTGCGAAGAGGAGCACGAGGAATCCCCAGAAGATGATCGCGTGGATCGGTCCGGCGACAGGATCGCGAAGGATCTTCGATTGACCGATGGCCACACCGAGCACACGCTTGACGCGCTCAGGTGCATTCGCAAAGCGGTCGGTCCATTTGCCCATCCGTAGATAGGTGACGAGCCTGGACATGTTGATCGCAATGCCAGCGAACGCGGCAAGGAGGACGATCGAAAAGATGATGGTCTTTAACACGGGGAGTTCTGAATGCTGAATTCTGAATTGGGATCGGTGACGGGAATCCCAAGGCACGCCAACCTAGTACGGTTCGCTCTGAAGACACTTTTACAACCCACAGACAACAGCCCGCCGTAAATTTCAGTTGTTAAGAATTCAGTGGCGTTTTCACAGGATTCAGCAGCCGTAACTCAGAATTCAGCATTCAAAACTCAGAACTCAGAATTCTCATATCGAAATGACTCCATTTGATCTAGTCGCACCCGAACTTGAGCGTCTACCAGGAATCAAGCCCAAAGCGATCTTTGGTGCTAAGGGCTGGGCAACCGGCAATTCTGTCTTTGCCTTCGTGCATGACGATCAGGAGCTAGTAGTCAAGTCAGAAAAATACCCAACTGCCGATCTTCTGCCGAAAGACCTGACCCATTTCTGGGCTGGCGACATGTTGATGAAGAGCTGGGTCTGTATCCCTATCTCGGATGATCTCAAAGCTGTTCGAAAGTTCTGGCACCTGATCGAGGAGAGCTACAACCACGCAGTCGTCCGCGACCAGCTCAAGAAGAAAAAGGGGAAGTAGACTTCCCAAAAACATTTGAGCGCGCTGAACCGCGGTAGCATTTTTGTCGTATGCCCGGCATGCCTCCATCACGACAACGACAACCGACCGGCAGACCGCACCCCAACGCAGGAGAGAGGACGCTTAAAGAGCGCTTCGGCGCGCTGAAGAACCTCCCGCCATTTCTGAAGCTCGTGTGGCAAACGAGCCCGACTCTGACGCTCGGGACTGGGCTGCTCCGTCTCGTCCGTGCCCTGCTGCCAGTCGCGACGCTTTATGTCGGCAAACTGATCATCGACAGTGTCGTCGCGATGATGGGCACGGGATCGTTCACGCTCGACAACTGGCGAGAGAATGAACCGCTGATGCGGATCGTGTGGCTCATCGCAGCGGAGCTTGGATTGGCAGTGCTTTCCGATATCATCGGCCGCATCATCTCTCTCTTCGACGGATTGCTTGCCGAGAAATTTTCGAACGAGACGAGCATCCGATTGATGGAGCATGCTGCCACTCTCGATCTTGAGGACTTTGAAGACAGCGAGCTACAGGATAGCCTGGAACGCGCTCGGCGCCAGGCATCCGGCCGCATCACACTGATGAGCCACCTCTTCGGACAGGCGCAGGATGTCGTCACGATCCTCACGTTCGCAACCGGTCTCGTGATCTATGCGCCGTGGCTCATAGTGCTTCTCATCATTGCCTTAGTCCCTGCCTTTCTGGGCGAGTCATACTTTAACGCAAGAAGCTATGCACTGATCTATGCAAGAACTCCAGAGAGAAGAGAGCTTGATTACATTCGCCAAACCGGCGCAAGCGTCGAAAGCGCGAAGGAGGTCAAGATCTTCGGACTCAACTCATTCCTCATCGATCGGTATCGGACGCTTTCGGAAGATTTCTACTTAGCCAACAAGAAACTGTCGATCCGGCGAGCTGCTTGGGGCGGAGTGCTCACCGCGTTAGGCACACTGGGGTACTATGTAGCGTATGCCTACATGATCTGGCAGACGATCGCAGGGCACTTCACGATCGGCGATCTGACCTTCCTGGCAGGATC
>JBKJTP010000167.1:0-11896 GCA_046590195.1 Kapaibacterium sp. (SeqCode) | reverse complement strand
GTGATCGAGCTGAATCTCTCCGAGCTCGTCCCTTACATCAACGGACCGTTCACTCCAGATCTCGCCCGCCCGATCTCGAAACTTCCGCAAGATGCAATCGAGCACAATTACGAGCAGGAGATCTCTGTCGCGCTGATCGGTAGCTGCACAAACTCAAGTTACGAAGATATCAGCCGCGCTGCTGCGGTTGCAGAGCAGGCGATCAAGGTTGGTGCAAAGTCTAAGGTACCGCTGCTCATCACGCCGGGCTCTGCACAGACCTACGAGACAGTCAAGCGCGACGGACACATCGCCAAGCTTGAAGCGATCGGCGCGCAGGTCATGGCGAATGCATGTGGACCGTGTATCGGTCAGTGGCGCCGCGACGAGATCAAGAAGGGTCAGCGCAATACGATCGTCACTTCTTTCAACCGCAACTTCCCCGGACGTAATGATGCGAATCCTGATACGCTCGCATTCGTGACGAGCCCAGAGATCGTTGTCGCGTACGCGCTCACCGGTACGATCATGAGCGATCCGATCAACACGGAGATCACGGGGCCGAACGGAAGCTTTACGCTGCAGACGCCTCCACGCATGCCAGCTATCCCTGCGCTTGGATGGGTATCGAACAAGGAAGGCTATGTTGGTCCTGCTGCCGATCCATCGACAGTCGAGGTTCACGTACCAGAGGGCAGCGAACGCCTGCAGATCCTCGAGCCATTTACGCCGATGGTCGATAAGCAATTTCAGGGAATGCCCGTCATCATCAAGACGAAGGGCAAGACCACAACGGACCACATCTCTCCTGCTGGCGCATGGTTGCGCTACCGCGGACACCTCGACAAGATCTCGGACAACATGCTCACCGGTGCGATCAACGCATATACCGGCGAAGCAGGTATGACGACAAACATCTACACGCAAGAGAAGGCAAACGTACCTACGGTCGCTCGCGATTACAAGACGCGGAACAAGCGCTGGGTCATCGTTGGCGATGAGAACTACGGCGAAGGCTCTTCCCGCGAGCACGCTGCAATGAGCCCACGTTACTTGGGTTGCGCGGCTGTCATCGTACGTTCGTTCGCCCGTATCCACGAGTCGAACTTGAAGAAGCAGGGAATCCTGCCGCTCACGTTCGTTAATCCTGCTGATTACAACAAGATCCAGGATGGCGACACGGTGTCACTCGAGTACATTCAGGAGCTCGATCCAGTGCGCACGGTCAACATGTCGGTACATCACACCGATGGCTCGACCGAGATCATCCCGCTCCAGCATTCACTCAATCTGGAGCAGCTTAGCTGGTTCCATGCTGGCTCTGCACTCAATCTCCTTCGCATGAAGGAAGGCGGAAGCTCGATGAAGAACGGCGTGCAAAAGTCCGAAGACGTCGAGAAAATGCTACGCGAGAACGTGTAAGTTTTCTCAACTTGTGTTTACGAAGAAGACCGGTCAGCAATGACTGGCCTTCTTTACTTTATGAGATCTCGAAGATCATCCACGATACATTGGCAATCATGTGATTCAAGCTCGCCGGGTTGAGCGAATCCACAACGCACACCGATCGTGCGGATGCCGTGCGATCGTGCTGCGATAATATCATGCATTCTATCCCCTATCATGATGCATTCAGTCGGATCGAGTTTCTCCTGTTCCAGACATAGTGCAAGAATATCTGCTTTATCATCGAGCGTCCCTTCAGGGTTGGAGCCGTAGACACCATCGAGATACTGCATCAAGTCGAAGTACTGTAGTGTGCGCACGGCAAATTCTTGCGTTTTGCTTGTAACGACAAAGCGTCTCTTCTCCTGCGTCTTCAAAACTCGTAGTACTTCCCCTACGCCTGGTGTCAGCTTTGCTTCCAAGATGCCTTCATCGGTAAATCGCTCGCGATAGAGACGTACTGCTTCTTCAACTCGCTCTGCTGTTGGATCTGAAATCACCTGCGCGAAGCCAAGACGCAGTGGCGGGCCGATGAACTTTAACAGCTCGGAATCTGGTGGCACAGGCTCACCCATCTTCTCCAGCGCATATGCATAGCAGCGTGTGATCCCTTCACTTGGATCTGTGATCGTACCATCAAGATCGAAGAGAATATTCTTATAAGATTCGAGCATTATATGCCAAACGTGATCGTAGCGATCTTTACTGTGGTGATCTCGCCCGTAGATTTCTTTTCCGGGAAGAGTGATGGAAAGGTCTTTGTGATCGCGGGCTCCAGTGCTTTGATCAGGAATGCGGCACCGGCACCGATCGTGGCACCGACAAGAATATCGCTGGGATAATGAACGCCAACGAACGGCCGCGAAAGACTGACGCTCGTCGCATAGATCGCTGCAGGCACAATAACATACCACTTCGGGTAGCCGATCATTAGGCTCGTCGATAGCGCCCAGGCGATACCGCTGTGTCCAGATGGAAATGACGTACCGATCTCACGGCCTGTCGGGATGCGCACTCCGCGCAACGTTGCGTAAGGTCTGTTGCGGCGTACGATCGCCTTGACCGTCATTGTCGTCAGCCCTGCGGTGATCTGGCTCAGCATCGCATTCATGCCGGTTGCAGCCATGTGCTGGTCGTCGGTGCCCCATCCAAGTGCGTAGAGTCCGCCGGGTACAACGATCGTCGTAGCATAAATGCTATGCGTGAACGCCGTCATCGTGAAGTCGAGCGTCGGCAGGGTGTCGTTACCCCACGCGTTGATATCCACGAGCAGTTGCTCATCGAAGTTCAGAGGCAGCCGGAGCGAATCATCTGCAGTGATAGCGGGATGCCAGACAGTATCAACGATAGCGATGCTGTCGTTGATCTGAGCGTATGTTGGCGAGACGAAGAAGCAGGCAAGTTGTAGAAACGCGCTGCACACAAAAGCAAACCTCATTGCTTAGCGCGCAGTAACGACTAACTTAATACTGAGTGCGAGCTCTTCGGAGCGCAAGTGATAGACTCCTGGCACCAGTGAAGGGATCAGTAGCTCGTGCTGATCGGAAACAGGCGAGGAGACCATGCTCCCCTGCTCGCGGCCTTGAATGTCGTAGATCGTCCACTTGACGTCCTGAGCACTTAATACCGAGATGGATACACGCTCTCCAGCTACGACAGGATGCTTCGATAGTGCAAATGTATTGCCGCTGAAACTCTGTGTTACGGAGAGCGCAGGTAACCTCATGCTCTGTCCGTCCCCGATAGCGGTTTTGGGGGTGATCGCTAGCTCAGAGTGATCAAGGAGCTCACGCGCCAGAACGAGTGACCTACCGAAACTGATGAGCGTCGAATCGTCGGTCTTGATCTCAAACCAGGTTGCCGGTGCATCACCAGGCACACCCCACGATAGACGAAGGGAATCGCTGCTCATCGGCATGCGATCGAAGAACAAAAGCATTGGCAAGGTGGTATTCGGTATGAACGGCCTTTCGATGGCAACGATATCATTCTTATCTCGGCGATCATCCTGCCATAGTGTGCTGAGCATGCCTACAGCTGGATCATAGCCAACGATCGGAAACGCCTGCATGACGTCGAGCGAGTCGGTCTCTGTAGCACTGCTCCACGAGTTTCCGCCATCCGTGCTGATCCGCTCATAGATCAATCCTGATTGTTGATAAACCAAGCTCATTGCTCCGTTCGGGGTGACAGCAATGTCTGCATAATTCGCACTCGACCCGCTTGCTGTCGTCATGGGAATTTCAGTGAACGTCCTGCTCATCCCCTTCGGTAGCAAGTTGTAAAAGATCGCAGCCTTGTTCGCATTCGCTGCGCTGCGATAAACGACGTGTAAGTTCTCACGAGCATCCAGCGCGACCATCGGGCCTGTCGCAGGGCATGCATGGATCATCCACTCCTTCGTCTGTACACGAATGCTCTCGTCAAACGTATCGCCTTTATTATTCGAACGTGCGACGAAGATATCGCGAAGGTTATCCATGTTCGTGCGGTAAGCGATGTAGAGATCGCCATCTGCCGACGCGGCCATCGCTGTGCGGCAGCATTCGCAAGTGCCACCTAAGGCACCTGGATTTCTCTCTGCTCGCTTTGGAGTATCCCATGTCATGCCGCCATCGAAAGAGCGCGTGAGATAGAGATGATCGTTCGTACTCATGCCTTCCACGATCTCGCGATTGTCGATCCAGGCGACATACACATTGCCCGCGCTATCGACAGCAATGGAGGGAAAGTCCTGTGTAGCGATCTGCGCATCGCGTGAGATATCCTCAGCTTCTGTCCACTTCGTACCGTTCTCGGTGCCTCGTGAGTAGAAGATATCGGGATTAGCTTTGAATCGCTGCTCCATCCATACCATGTGGATCGTGCCGTCAGGAGCAACTGCGAACTCGGGCCCGCGTTGCAGCGTCGCGTTGATCTTTCCTGTGGACGTAACTGCAGCCGGCATCGAGAACGTCTGCTCGCCTGGTGCGCGAGTCGCCAGCATGATGTCGCCATTAGATCCGACTGCTGCCTTGATATAGGCAAGATAAGCTCTGCCGTCTCGGTGCTCAATGCGCGGCGCGAGTTGGGCGATACCGGAATCGGCCAGTGTGAGATTAGCTGTGGTCTGCGCTTGCGACACGGCAGCCCAGCACATCAAAGCCAGTACGAAGAGGGATTTCATTACAGTAGTCATTTCACGTATCATTGCTTAAGCCAAGAGGCGTACAGAAACAATGGTTCTTCCGCCCCGGTATGAGTCTTCGCCAAAGACTCGAATAATTGAGATTTTGCTCGATTAAATGGCTGAGACTCGGAACCGCGGAGCGGTATCAAGGCGTTTTTGCCCCCGCTTGAACGGTGGAAAGCCCTTGGGTCCAGATCGTACAGGTTCATACTCCTGAGTAGCTCAGTTGGTTAGAGCATCTGACTGTTAATCAGAGGGTCGTAGGTTCGAGTCCTACCTCAGGAGCACATAAAGAAAGCCTCGTCGATATCGACGAGGCTTTCTTGTTTTAGGTGACTGTCTTGCGAGGAGCTCCGAGCGCCTCAGCGCGAGGGCGACGAAGCAATCTGCTGGGGGTTTCCGCGCTCTACCCAAGGGGATGATCTAATGCAAAAACCTTCCGCTGGAAGCTTTTTGAAGCGGATCATTGTCGGCTCCATCGCTTAGGCGATGGATACCTCCTCGTAATGACAGACAACCGATAAGCGGCTACTTCCCCGTCCTAGGATCAGGCACGTATTCCCCCGACTTCCCCCTCGCGATCGAAAGCGTCTTCCACTCGGCGGAAGCCAGATGCTTGGCTAGATACACGATCTGCCCGACGTGGTAGGCATAATGCGCGATCTGCCGGTTGATGGCCTTTATGACGGAAGTGTCGATGCCCCGAATGACCACTGTCCGCTGCAAGTCATCCGGCCCGATTGAGCCCATCGTCTCGAACACATATCCCCAACCCTCTTCCCAGAGCACCAGAAGCTCAGCTTTTGAGAGCTTGCGTGGCTCGAACTCGGTGTCGCGGTTGCGGTCAGGTTTTTCAAGGTCGCTCGAAAAGAATTGCGTCCAACGCGACCGCATGTTGCCGTGCAGATGTTGAATGATCAGGGCGATACTATTCGATTCCGAGTCAGGGAGCCAGTGCATACCTGCCTCATCGATCTGAGCAAAGCTCTTATCGCCGTATTGCTTTAGCTCACGGAATTGGTCTTGCGTGAGTCGCAGAAATTCTGAGTGGATGGTATCCATTTCGTATTGATGTCGTAAGACGATCTTCGTACCTTTGCCAACACAGTTGGCATTACGGCTCTCACCCATAAAAGATACATCGATCTATCGTGCTCGGCTACTTCACATTCATACTCCACACGCATCTTCCGTATGTCTTACATCACGGCAAGTGGCCCCATGGCTCTGATTGGCTATCGGAGGCAGTAGCCGAATGCTACATCCCAATACTCGAAGCGCTCGACCGGCTCGACAAGAAAGGACTGAAGCCGCGCATTTCGATGGACTTCTCGCCGATCAATCTGGAACAGCTCGCAGATCCGGCATTCCCGAAGATCTTCATGGAGTACTGCGAAGAGAAGATCACAGCAGCCGAGAAAGACTTCACATACTTTGCTGAGAACAATGAGCCGCATCTGCAGCCGCTTGCTGAGTATTGGCGTACGTTCTACACTAACACCAAAGATCTCTTTACGAAGAAGTACAAGAAGAATATCGTTGGCGGCTTCAAGCGCTTGCAGGACAAAGGCATACTCGACGCCATGACATGCGGCGCAACGCATGGCTACTTCCCGCTGCTCTTGCGTGATGCCAACATTCGCGCACAGTTGCAAGCGGCGATCACAACGCACGAGAAGCATTTCGGCAAGCGTCCGCGAGGCATTTGGGCACCAGAGTGCGGGTACCGTCCTAGCTATGCATGGAAACCGCCGATCGGGCCCGAAGAACTGCGACGTCATCCAGTTGAACGCTTAGGCGTTGAAGAGCTGATGTCGGAAGCGGGGCTCGAGTACTTCGTCGTCGATGGAGCGCTGACAAAGGGTGGGCTTCGTGTTAAGACATTTCTTCCGTACGAAGAGCGCCTGAAACAGCTCTATGATGAGAGCGAAGAGATCTACAAGATGCATGATCCGTTCGAGGCTCATGCCGATCGCTCGCTTTCGGAGATCTATCATGTGCGCTCAACGACACGTGAGCTGCCAGGTACGCAGCCTGTCGTGTTCTCACGCGATGCGATGACAAGCGCGATCGTCTGGTCAGCCGACATGGGTTATCCGGGCTCGCCTCCGTATCTCGATTTTCACAAGAAGCATCACAACTCCGGCCACCGCTATTGGGCAGTGACGGGCAGCGGCATCGACCTCGCTGACAAAGTGCAGTACGATCCTGCAAAGATCGAACTGATGATCGAAGCGAATGCGCAGAACTTCGTCTCGATCCTCAAGCAGCAACTCGCTGAGCATCAGGAAGAATATGGACGCGAAGGCATTATTGCGTCACCTTTCGATACAGAGCTTTTCGGACACTGGTGGTTCGAAGGACCGCGTTTTATCGAGCGTGTGATCGAGTTGCTCGTAGAAGACCCAGATGTTCGCGTGACGAATTGCGCACGTGCGCTTGATACATTGCCACGACCTCACAAAACGATCGCATTGCCCGAAGGCTCATGGGGCGAAGGCGGCGGGCACTTCGTGTGGCTGAACAAAGAGGTGAAATGGACATGGGAGCGGATCTATCCGCTGGAGGAGAAATTTCATCAGATGCTGCGATATCTGCGCGATCAAGGTGCGATGGAAGAAGGACAGATCGCGGACGAGACGCTGCGCACGGTCATGCATCAGGCCGCACGCGAGTTGCTCCTGATGGAAGCGAGTGACTGGCAGTTCGTCATCTCGACCAAGGGCGCGATCGATTACTCCACAGAGCGTTTCACCGCGCATGCGGATAACCTCGAAGCGATGCTCGATATGGCAAAAAGCTATGTCGAAGGCCATGGCCTCAACGAGGAGGACACTGATCTGCTCGAAGCTGCGGTTATCAAGGACAGGCCATTTGCGGAGATCGATCTCGCGTGGTGGTCCGATAAGCCTATCCTTGCATGATCCGCGGTTTACTTTGTCTCGCACTTGTTTCTATGCTCTCGCTCTCTTGCGACAAGAGCGTGGAGCCGCCGTACGTACACGAGCCGAAGTTCAGCAAGAATGTCTCGACGCTCTTTGGGTTCGAAGCAGAGTCAGCGGAAGAGGGAATGGCGCCGGACTTCACATGGAAGGATTCCACGGGCGAACTGCGCTCGCTGAAAGAACTACGAGGTAAAGTTGTACTCGTGAATTTCTGGGCTACGTGGTGTATACCGTGCCTTGTCGAGACACCTGCACTTCGCGATATCGCAACGGATTTTCGCGAAGAAGGCGCTGTTGTGATCGGCATTGCGATCGATCGCGCTGGTGCTGTATACCCCAAGGTTGAAGATTTTGCCCGAGGCAAGGGGCTCAACTATCAAGTGATCACCGACCCTGGCTTTGATGTCTATGAAGCGTATACGGGCAGTGAGAGCATATCGATACCGGCAACCTATGTGATCGATGCCGACGGATACCTCTACACCATCCTCAATGGCGAAAAACAGTACGATACGTTCGCCGAGACCATCCGCGAGATCCTTCCGTAGTTGTTACTCCACGATGAATTGACCGCGCACTTGCGTGCCTTCTACGCTCATCGTGTAGTGATAGACACCGGAGCTTAGTCGCTCGAGCGGTACTGCCAGCTCGCTCTCTCCTACTCCTCGCGCTTCCTCGGCTTCATAGGCCAAGACACCCTCCATCGAATACACGCGAAGTGACAACGTCATTGGTGCATTTAGCACATAAGGGAGCTTGATCGCGGTCGAGCGAACTCGCGAAGAAGGATTCGGCCACGCGGGCTTCGTCGAGAGCACAAGCTTATTGAGCAAGAGCGTCTTCTTGATCAACGAATCGCCGCAATAGAGCGTCAGCGTTAGCTTCGACTCTTCCGCTCGTGAGCCGAGTATGCACTTTGCGAATTTCGGATCGCCGTTATTGACGATGAAATTCGCAAGGTTCATCGTCGCATGCGTTGAATCCGAAAGCGTTGTTCGGAATCGTAGCGAAACGAGCGATACCAGCGAATCGAGCGTGATCTCGTTAGCGTGCAACAACGTGAGCGAAATCTGTCGAGCCTTCAATCCAGCTTCGAGTTCAGTCACAGGCAATATCGTGAGTCCTGGCACTCTTGGCGTTGCCGACATGAACGCCATCACATCGCCATTGTAGCTCAGTATCACGCTCAGTGAGCGCATTCCCTTGCCTCGTATCGTAGTGTCTGGAAAAAGATTGAAGTTCAGCGTATCATTGTCGTTGACGATCTCGCGTTCGGGCACCAGCCTGAATGTTACCGTGTCAGTTGGCAATGCGAAGGAGACCAGATCGACTGCCCGCGTCGCAAGCGTATCGGCATCTGAAATGAACTGCACCTGGCCGGCTGCATCACCCGGCAATAGTGGATCGTATTGAACGACCACGGAATCATACGCACCTGGTGCGATCTTGCGCGGCAGCGTGCCATTCGGATCGAGATGATAATCCGCGCCATTGAGCATCGCGTCCGTCAGCGTTAGCGTATCGCAGCCGGTGTTTTGGAAGCGGATCACGCTATCGCGCGTCTGGCAATATTCGACCGTGTCAAGGTCGCGAAGCGATTCATCAAGCGATAGCAGTCTCGTGCCATATCCCACGTCGACCGTGAAGGGATAGTAGAGATCGATGCTCGGATCGTCACCGATCTTGTAGCGTATCCTAAGTCGCTCTGTGTTAATTCCAAGTATGCGCGGCGTGATCGTCACCGTGATGCGATGCAGATCCTCGCCGGACAACGTGTCTGGTAGCGATCCGGCGGGAGTTACTGTGAACACACTCCCATCCCCTTCAAACATGACATTTCGAAGCGCGACACCAGTGCAGCCGGGATTCCGAATGTAAAGATAGAACTCCTGCGGCGGATCGCAGCGTGTCATCTTGCCGCGATCGAGCAGTACTGAATCGAACAGCGCATTGATAAGTGAATCAAATGCGACGGCGAACTGCGGTCCGGTCTGCACGACTGTACCTTGGATCGAAACGCGAAAGCTTCCCTCGATCGATTGATGTGATGCTGGGAAATCAAGGTTCAGATTGAACGGCCCGAGTTGCGTGCGCATCAAGACAAGGTAGATAGTATCTACATCACCCGGGGCTAGCACAAGCGGGAAGTTGATCGGCTGACGGAGTTTATCTTGCAACGTGATGCCAGCATTCGCCGGGATCGTTGGAGCATCAAGGTATAGCGTATCGCAGCCAGTGTTCGTGATCGTAAACAGCGAATCGATAGGCAGGCATGAGGATGTGCTGCCCATGTCCACTTGCGCGGGATATGCCGCTGTTGGTGGTGCACCCTGCCCTATCGCTTCGATCACGATCGATGTATCGATCAACGTATTCGTTGCGGTGGAGTAATAGCGGAGACGAACACGCACATAGATCGTGCTATCACCTGTGAGCAACTTCGATGGATCCCAGTTGACATCGAACTGATCGCCCTCATCGGTATTGTATACCTTTGGCAGTGCTGGGACATTGCTCAATGAGACTGCCCCAGATGATGTAGCATCCGATGCATCAAGCGTGATCGAGACAATGCTGTCTGGCGAGCAATAGAGATTGCGGAAGTTGAAACGTGCAGACTTCGTCTCACACACAAGCGATGCAATGCGGATCGTATCCGCGCCAAACTCCAGCGTGAAAGGCGGCTCGACGATCGTGCCATCTCCACCATTCCGGGTCTTCCAGAGATTGCCTAGCGAGTCTGATGCGTAGACTATCCCGCCCTTGCAACCGGTCGCATCAAACCTTGTGTCTGGATCGGAACTGGGTCCTCCCACTGGTCGCCAGGTTATTCCTCGATCGATTGACAAGTAAATGCCAGAAGCGCGAGCGAGATTTGCCGGATGTCGGTCCGAGACTTGAAAATAGAAGTTGCCGTTCGCGACTGCAAGGTGACCAGTCGAATTAAAATTGAAGTTGGAGATCGTAGCCCAAGTTTGACCGTAGTTGGTTGAACGCAGTACTTTTGATCCGCTTACATTGAGTTGCGCTAAAGACTCGTCTTCCGGAACGGCATAAAAATTTGGGGTGCCCCACTCTCCATAGACACTCCACGATTCGTCCATGTTTGGAATCGCAATCCATGTATTACCGGCGTCAGTGGTGCGATACCAATTCCCCAAGTCGGTACTCGCTGGTTCGTATCTGCATGCGACGCCACGTTGCGGATCAACGAACGTCACGTCGTTCATGTACATCGGTGTGGACGGATTCCATGAATTGCCCGCATCCCTAGATATGGTAATAGGAATACCACTAGGAGTGGTGCGTCGGGATGTGACATACACTGACTGACCTATTTGAATGACAGATGATGCATCTTTGACTAGTTGCACACTCTGCCAACTCATGCCGCCGTCGCTCGTTCGGTACAATCCTCTGTTAGCCAGCGCGGCATCTGTTCCATCGCAGGTTGCCCAGCCATCCAACTCATCGACCATGAAGATATCGGAGACGTCTCCAGTATAGCGGCTGAATTCGAGTTGGACGCTGTACCAGGTCTTGCCCGCGTCCGTGGTCTTCGCGATCACCTGTCCTCCCGATACGCGGTAGCCAATGAAGCCATTGAACTCGTTGCGGAAATTGATGACGCCGAGGCGCTCGTTGCTCGGTTTGCTTATTATCTGCCACTGCGCATCCGCGCGGCCAGCCAACAGCAGGACGACAATGAATACGAGAGACCAGATCGGAGATCGGGACATCACAAGAGGGTTAGGGACAGGCTCTATCTTATAAGGACACAGGAAGGGAATAGTTACAGGCAGACGCTTCCCTATCTCAAGACGCTTAAAACCGAATCAAACTGACACGCCACAGGTTGAAAGCGCCGGCGCCCCGGATTGAAAGCGCCGATAATATACATCAGAGCCTTAAGCCGACTCTAAGTTTAAGTCTCAGCACTCAGCACTTTCAACTCAGCACTCCCGAACCCATGCTCGAGATCACTCCCACCCAAATTGCCGATCTGAGAGCCCGACTCGCAGAGCTCGGCGACTCTCTTTGACCTCTCCAATAAGGAGCGCCGAATAGACCAGCTCGAAGAAGAGTCTGGAAGCCAGGAATTCTGGAACGACAATAAGACCGCACAGAAGATCATGCAAGAGCTCTCGCGCCTGAAGAAGGAGCGGGATGACTTTGCTGTTCTTAAGGGCAGTCTTGACGATGCTGAAGGGCTGCTGGAATTCGCGCAGGAAGATCCCTCGCTCGAATCGCAAGTTGCGGAAGAATTTGCCACGATCGAGAAGACGCTTTCCGATCAGGAGATCGCCACGATGCTCTCGCATCCCGACGATCACCGCGATGCCATCCTCGTCATCAA
>JBKJTP010000110.1:0-7594 GCA_046590195.1 Kapaibacterium sp. (SeqCode) | reverse complement strand
TCGCGACGAACGGCTCATTCTGATCCGCGAGCAGAAAGTCTGTGACCTTGTAATTCGTGAACTCAGAAAGAACTGTGCTGTGGCTCTGCACCTTCGGCGGTGGCGCGAACTTCGGCCGCCCGATCCCCTTCTGCGGACGATGCGACTTGCTGCTCGGCGTCCCGATGCGCGGAGACTCTGGGAGGAAAACAAGGGAGCGTTCCTGCGCGGGGGTCTCTGCCGCGAACGCGACACAGCCCAGCAGGAGAACGAGTAATGTTTTGATCGAACGTGAGGTCTTCAACGTATCAGAGGATTCGTGTCAAGACCAGACAGTTATATGCAGGGGAAAAGCTCCTTGAGCTTCTCCTGGTCGTATCCAGCGGCGATCGCAAGCATCAGCTTGATGCGCGCCTTCGGTCCGGTAAGATACGGAGCGAAGATGCATCCAAGCTTCTGCAATTCCAACCCAGCACCTTCATACGCGTAATATGGGCGCACAGGGCCAGCTTGGCAGCGGCTCGTGATCACGACCGGAATATTCATCTCACATGCGCGCGAGATGCCGTTGACAGCCCCCGGCGGGACGTTGCCCTGGCCCATCGCTTCGACGACAATGCCGGCACAGCCATTCTTGAGCGCAGCTACGAAGAGATGATCGTCCATACCCGAATAGACCTTCAGGAATTCGACATACGGCAACTCATTCTCATCATTGAATGGGATCGATGTGCGGTATTGGGCCGAGCGTATCTTCATCGGCTTTGTACCATTGAGTACGTTCACATTGCCGACCGGGCCAAAGTCATGCGATGCGAACGTGTCGTTGCGCATCGTGTGCGACTTGGTCACCTCACATGCTGCATGGATCGTGTTATCGAGCACGACAAGCGCACCATCGCCCTTGAAATCTTTGGTCGCCGCTACTGCAAGCGCATCGATGAGATTGCGTCCGCCATCCCAGGCAGCGTCGGTCGATGGATGCATCGAGCCAGTGAAGACTGCTGTGACCTGATCGCCGATCGTGCAATCGATGAAGTACGAGCTCTCCTCCATCGAGTCAGTGCCATGCGTGACGACGACGCCATCGCATCGCTCGGCAATGACCTTGACGAACTCGCTCAATGTGACCATCATCTCGGGTGAGATGTGCGGTCCAGGCAGCGTAGAAAAATCGTGGACCTCGATATCGAGATCGGGCAGATACTGTAACACTTCAGGTACCCGGTCGAGGATCTGTCTGCCAGAGAGCTGCGGCTTTACGCCGTTCTTGTTATCCTGCGTCATCGCGATGGTGCCGCCGGTAAAGACGATGGCAACACGTGTGCGGCCGGTGGCAGCTTGCTTTGTCTGAGGAGCGGTCTGTACTTCGGGACTCTCGAGAGTACTCATAATTCTGTGGAGGCTTAGGGATGCCTGGCTATGTATGCCTGACTATTTTTTCTGCGATCGATTCGCTGACATAACGTCATACGGACTTAGGATTTAAACCTCACATTGCGAAGTAGAAATCCGAGGAGAATATGAGTCTCGATGAAGAGAATAGTGGAACCTGTTTGTTCAGGAGATAGCAGTTAAACCTATCCCCCACTCTATCTTCTCACATCTATGGAGAAAGCGTTACCCATCCTCATGCTCGCACTCTCGACGTGCTTCATGACGTTCGCTTGGTACGGACACCTGAAGTATCCGAACCGCGCACTTTGGATCACGATACTCATCAGTTGGGGCATTGCCTTCTTCGAGTATTGCCTGCAGGTGCCGGCAAACCGCATGGGGCATCAGATCTTCAGCGCAGCGCAACTGAAGATCATTGCTGAAGTACTCTCCATCGGTATCTTTCTCATCTTCGCAGTGACATATTTGAAGGAACCGATCAAATGGAATTATGTGGTCAGCTTCGCTTGTATTGTAACTGCTGCCCTCTTCGCGTTCGCCTTCGATTAAAGCTCTTATGTTGGTGCGCTCCATTCTTTTGATCCTCGCGCTGCTCGTTCTGAGTACCGATCTCTGCGCGCAACCCACTCCGCCGAAAACCGCTGCAAAGCCTAAGAGCAAAGTTAAGCCCGGAAAGCCAACAGTCCAATATCCGCAGGTTCACATTCTTGGGCTCCGGCCCGGCATCACGTTCGATAGTGCGAACACCGTAATCAAGGCTGTGGACGGGAATTGGCGTGAAGTGAAGATCGATACCCTAACACGCAACTTCGGCGACAACAGTATCAAGATCATGGTGCTCGATTCGATCTATGTCCGCTCCGCCTACATGCGGATGGCCTTCGTCTTCGAGAACAATACGGGCCGCTTGCGACGCATTAGCTTGACGCCAAGAATGAACTCGGTCATGGCCGATCGCGATGACGATCTCTCTGAGATCCTCCTGCTCTACTTCGGGCAGACCTGGGGCAAGCCGGAGATCCAGCTCGATCTCACCCCAGCTCACTATCGCTGGCACCGCGGCAACATCGAGGTCAAGGGCTATATCCGTCGTGGCTACCCGCTGTGGGTGATCGAGGGATGATCCATCGTAGAGACGCGCTGTAGCGCGTCTCTACGATGAGCGGCAACTGTCACATACCCGGCTTATGTTGCTACACCAATGCCGCCGAAGAATACTACCCGTCCTGAGATCACTGCGCCCGAACGTCACGATGTCGAGTTCGAGAAATCGCTGAGGCCCAAAGGCTTCATCGATTTCACTGGACAATCGAGCATTGTCGAAAATCTCCGCATCTTTATTCAAGCTGCGCTGCAGCGCGGCGAGGCGCTCGATCATGTACTCTTTACCGGGCCTCCAGGACTCGGAAAGACAACGCTCGCCTATATCATCGCAAATGAGATGGGCGCCAACATCAAGACGACGTCGGGTCCAGTGCTCGAGAAAGCTGGCGATCTGGCCGGACTGCTCACGACGCTCGAAGAAGGCGATGTGCTCTTCATCGATGAGATACACCGCTTGTCGGCCGTCGTCGAAGAGTATCTTTACTCAGCCATGGAGGATTACAAGCTTGATATCATGATCGATAGCGGCCCGAGTGCACGCTCGATCCAGATCGAGCTCAAGCCATTCACGCTGGTTGGTGCTACGACACGAGCAGGCTTGCTCTCAGCTCCGCTTCGCACACGCTTCGGCATCACGAACAGACTTGATTACTACCGTGCGGAAGCGCTGCAGAAGATCATCGAGCGCAGCGCCAGCTTGCTCGGCGTTTCGATCGACTCCGATGGATCGCTAGAACTTGCACGGCGTTCGCGCGGCACCCCACGTATCGCCAATCGCTTATTGCATCGCACTCGCGATTTCGCACAGGTAAAAGGCGATGGTACGATCACAAAGGAGATCGCGCACATCGCGCTTACAGCACTGGAAGTCGATGATCACGGTCTCGACGAAATGGACAAGCGCATTCTGCTGACGATCATCGAGAAGTTTGGCGGCGGGCCTGTTGGTCTGAACACGATCTCGGCAGCAGTCGGCGAAGAATCTGGTACGATCGAGGAGGTCTACGAGCCATTCCTCATTCAGGAAGGATTTCTCACCCGCACACCGCGTGGCCGCGAAGCAACGAAACTCGCCTACAAGCATTTCAATCTCCGTCAGAAATCGCAGCCGAACGACTTGTTCAACGGATCAACTCAATAGCTCATCGCGAATAGCATGAAAGGCACACCTCTCACCGAGCCTGTTTACAACTATATCGTCGATCTCTTCGCCAAAGATGAGGTTGCATTGCTAAAGCAATTCTCCGAGCGTGCGGAAGCGGCAGGCATTCCGATGATCTCGATCTCGGAGGAGCAGGCGAAATTCCTCGGCTTCTTCGTAAAGGCGATCAAGGCGAAGCGTGTGCTCGATGTCGGTACGCTGTTCGGCTTTTCAGCCGCGATCATGTCGAAGGCGATGGGTGATGGGGGTGAGGTTGTCTCGCTCGAGTTCGAGCCGATGCACGCACGCATCGCGAGGGAGAATCTGGCTGGAGAGGGTTTCTCGAACGTCACGATCCACGAAGGACCGGCGCTCGATCACATGAGAACATTCGAGGACAATAGCTTCGACTTTATCCTCATCGATGCCGACAAGATCAATTACATCAACTATCTGAAAGAGGGCCTCCGCCTTATCCGGCCGGGTGGCGTCATCGCTGGCGACAATGCTATGGCCTTCGGCCGGCTGATGGATATGGATCTGCCGGAGGACGATCCGGATTTCGAGAGCGTCAATGCCGTCCGCCGATTTAATGCCGAATTTGCAGCGGAATCGTCAATTTTTGGCGTGATCATCGCCGTTGGAGATGGTATGGCGATGGGCGTTGTGAACAAATAGCGCGACTCAACTATTCTGGGTGCAAAGCCTATTCTGGTTTGGGGGTGTAACTTTAGGAGCCGACCCTTGTTCTTAGCCAAGTGCCGGCAATGCCCTTGCCGTACTCTTTTGCTTAGGAGCCTGGATCTTGCCTGATCCGCAAGCTCTTCGTTTTGCTCAAACCAGATCCGTATCTTATGCTTGCTCTCTACACATCGTTAAAGGCTACTGCCAAGTTAGCCATCCTTGCCATTGTTCTCTTCAGCAGCAGCACCGCGAGTGCTCAGCTCCAGAAAGTGATAACCCTGATCAAGGGAGAAGTTACGAACGCTGAAGGCCAGCCTGCCGGCGACGTTTCGATCGGCATCTACAAAGGCACCGAGAAGGTCTTCACGACAAAGTCGAACAAGGATGGCAAGTTTACTGCAACACTACAGCCGAACGCCACCTACCGCGTGACCTTCGCTAATAGCAACTACCAATTCCGCGAGCAGACGCTCGTGATCCCTGCTCTCGACAGGTTTCAGGAGACGCCGCTTCGTGTCTCGCTCACCTCACTCAAGAGCGGTGAAGCCTTCGCGATCGCCTGCCTCGTGTTCAAGCCGAAGTCGAGCATGATCGAAGCCGATGCATCGCGTCATCTCGAGGACATCATTACAGTTGTGAAACAGAATCCGAAGCTCACGCTCGATATCACCGTCTATCCTGATGCGACTATCAAGACGAGGAAGCAGACCGCGGATGAGACGATACTTGCGTCGCGCGAAATGGCCGTACAGTCCTTCCTGATCTCCCATGGCTTGAACGATAGGCAGTTTACGATCACCCAGGACAGGATGACGCCAACCGATGGCAAATTCACAACAGAGGTGATCGAGATCAAGAAGAAAAAAGAGGTCAAAAAGACCATAAAAGTACCACAATACATTCGCGTTGTCGGTAAGGTCAGTTGATCATTCAAAGAGCGTTACAAAAAAGGGAGTCTTGTCGGCTCCCTTTTTTTATGTCAACACTCTATTCTCATGACCTATCTAGCCTTGCCATTCGGCGTTGCCGTCGTGCGGATGTTGTCGATGTTGAGCATGACGATCGTGCGGATATCGAGCTTGTCCGATGTTGAAGGGCGACCGGGAGCGGTCACGAGTACAGGTATATCATAGTGCGTATCGCGGTAGATCACGCGTCCCGTAAGCAGATCGAGATACGTAGTATCAGTGCCAGTGATCGGCGCAGTGTAATCCAGGCGGTCGCCGCTTGGGTTGTATTGCATACCGCTAAACGAACCGGATTGGACGGAGGAGATCACCGCTACGCTGCCGTCGACGCTATCCTGCAGGCGCTCGAACTTGTATGTGTACTTTAACCGGTAGACACTCATACCACGGGTGAACTGCTCGATGCCGAGTGTATCGACGAACGTCACCGTATCAACCCGGTTGTCCTCCCATGTCGCACCGTACGAGACCTTCTTCTCGGGCAGCGGCGCCAGCAGGCGTGGCGGCTGGAAGAAATACGAGAAGAATTGCGCTTCGCCGCTCAAGCGTGCTGTGTCGATCGGGACCATCCGCACCTGACGCCCGAGCATACTGTATGTTACACGTGTGCGCTTGCCAATCGCGCGAACCTCATTCAGAACGCTGTCTTCGCCGCTCCCATTAGGAAGCTGATGCTTCGAGAGGATCGTCTTGAGCTCGCGATAAAAATAATCGTAGGTCCAGTTGAGATTTCTTTGGTCAACACCCTTGGTATCAAGCGCAAGCTGTGCAGTGCTCCGGATCGGAAAGATGTGACGGCCCTCTAAGTTATGTTCGATCGCCGTGTTGACGTCATAATACAGCGTACCGACTTGCGGCTTATAGCGCAAGGTAAAGAGATCGCCGACAGGTTCGACGATCTTCTCCTTTCGTTTTCGCGATTGCGCAAGTGCTTCCTCACTAGTAACGCAGGAAGAAAGAATAATGAAGAGTGTGAAGGCTCGGAATAGCACTAATGAACCGAAAGTTTGGATTGATATAACTCGCCTGTTCGCGTGATCGCTTGCAATAGATAACTACCCGACTGCGCATCATCTGGCAACACTAACTCATAACGCGAACCAACATGTGTCGGCTGATACTTCACATCGGCGCCAGTGCTGATGTTGACCAAGCGCACATACTCTATCTCAGCATTAAGATCGAACGCTACCGTGGTGCCCATCTTCGCACGCACCGGATTAGGATACACCGCTAGACGATTGATCTCTTGCTCTGCATTAGCAACATCGCTCATGTTGCGAAGATCGTTGAGATCGACAGCCCATGCGCTTCTGCCATGTGTACCTGCAATGAGCAGGTTCTTATAGATCTTGACATCACCGACAACGACCGTCGGCATTGCATCGCCAGTGCGAAACCAGTTCACACCGCCATCACGCGTCATGAATACGCCAACATCCGTTGCTGCGAAGAGATACTGATTATGCTTGGTGATGTCACCGCCCTCAGCCTCGCGATCGAAGACGAACGAGTTGACAGGAGCCGTCGGCAGGTTGCCTGAAATGCTTACCCAGGACTTGCCACCATTGGTGGTCTTGTAGATAGTATTGGTGGAGTAGCGAGAAAATGAGATGAATGCTGTAAGGCTATCGAGTGGATCAGGTACGATCATCGAAGGCAGTGCCGTTGGCAAACCTGTGCGAGCGTTGATCCAACGAGGGGCGACATCGGCACCAATGGTTGGATTGACAACAGTTCTATGCACACTCAGATACTGACCAGAGCTGATCGAAATGATACCAGCGAGCCAAAGCATCGGACGCTGTGCTTCATCGCGTGGGCCAACACCGATCGCTTCCACCGTATAGCTCGTGTAGTGCTTCGGGTCTGCAGTGTCACCTGTTAGATAGGGCGACCATACATGCCACTTCGAATCCTCCGGACGTGCATAATCGATCTTTGCCCGATAGAGCCTCATGCGCCCGGTGTAAAGCTCTGTTGGATCGCTCGGATCGATCGCGTACGGTGCGATAAATCCAACGGCCTCGGTCGTATCGGTCAAGCGGTTCGGGCCTTTGATCAGTCCGTTCGTGATGTTATGCCACTGTTTCGCATACGCAGTAGGATCCGTTGATGGCACATCGGATAGTGAAGGCACCAACGAATCGAGCCCCGTACGCACGAAGATCCTTCCCTGCTGCTTTGAGACGAATATCTTCTCTGGATCGGTCGGATGCGCGATCGCCACGCCGCCATCGGCATTGTTGATCATCTCGAACGTGCCGGATGGCGTCAAGCCTACCGCAACCGTACCGTTATCCTGCGTGCCACCGAAGAA
>JBKJTP010000104.1:0-8667 GCA_046590195.1 Kapaibacterium sp. (SeqCode) | reverse complement strand
TGCCATGGACGCCGCCCGCCATCACCTCAGCTATTTTCTTGGACGTCAGGATCGCCCCGAGCGGCAATCCGCCACCGATCGCTTTGGCGCAAACGGTGATGTCTGGCTCGAGCGCATAATGCTCATGAGCGAAAAACTTGCCCGTACGCCCAACCCCGGTCTGGATCTCGTCCGATATAATGAGAAAGCGATAGAGCTCTCGGAGGCGCTTGAGCTCATTCGCGAACTCGGTCGTGATCTCGGTGATACCGCCCTCGCCCTGGATCGGCTCGACGATCACAGCGGCTGTATTTGGTGTGATGCGGGCTGAGAGGCCCTCTACGTCGTTCATGCCGATGACATGCGCCTCCGGGAGGAACGGGCCGAAGCCTGCCTTATACTTCTCTTTGTCCATGATGCTGAGCGCGCCATAGGTGCGCCCATGAAAGCCATTCGAGAGGCCGATGAGCTCTACCTTCTTCTCCATCCCCGTGGTCTCGGACTGGAAACGACGTGCAAGCTTGAGCGCTCCTTCGATCGCCTCCGCGCCGGAGTTCGAGAAGAATACCCGCTCAAAGCCGCTCATCTTGCAGAGCATCTCCGCGAGTTCGAACTGCACCGACTGATGATATAAGTTTGAGAGATGCAGATACTTTCCCGCCTGCTCTTTCACCGCAGCGACGACGGCAGGATGCGAATGACCCAAGGCGTTCACTCCAAGACCCGAAACGCAGTCAAGATACTTCTTTCCGTCGGCGGTATGAATGTAGACGCCTGATGCAGAAACTACTTCCGCGATCGGCAGGCGATCGTAATTAGGAAAGAGTACAGCGCGCTCGCGCTCGAAGATCTGCTGATACAATGACATGCGCTGAGGGGGATACTAGTGAATGGTGGTGTTGGTGATATCACCTGGCGCGATCGCATCATCGCCTTCTATATCGTTCTCGTCTTCGGCTTCCTGCTTCATACGAAGCGGGATGTCAGGCAGTTGCTGCTTCGAGAATGCTTTGAGGATCGTCGCGATCATCAATGCGCGTGACGATAGCGCATCAATGGTACTATCGTTGGCGATCGCGAAGTCTGCGCCAGTAACATAGTCCTGGCGATAATCCTGTTCTGCGAGTCTTGCTTTGACGCTAGCTTCGCTGAACTTCCCGGCTGCACTACTTCGTGTGATGATCGCTTCGTCGGTTGCATCGATGATCACGATGTAGTCAAAGACGCGCCACAGAAATGTTTGGAAGATCAGCGCGGATTCTACTGCGACAATTTCTCCAGCTTTTGCATTCGCGAATGCTTTTTCAATGCCGCGGAAGACTGCGGGATGAACGACCGACTCCACGTTCAGTCTCGCCTGACGGTCAGTGAAGATCTTCTCTGCAACGAAGGCTCTGTTCAGCGCTCCATCGCTGTATGTCTCTGGCCCCAGGATCGCGATGAGCTGTTGCTTCAGTTCTTCATCGCTCGACATGAGATCTTTCGCAAGCTGATCGCTATCGATGACAGTGATCCCCTGCCCGCGGAATATGCGCGAGACACTCGACTTACCGCTGCCGAACTTACCTGTGATACCTACCCGAAGTGCTCGACTCACTGACGTATGGAATTATTGGACGCCGACCAAACAGTTTGGTGAGGATTGAAGTGCGGTGGGAATGGGTGAGGAGGGGAAAAACAAGGCGAGCGGCGATGCCGTCTCACAGGACTTGGACCCAAGGCCTCACTGGTGAGAGCGATCAGCCAAAGATCCGCACAAGGTATAAAAAGAACCGTATCTTTTTCCTGCACAGTGGGCACCTGCCTTCAAATCCTTTTTACTTCCACTGTCCCTCACCTTATCGGCACCCAAAAAGTTTTGAGATACGGATAAAAGATTCTTGGAGTTCCTCTATTGCTAGAGGCGAGGCCTGCAATCAGGGTAAAGCGAACCAGGCTCCCATGGATCAACTGTTGGTTCTTTTTGACGTTGATGTCCTGAGAAACGGCATCGCCGCTCGACGTCTGGATGATAGACATTGTCTTGCGTGCAATGCAAACTCATACTACAAATTCAAAAACCTCGAAGTTCTGAACGCGCTGTGAAAAACGATCTCGCGCGCAAAATTTAGTTGATCATTCCAACCGCAATTTTGCGAGCAAAAGGGCACCAATCGTTGCGACAGCGGCACCGAAGATAAATGGGGCTTGCGGACCAAACTGCTGCCACAATACACCTGCAATCAAACTCGCTGGCAACATCATGATGCCCACAGCACCGTTATACAATCCGTATGCAGCGCCACGTTGGTCCGGCAACACGATGTCGGCGACGTAGGCCTTCTCTACTCCTTCTGTCAGACCGTAGAACAAGCCGTACGCACTGAAGAGTATCCACATGTGCCAGGCCTCGGTCGCGAATGCGAACGCAGCATACATGATCGCGTAGTAGATCCAGCCTGCAACAACGACATTCTTGCGGCCCAAACGATCGGAGAGTATTCCGGCCGGGTACGCGGATAGTGCTGTGACGACGTTCAGCGCTGCGATCATCAGAAAGATCTCTGCTGCCGAGATCCCGAGCGATTGCGCTCGAAGCAACAAGAATGCATCGCTCGATGCACCAAGCATAAAGATGAGCGTGTAGATAAGATACTTGTTGAATCGCTTATCGATCCCAGATCCGAGCAACCGTGCGGGAGATTTGTTGATCGGCGCTGGACGGACAACATCTTTCACGATCACTATCACGATCAGTGCTGAGATGATCGTCGGTATCGATCCGATGATGATGATCCAGCGAAAGACCTCCTCTGAGATGATGGTACCGCTATCCAGTATTGAAGCGCTGCCTGAGAAGTACCATAGCAGCCCGGCCGCTCCGAGCGAGCCAAAAACAGCCCCGAGCGGATCCAAGGCTCGATGCAAACCAAATGCGCGTCCGCGCATCTCAGGCGAGACGGAGTCGGCGATGAGCGCGTCTCTTGGCGACGTGCGTATGCCTTTACCGGCTCTATCGATGAAGCGGCTGAAAAAGGGTATAACCCAATTCGAGGTTAGCAGCAGCAATCGCCGTGAAACCGTCGTGAGCGAATAACCGAATGCAGTGATCCGCTGACGTCGCCCCCATTTGTCGCTGTACCAGCCTGAGAGGATCTTGAAGATCGCGGAAGTGGTGTCGGCAAATCCTTCGATCAATCCGATCACGCTTTTACTGATGCCGAGCGTACCGGCAAGGAACAAGGGCAGCGCACGTCCCACGATCTCGCCGCTCATATCATTGAACATCGCAGCAATACTTAGCCACACGACGTTCTTCGGGAGCTTCTCCTTTGCTGGTACTGGCACCGAATTATTAATATCCATTCGTGTGTAAAACAGAAAAGCCGGAGCTATGCTCCGGCTTTTCTTGCAACACGCTTGCGCGCGCTAATTGTATTCTTGTTACTGGCTCTTCTTGTTCGTCTGGATGATCATCAGCTTCGGCTGATAGCGAGCATCCGGATGACCGCGCATTCCGAGCAAGACGATCTCATAGATTCCACCCGACTCAGGATTGAAGTTCGCTGTGACCGTCTCGAAGACAGACGCTCTTCCGATATCGACCTTGACCTCAACCGATCCACCGGCATCGACCTCGAATACATCAGACTTTGGAGAGCTCTGCGCTGTCGTGAAAGCCTTCGGTGCTGTACCGTTGATGAAGAACTTGCTGTAGCGAGAAGGGCGCTGTGCACCATCGCCTCTTACCGGCGCGAGTGCATTGACAACCACGAGCTGTGCTTTGCCAACCACCGGGACGTCAGGAAGCGGAACGCTCCAGCTAACGATCTTTGAAGAATCGACATTGAAGGTGCCATTCGTGATCTTGTTGCTGACCGTATCTAACACGATGATCGAGAATGGAACGTCGGAGGTCACAAGCTTGCGATTACCTGCGCGCAGGTCTACAAGCTTAATTCCACGCTGAGTGGTAGGCTTGCCATCACCACCAAGGACATTCGCGTACATGCTGACCTGGATCGCATCTGTCCAAGGCACAGTGTAGAATCCGCCGTTGATGATTCCGTTGGACGTGCCGAGATCACGAGCCATCTCCATCGGCGCGATCGTTGGGATCAGGAAGCGGTCATCGTTATTGATCACAACACCGGCAGTCGAATAGGTACGCTGATCTGACGCAGGGTTCGCAGGCGGGATCAAGCCGTTGATAAAGTTGAATCGGAGCGACTGGACAAGCGGGAATGTGAGATCGTTACCCTGCTGGTTATCGTCGAAATAGCGGAGGCGAAGTGTATCTGCACGCTCCGATGTGGTATCACGGCTCGTGCAATCAGCATCATTGCCTGCGTAGACGAGTGTGTAGAACTGTCCTGGGCCGAATGCCGCACCTGCGAGACGCGTGATGACCTGCTTATTATCCGAGTTGACGAGATAAAACGCGTAGGTCGTATCGAGTGCATGTGCAAGCTCAATGTAATCAAAGTTTGGGGCGCTAACATCTCGTGGCGTTACGTTTGCCTTTGCCGGTGAATTCAGCGGGTTGTCAAATACGAGATCAACATTGCCAGTGTTAGGCTTTGCGTTGACGAAGCGAACATAAACCTTGTCGGCAGCAGGCGTGATATTCTGATCTGCTACGACCTTGTATTCAAAGGCATCTGTGCCTTGACCAAAAATGAATACGCTCTTAGCGTCATTCGCTCCGATAGTGACAGTTACTTGCCCAAGATTTATCTCTGGCGGACGGTTCAAGGGCCTTGCCTGAACAATGTAATTTCCTGGTACGAGGTTCGTTGCGTAGGCGCTGCCGACCGAATACCTGATGCTACGGTTGACGATCGTATCTAGCGATCCACTTTGAAAGATAAAGATGTCGTATGGAACTGCGCACTCAACGAAGTTCATGACGCGGATCGAACCGAATTCAGCAGCATTCACATCGACCTCAACGAGATCGGGTTTGCAGCTATTAAAACCGAGGCCGCCTGCGATCAACAGTAGGCACAACGCAACAACGCGGGATAAACGAGTCTTCATGCTCGGTATGGAGAATCAATTGTAAGGTAAACTTGCATCTTCGTTCAGAGTGAGCCCGGTGACGGAGCTCGGAATGAAGGGACCTGAACGAACGGAATGCCGGTGAGAACGGCGATGGACTAGTCTTGCTTTACAGCTAACCGCCTTCGCGATACTCATGGACAATGTGTGACTACCTATCGCACACTACTCTATTACACCCTAGCCCGGCAAAAGTCGCAGCCAAAACCGAGAGGTTTTGAGTGTGAATCTGTCGCGAACCGATGATAGGAGGTAGCCAGCCCAGGTAGACGCTTTGCTCTAGACCGCAAATATACGAGATTCGGCGGAGAAAAATTCGGTTTTGGCCTTGGGCAAATTTGGTTATGGTCTCGGGCAATTGTCCCCGAATGAGCCACGCGGACAAAAAATCCGGTAGTTTTGCAATAATGAGCACCACCCCCTCTACCCTGTTCTCACAATTCAATAGAAGCAACGAGCGCCTTTGCGTCATGGCCGGGCCGTGCCTCGTCGAGTCCCAGACCCAGCTCGAGACCGTGGCGAAGGAGCTCATGGCGATCAGCGAGCGGCTCCCTATCGACTTTGTCTTCAAGGCATCTTACCGGAAGGCCAACCGTACCGGATCGGGTAGCTTTACGGGCATCGGCGACGACGAGGCGCTGAAGCTCCTCGCTGGGATCAAGCTCGACTACGGCCTTCCGATCGTGACCGATATCCACGATCCGCAGGAAGTCGAAATGGCAGCTGAGGTCTGCGACATCCTCCAGATCCCGGCCTTTCTTGCCCGCCAAACCGCTCTACTCCATGCCGCTGGCAATACTGGCAAGGTCATCAATATCAAGAAGGGCCAGTTCATGGCGCCCCAGGATATGGAGCACGCCAGGCAGAAGGTGCTGGACGTCGGCAACAGTAATGTGCTCCTCTGCGAGCGCGGGACATTCTTCGGCTATGGAGATCTGGTGGTCGATATGCGTTCGCTGGAGGTGATGCGTGAATTTGGGCCTGTGGTCTTCGATGCAACGCATTCCGTCCAGCGTCCAAGTCAGCAAGGCGTGAGCGGTGGGGACAGGCGTTTCATCCCTGGACTGTTGCGTGCAGCAGTTGCCTCAGGCATTGACGGCCTCTTCATCGAGACCCATCCCGACCCCGAGACCGCCAGGAGCGACAAAGCCACCCAATGGCCGCTTGACCAGCTCGAAGCATTGCTGACGCAGGCCATCAGAATCCGAGAAGCACTTGCTCGCTGATCTCTCGTCGAATGAGCGCCGCGTACTCGAATGGCTCCTGCCGACAGAGAGGCCGTTCTATCAATGCTTGCGCGAAACGCTTGATCGGCTGCCAGTCTTGAGGGATGAGGATGGCTCGTTGAACTTTGGAGACTACGACGATGGCTTTGCAGAAACCGTTGCGATCGGCGAGATCGAGTCCGCTGGCTCAGTGACGCCGGTCTTTCTCCGAATGAATGAGGATAACAGCGGTGCTTTGCTGCAACTGACCGAATTGGATAACCCCCGACTAGCGTGGACGCTCTCGGCATGGATGCCTGGTTCGGCCTCTCGGAAAGGAGCGGCTGTAAGAGAGATCCCGCTGCGGGATGCCACCGATTCACCTATCTACACACTCGCACTTTCCCCTGCTGAGAGTGTTCTATGGCTCCATCACGTGGGAAGCCGCTACAATCAACTTCTGCCTGTAACAGGCTTGCTGGTGGAGCTAGCAAGACTGACCAAGCCAGTGGCCTCTGAACGAATAACCAGTGAGCAATTTTTTGAGCTGGCAGAATCAGCGACAAATGCTCAGCTGGCGCAAGCACTGACCGAGTACAATAAGCGAGCGAAGAAATTCGATGCAAGCAGAGTCATCATTGAAGACGCGAACAGCGGCCCAAGACGCGGTCTCTTCGACTTCGTCCGCAAACGACGCTAGCATGAGCACTATGACGAACAGCTATTTCGAGTGCGCCTTGCGAACCTTCGACATCGAGTCGAAGTCGATCCGCCGCACGATCGAATTGCTTGATCCTGCGGCATTCCAGAGAGCGTGCGAGATACTTCTCGCAGTTGAAGGCCGCGTTGCTGTCACAGGAATGGGCAAGTCGGGACACGTTGCACGTAAGCTCTCCTCTACTCTTTCTTCAACCGGCACGCCTGCGATCTTCCTCCATCCCGCAGAGGGCGCGCACGGCGATATTGGCATGCTCAAGCCAGGCGATGCGATCGTGATGCTGAGCAAGAGTGGTGAATCTGAAGAGTTATTCTCTTTGCTTCCGGCATTGCTCGATCGCCGGATCCCGATCATTGCGATCACTGCACAGCCGCAGTCAAAGCTCGGTTCTGCAGCAGCACAGAGCGGCGGCGTGACGCTTCCCATCGTTATCGATGAAGAGGCATGCCCCAACGACCTCGCACCAACCGCCTCTACCACCGCGGCGCTTGTGCTTGGCGATGCTCTCGCGATGGCCTTACTCGAAGCGCGCAAGTTTTCAAGTCTTGATTTTGCAAAGCTCCATCCTGCCGGTGCGCTTGGCAGAAAGCTCACACTGACCGTACGCGATCTGATGGTCGCAGATACGGGTATTCCTATTGTCGGCCCGAACGATGATCTTGCAACGGTCATGAACGAGATCACCTCGAAACGTCTTGGCTCTGCGGCCGTCGTAGAGAAAGGCGAGTTGCTCGGCATTGTGACCGATGGAGATCTCAGGCGTTTCTTTCAATCACGTGAGCAGGTCAGTGTTCGCTCCGTCATGGCCAAGGAGATCATGATCTCTCAGCCTCGCTCGACCACACCAGACACCCTTGCGATAGAGGCGCTGCGCTCGATGGAGAATGTACTGCCTAAAGTGATGCAACTCGTGGTGCTCGATGGAAACAAGCTGGTCGGCATGATCCATCTTCATGATCTCGTAAAGGCAGGCATCAGCTAAATGCGCGTAATCTTACTTCTACTCACGCTAACGCTGCTCTCGAGCTGTGCTAACGACGCCAAGGTGCAGCCGGCCGTCGTGCCTACGGTCATTCCAGAAGAGGAGCCTTCGCAGGTCAGTTACGCTGCAGAGATGCGCTTTTCGAATGAAGCGTTGCCACGTGCAACACTCAGCGCGGGACGCATTCGCGTGTACGATAAGCGCCGGCAGACTGTGCTCGATTCTAGCGTGCAAGTCGATTTCTTCGATCGCGAAGGACAGCACTCGTCTGTGCTAACTGCTCGGTGGGCCAACATCAACGATCAGACGAAATACATGATCGCTTATGACAGCGTGAAGATCGTAAGTGATTCAGGCACAACGGTCTACACCGATTCATTAACGTGGAACAACGAGACGCAGCGCATCAGCTCGCCTGCGAATGTGAAGATCGTTGAAAGGACTGGACGAGTCACAACGGGCCGTGGGTTCGAAAGCGATCAATCGTTGACGAACTACAAAATATTGCACACAACGATCGTAGCGCCTGGTAGCACGTTGCAACAACCAACTGGCGGCCCTATCGCACCGCGGATCAACGCACCCGTCACAAACACGCCATCCGCTCCAGCGCTGGAAATGCCCTCTCCCGCTGACACAGCGCGATAACTGTTTTTGCGCAACGGTTCCGAGTTCAGCGTGTCCAGAAATGGAGCACTGCAAAAATTGTTTTGTAGCGAATAAATTGCGCAACACGTGCGAAT